>JBJTOM010000362.1:0-9071 GCA_046074585.1 Planctomycetota bacterium | reverse complement strand
CGCAAAACACTCCCGAAAGCGGTATCAGAACTGTTTCAGCTTCCTGCTGAGCGCCGCAATCTGCGAGACTGACATCATTGACATGGGGCGACCTTCCGTGGTTTCGCTGTGAAACATTTTGACACACGGAGGGTCGCTTCTATTCCGCGTTCCCGTCAATGCCAATTAAACCCAATCTCCATACGCACTTACGAAATTCAGCGCAGACAGACTTGGCGCTGTCCAACTAGTTGCTTGTGGCTCTGCGTAAAGTACGCCACTGGGATGATGAAACCGCGATAATCGGAGAGTTCAGGGGCGTTTTCGGCTTGAGCGAGGAAAGGTCGTGGTTTGAGGTTTTCGGCAGTGAAACAGGCGGGTGTTCGTTTCGACGGAGCGAAACGCGACTCTGGGCAGGGCTCGCGCCGTTTCGTCATCCCCGTACGCCACGGGTCGCCTTTGCTTCCAGCATTTTCGCAGCTTCACATGAAATACACGCGAGTCCGCTCAAATCCGCAGCTGTGGGCTTCACCAGGACCGCCAGAGCTGCATTTCAGAACATATGGGAGTCAATCGTGTTGAAAGTCTTCTTACCGGCGATTGTGCTGCTGACGAGCATTGCCACCGCTCAGGATCCAAAGCTGCCACCGGCCTGCGAGCCGGCGAAGCATCCGCTGATTTCCCGAATCGCATTTGCCTCCTGCGGCAATCAGGACGAACCACAGCGGATTCTGAACACCGTGCTGGACTGGGATCCGGAACTCTTTATCTATCTTGGCGACAACATCTACGGTGACACGCGCGACATGGCAGTGCTTGAAGCAAAATACGCGAAGCTGGCACAGCGTCCCGAATTTCGGGCTCTGCGAGCGCGTGTGCCGGCGATTGCGACCTGGGATGACCATGACTACGGTGAAAACGACGCGGGGCGCGAGTATCCATTTAAGGAACAGTCCAGGGAGCTGTTCCTGAAGTTCTGGAACGAAGCGGCCGACAGTCCGCGACGCCAGCCTCGGTAAGACACTGCAGATCATCCTGCTCGACACCCGCACGTTCCGTGACCCGCCGCTCAAATCCCCGCTCACAAGCTGGAAAAACGATTACCTGCCCCACACGGATCCTCAGAAAACGCTGCTGGGCGAAGAGCAGTGGGCGTGGCTGAAGGAACGCCTGCAGGAACCAGCTGATCTGCGAGTGATTGGCAGCAGCATTCAGTTCAGTCACGAATACAACGGCTGGGAATCGTAGACGAATTTCCCGCGGGAGCTGTTGAAAATGGTGGACCTGATTCGCCAGACACGGGCAGAAGGCGTGGTGTTCATTTCCGGCGACGTCCACTGGGGCGAACTGTCTGTGCTGCGGCCCCCGGGCTGCTACCCGCTGTACGATCTGACCGCCAGCGGCATCAATCAGGACTGGGACAGGATCGAACCCAACGGCAATCGCGTGGGGAATGCCTGCGACGACTTTCACTTCGGCATGCTGCAGATCAACTGGTCTGGCAACCCGTCCGTCCAGTTCCGCATCCACGACACCACGGGCCGTTCACGGGTTCGCAGGACGGTGAGATTGAGTGAACTGAAGTTTGGTCCCGGATAGTTGAACGCCGGGCGGGGGCTGCAGGCGCGGGACGAAGTGACGAACAGCCGTCGGCGTCTGACCGCTACCTTGTCCCCTGGTTCACATACAGCCTGACGTTCCCCGTCGCGCGGCCGCCGGCGAGGATGTCAGGGTGGCCGTCGCCGGTCAGGTCAGCGACCGTCAGGTCTTCGGTCGCCATCCCACCGGCGTCCAGAACCTGCTGTCGCCACTGCTGACCACTGCCATCCGTGTTCCACCAGACCTCAACGCCGAATTTTTCGGGTGTGTCACTGTGGCCAAAGATCAGTTCGTCCGTGCCGTCCCCGTTGAGATCAGCAGCCCAGAGTGCATGTCCGCGACGGAACCCTTCATGGATGACTTTACGGGGCCACGCCGGGCCACTGTCGTCGCCTGCAGTCGGTGCTGGCTGCGGCTCCGGATAGACGGCCAGCTGATCCCCGTGCATGGGTTCAACGGCAGCCAGCCAGCGACGGCCGTTTTTCAGACGCCCGGCACGCACTTCACCGGCGCCGTTCAGATTCACGTCTGACTGACCGGTTTTGCCGGGGCTGAGCAGACGATTGGTCCAGGCGTCGCCGTGCTTTTGAATGAGTGTCAGCCCTTCGCGGCTGGCGGTGATGGTGTCTACCGGGGCGGTGCCGTCGAAGTCGAGGTGCAGGTGGTTGTGCATGCGATTGAGCTGGGCGTTGAGCACGGTGGCAGGCCAGCGTTCCACCGCGGGATCTTTGGGAATTTCAAAGGCCAGCAGCCGCACGCCATTTCCGCTGCTGGCGTTGAGCGGCGAAACGACCAGCTGAGGGCGACCCGTTCCCAGCACATCAGCCCAGCGCATGCGATGAACGGACGTCTCCTCACCGATGGCGTGCACCTTCCAGAGCCCTGCACCGCTGGCGGGACGGCTGATCCAGTGCAGCGTCCCGGTTTTTGTCCAGCCGGCGCCGATGGCAAAGTCGATCTGGCTGTCGCCATCGATGTCGTGTGCGGCAAAGCAGACATTGTCCGGCGGAGTCTGGTCGTGAAGAATGACATGCGGTGTCCACGATGGCTGTTCGTACCAGACCACGCGGTTGTTGGTGAGCGCCACCGCGTCGGTGTCGCCGTCGCCGTCGACATCGGCTGTGGTCACGGCATAAACAACACGACCGGCAGCCGGATCCAGTTCCTGCATCTGAAAGGTGGCGGGATATTCGTCGGCAAGGGACGCGGAGGTGGCAGTCAGCAGGATTGTGGCGAGTAGGGAGCGGTTCAGGAGCATGCGGACACCTGGCTGGGGGTGGTCGGCAAAGCCATACAGGGGAAGCGAGGAGGGGTGATTGGCGGTACGGCAGTATACAGGAAGGGACGCGACTTTGCTGCCGTCAGCTGCGTGGCTGGCGACCAGAAACTTTCATGACATGAGCTTCGCTGAAAACCCGGGAATACCATGCTGTTTCCCCCAAAATCTGGGCCTGACAGGCCGGAATCGTACAGTGAATCCGGCCGGGCAAAAGTACAGCAGGGCCGGATCCTTCACAGTCGCTTGTTTGCGAGTGATCCCATCAGACGCCATGCCTGAAACCACGTGGCCCTGCGGAAAATATCCGACAATCTCTCTGCTCACACCGTTTCGTAATCCCAGCTTCGTGCTTGCAGCCGCCCCCCGCCTCCTGCCGGAAAGTCAGGGCAATCAAACTTCCACCGGTTCTCCCTGCAAAATGATCTGCTGAATCTGCAGGTCCTGATCAAGAATCAGCACATCCGCCACTTTTCCGGCTTCGAGACTGCCGTGGGTGTGCTGGACGCCGGTGCGTTCGGCGGGTGTCAGCGTGGCCATGCGGATCACGGCAGGGAGCCCGGCTGTGGTGGCCTGATGCATGTGTCGGACCATGTGGTCCATGCCGGTGACGGCGCTGGCGAGGCTGCCCGAGGGAGCCCAGCCGACTTTTCCGTCGCTGTGAAAGGGAGTGCCGCAATCCTGACGGCCGAAGATGTACGGGCCGGGGGGCATATCGAGTGCGCGGTTGCAGTCGGTGACGAGGCAGAGTCGTTCGGGGCCAAACATGCGCGTGGCGAATTCAAGAAGTTCCGGGGCGAGGTGGCAGCCATCGGCAATCACTTCGGTGCTCATTTCCCGATTCATCAGCACGAATTCTGCCATACTGGCCTGCATCGGCGTCCCAAACCGCTGACGAAGCGACGGCACACTGCTCATCGCACACCAGAAATGATCCACATGTCGCATGCCGTTGTCGAAGGCGTGCGCCATTTCGGACCAGGACGCATTGGAGTGTCCGCAGGTGATGAGGCAGTTGTGTTTGCGGGCCATCTTCCAGAAGAGTTCGGCGCCGGGCAGTTCGGCGGCGCAGGTGGCGATGCGGATCATTTTTGTCCGGAAGTACTGGTGGATTTCTTCAACCGCCGGTGGACGGCATTCGCTGCGGTCATGGCAGCCAGCTTTGTCCGCTGCAAACCAGGGACCATAGAGGTGGATTCCGGCCACAGCCGCACCGATGCTGCGACCGGACCGCAGCAGTTTGGCAGCAGCACGACAGGCCGAGATCATTTCCAGAATGTGCGCAAGCGAGCCCGTGGTGGTGGTGGGAAAGAGCGTGGTTGTGCCGTGCCTGAGGTGGGCGCGACAGCTGTTCAGAACGGCATCGGTCGTGCCGTCCATAAAGTCAGATCCACCGCCTCCGTGCACGTGAATATCGATAAAGCCGGGAACAATGAAACCGCCGCGGGCATCGATTTCGTCAACGTTCTGCCGCGAACGACGTCGCCGCGAAACAGCTTCAATCAGCGGGCCGCTGGTCAGCACCATTCCGTCTGTCAGGAGCCGATCGGGGAGAACCACGGTACCGTTGAGAATTGCGGTCATGGCAGCAGGCTTTGGCAGTCACGGGAAGTGGGGCGATTACAGAAACAGATCCTTGCGAGCGGTGCTGGCGATGGCGAGCACCGCGGGGTGCTTGATCCGACGTTCAGCGGAGATGGCAAAGAACTGTTCGCGGACGTGGGGCAGTTCGGCGACAAGTTCCGCATCGTATTGCCGACAAATCTCTGCTGAGATCGCCATCGTGCCGGGAAATAATCCTTCGCCGGTGAGCCCGAAGGCTTTCATCAGGGCCTTATCGCTGAATTCACCGCGGATCAGAGGATGCAGGTCGTGCTGCTGCAGCCAGGAATCGAGTGATCGGCGGAGGGCCGTGGCGCGGTCCGGGAGCAGCAGGGGCGTGTTATTAAGCGATTGCGGGAAGTCATTGCGCACGCGCCGGGCCAGCTTGCGGATCCCAAAGAGCCCCACAGCCGAGTCGCCCAGCGGATGATTGAACGCACGCACATTCATGGACGCAGTCACAGGTGCATCGGAAAGCACCAGATCAATCTGATGGGCAGTGAGCTGTTCAAGGAGGCGTGGAAGACTGTCTTCGGTGCAGATGAGCCGCAAATCGGGCGATAACTGTAACGCAGGTTCCAGCAGCCTGCGGGCCATGAGCTTGGGCATGGCGTCGACAACACCCACAGCAAATCGCACCGACTGTCCGGTGGAATGCCCACGCACGGCATCCGTCAGTTCCTGGCCCAGACTGAAGATTTCGTCCGCGTAACGCCACGCAATGCGGCCGGTTTCAGTGAGTTCCAGCGTGCGGCCGGATTTGCGGAAGAGTTTTTGGCCGAGTGATTGTTCAAGCTGTCGCAGCTGAGTACTGATCGCGGGCTGCCCCACGTGCAGACGCTCAGCGGCCTTCTGGATCGTGCCCTCTCGAGCTGTCATCCAGAAATACAACAGGTGGTGATAGTTGAGAAAACTCATGGATCGGCAGGATAGTTCAATTCGATTGATGGATCAACTGTCCTCCAACACGCGGCGTTACAGGATTGCTTTTCAAGTCGTAATCCCGGTATGTTGTGTCATTTCCATCTCTCATCGCCTGCCTGATCAGGAACCCGGATGAAGAGTCCCCTCGACGACCGGCTCTATGAACGTGACCCCCAAACGCGAGAGCTCGTGCCGGGTATCGACGATGGGGTCTACGTCTTTGTGCAGGATCTGAACGGAATCGTCTTCGTGTTGCCCGACGGCTCTCGTCGCCACCCCAGGGTTTTGGGGGGGGGGCAGAAAACCAGCAATGTACGCCGGTGACCTGACTGTTGACCGTGGCAGGATCAGGGATCTGACGAATCTGTCAGGAACCTTTCAATTTTCGGAGGCAGCCGGACTGCTTGCGGTCGCAGTCGCCCTGGAGCAAAAGGGATTTCAGGTCATGCCCGGAGCTGTCAGACTTTTTTCTCATATCGACTCCAGTCGGCCAATTGTGCTACGCTGACTGTCGGGAGGTGCGTGATGCGAATTGTGATTTTAGAGGATAACGTCGAGCGTCAGGTGGCCATGTTCGAGGTCATCCAGGACATTTTTCCGCGTATGTCGATCGAGTTCTTCGCGGTGGCGCGAAAGATGATCGAGCGCCTCGAATCGACTGGGATTTATGATGTCGCCCTGATTTCGCTGGATAATGATCTCGACATGGTGCCTGCCGAACACGGTAGGTACGTTGACGCCGGTGATGGAATCGAAGTTGCAGAATGGCTGATTACCCGCCCCCCTGTTGTACCGGTACTTGTCCACACCACAAACACGCCAGCAGGAGATCAGATTCACAAACTGCTCCACGCACATGGCTGGTTCCATGATCGAGTGGTTCCGTATGACGGCGAAGCGTGGATTTCAGAGGTTTGGAGGTCTTCCGTTCGCCGTCTCATCGTGACCCACGCTCCGGAGGCAACGGTGTCGTCCGCTGGAGTCACTGTACTCAAACATGGCCTTCAGACCGGACTGCCACTGGAAGCCATACTCAAAGACATTCTCGATGTTTTATCCGTTCATTCGCGGGGCGGAGAAGATGTTTCCGACCTGAGCATTGAACTGGCGTATCTCTGCGAGAACAAGATTCTTAAAGCGATAGTCAGCGTGGGTAATCTGGTAATCTCCGAGTTCATGGGTACCGCGCCTTGTGAAATTCTGCATGACTGCGCTGATCTCTTCGGTATTGGACCTATAGAAGCTGATAAGGCAACGATCGAACCTTCGCTGCGCTCGCTTCTTCTGGAAAAGGGGTTTCGTGAAATTCAGTTTGACGTGATTCAGCCGATGCCCGGCCATCATGCTGTCCTGCTGACAGGAAATCGCAGCAACCGCCTGCAGCTCAATGCATCAAGTGTTCAGGCCAATCTTCGGGCCGCGAAATCGTTGCTGGAACTGTTACTGCTGACTGCCAATCCGGGACCTCAGAATGAGACGGCAGGCAGGCAGTGGCTGGAACAGCGGCCCGAACGACATCCTGGAAGATCGGCAGATCCTGGAAACTCACTCGTTCATGGATCTTTGCGCCAGCCGAATCTTGTCGCCCTGACGCAATTCGGACTCTGGTGGCGGAACCATCGGGAACGTCCGCAAGAGCCTGCAGCCGACGGCGGGACGCACCCGAGGGCAGCCTGAGCCAGGGACCGCTGCACCGGCCGCAGATTTTGGTCTGCGGGCCTCAGCGGATCCGATGCAACGTCTCGGCGAGTCGGTCGATGTCGGCGGTGGTGTTGTAGACCGCCAGCGACGGTCTGACGGTGGCTTCCAGTCCGAAGCGTCGCAGCGAGGGCTGAGCGCAGTGGTGCCCGGCCCGGACGGCGATACCGTCCTGATCCAGGAGTTTGCCAATTTCTTCGGGCGTTCGGCCCGGCAGCACAAACGACAGCACTCCGACCTTCTGCCGGGCCTGTCCGATGAGCCTGAGTCCCGGAATTTCCTGAAGTCGGGCAGTACCATATTCCAGCAGCTGATGTTCGTGCTGCATGATCGCGGGCCAGCCGAGCATGGTGATGTAGTCGATGGCGGCATGCAGTCCGACGGCATCGGCAACGCTGGGAGTACCAGCTTCAAATTTTGCTGGCGGGTCGCTGTAGGTGGTTTCCTCGAAAGTGACTGTCCGGATCATGTTGCCGCCACCCTGCCATGGTGGCATGACCTGCTGAATACTGTGGCGGGCGTAGAGTGCCCCAATACCGGTGGGTGCGAAGAGCTTGTGTCCTGAAAACACAAAGAAGTCACAGCCGATGGCCTGCACGTTGATGGGCATGTGAGAAACAGTCTGGGCTCCGTCAATCAGCACGAGTGCACCGTGGCGTTTGGCTGCTGCCGTCATCTGTTCGACGGGCAGGATTGTGCCGAGGCTGTTGGACGCATGGGTCAGGGCAACGAGTTTGGTTTTGGGGCCCAGCAGGGCTTCGTACGCATCCAGCAGAATCTCACCCCGGTCATTCACGGGAGCCACTTTGATCACCGCGCCGGTTTCCTTCGCAGCCATCTGCCAGGGCACGATATTGGCATGATGTTCCAGCACCGTCAGGACGATTTCATCCCCCGGCCTCAGGAAGCAGCGGCCGACGGTCTGTGCCACCAGATTGATCGCCTCGGTTGTGCCGCGAAGAAAGATGATCTCAGCAGGCGATTCTGCTCCCAGAAAACGCTGCACACTCCGCCGCGCATTTTCCCATGCGTCAGTGGCCCGCGCCGCGAGCGTGTGCGCGCCACGGTGGATATTGGAGTTGTCCTGCAGGTAGAAACGGGAGATCGCGTCGATCACGCAGCGGGGCTTCTGTGTCGTTGCGGCATTGTCCAGCCACACCAGCGGTTTCCCATGCACCCGCTGGTGCAGAATCGGAAAATCTTCCCGAATCTGCCCACTATCAAACACCCGTGCGCCCCCCACCGCCTGCGAGCTCTGCAAACCCGCACGCTGGAAACCAGCCGCAAGCGGCTCCAGTCCCGAGGACAACAGTCCTGCCGGTAACAGTCCTGTCGGCGCTGCTGGCTGCTGTGAACGCAGGCGACTGACAAATTGAGCCACAGCGGACGCGGTTTCCGTGGAGGCTGGCTGAGACGGCACAGCCATTGAGCGCGCTGGAACGGAGGGCAAGGCAGCAAGCGGCGCCGGCTGAAGCTCGCCCACACGAACCTCGAGTGCGGCCTGCTGAACGCGAGAGTGAAACGCGGGCAGCGGGTCGTCAGCCCGAGGAAACTCCGGACGCCGCAGCTCGGGCGACTGAATTCCAGCCGGACGGGGCACGGCAGACAACGCTGGCGTCGGGAATCCCACTGCTGAAGGTGGCAGCGCAGAAATCGGCAAAGCGGACATTCCTGCCGCTGCCAGACTGGGCGGCGACATCCGAGGCTCTGAACCAGACAGGGCCGGCGGGGTCATGGCAGACGCCGGTAGCCCAACCGCCGCAGCTGCCGCATCCTGAAACAACTTCTCTGCGATGCTCCGAAGATCCACAGTCATTTTCAATCCCTCACTACTTCACTTTGGGGGAGCGATTGTCGTAGTCGTGGTAATAGCCGACTTCAACATTTTCCAGCACGGCCAGAGCGTCGTCGGTGAGCACGGCGCAGGAGAAGTAGAGAGTGAGCAGATAGGAGGCAACGCCGAGGCTGTCGAGACCCATCAGACGCGCAGAAA
>JBJTOM010000361.1:0-15933 GCA_046074585.1 Planctomycetota bacterium | reverse complement strand
CCCCCCAGCACCGCATTCAGAAGGCAAATGGTGAGCCGCGGATGCAGTTCGTTCCCGAAGAGCATCTTGAAGGCAAAATCCACAAGCAGGTTGATTCCAAGGACCATGGGTGACTTTCTTTATTTCTGTCTGGCATGTGAGTTGTTGCAGTGGGTGGTTTGCTGTGTTTGCATACACAGTACCCAAGAACGAAACACAATACCACCCTTTATTCATGAGAATGCTGCTCACGCGGCTTTTCGACCGCGCGACTCATGAAGCGACAATCAGGAGGCCGGATGTCATGTTTCCGGCTCCGCCTGGACC
Source organism: Planctomycetota bacterium (assembly GCA_046074585.1). Taxonomy (GTDB): domain Bacteria; phylum Planctomycetota; class Planctomycetia; order Planctomycetales; family Planctomycetaceae; genus SXXK01. The sequence goes on along the minus strand of JBJTOM010000361.1, from coordinate 15,627 downwards.
GTAGCCATGCGACTAGCGGTGCGGGGGATGTCATTACCCCTGTAAGAGCCACTGAGCCGCCGGACGGCAGTCCGCGGGCAAGAGCAATGCGGGGCGCCGGTACGGCGTGCAGCGAAGTGGGAAGTGAGAAGTGAGAAGTCGCTGGGGGGTGTGGCAAGGCAACGGTGAAGGGTGATGCAGGGCGTTTGCCCTCTCACCCCCGCCCTCTCACCCCCGCCCCCTCACCCCCGCCCCCTCACCCCTGAGAGGGGAGAGGGGGGCTGTGGGTTTGTTGCACCGTTTGGCGACCTTCTTCGGCGACTTACAATGGCAGTTCCCAAACTCCATCTCCCTGACGAATCAGCCATCGTCCGGGAAGCACTGCATCCAACTCTTCGACGCTCCCGTCGGGCCATTCGATTCGCAGTTGATACGCCTGGTTTTCCAGTCCACCCAGATGCAGCTCAGCGGCATCTGCTGCCTGATAGCTGCCACCGCCTGCCAACTGCCGCCACAGCGGCGGGTCAACTCCTGCCAGCTGCACTCGCGCGCCGATCGGGGAGCGGGGAGCCGACCGGCCACAGAGTTTCAGAACGAGCGACGCTGCGGCGGAGTCCGATTCATTTCGCAGAATGACTGAAGGGTCCAGTTGATTCGAGACGACGACGTCCGGTCGTCCGTCACGGTCCAGATCTCCGGCAGCAGCAGCTCGACCAAGCGCTGGTGTGCTGAACCAGTCGCCGGCATCTGCTGACACGTCGCGAAACGTGCCATCGCCGCGGTTGGCAAACATCTGTGCCGGCATCCGATAGGACTGTTCGGGATCAAACCAGGTGCGATCATCCACATGACCGTTGACCACCAGCAGATCATTCCAGCCGTCGTTGTCGGCATCCAGTCCGCTGACTCCGAACCCCAGCCGACTGAGGCTTGGCAGTCCCAGTCGCGACGCCCGTGTGGCATCCTGAAACAGCAGCTGATTTGCTCCTGCCGCTGACTGATTGAGATACAGCGTATTGGTGTCCCGATAGAAATGTGTCAGGAACAGATCAGTCCGGCCATCGCGGTTGAAATCTTCAGCTGCGATTCCCATGCTGGCCTGCGCGAAACCTTGCTCGTTCAGCGCCGCACTGGCTTCTGTCGCACATTCCTTCAGCTGCACTGCGGTGACGTCACAACTGTCGACAACGAACAGAAAATTGGGCTGCCCATCGTTCGCGACATAGATCTCCGGCCGCCGGTCACCTCCAAGGTCCGCGATCACAACACCCAGAGCTTTGCCAGGAAACGGGACCACGGCTGCGATCGCTGCAGACGCATCGATCCAGGCACCGCTTCCATCAGCCAGATACAGATGATCAGCGACTCCGGGAAACATGGCCGGTGTGCAGCCCACATAACCATCGGGACTTCGAGGTTCGGGGCAGAGCAGCGGGTTGGTTTCTGAGACATCGAGGTAGTTTGCGACGTACAAGTCTGCGTGCCCATCTCCATTCAGATCGCCAAACGCGGCGCTCGCACCCCACGCGTTCCCCCTGCAACCGCTGGCTGCGGCTCTTTCCGTGAAAGTCCCGTCACCATTATTTTTCCAGAACTGGTTGCCTCCGATGGCCGTCAGATACAGATCCTCGAATCCATCATGATCCACATCGGTGACGGCGCAGCCGCAGCAAAAGCCGAAGGACATTAATCCCGCATCGCGACTGCAGTCACCAAATCGCATCTCCCGCAGATTGCGAAACAGTCGACCCGGGGTCTGCTGTGCGTCTTCCGCCTGAGGCAGTCGGCAGCCGTTGGTCATGAACACGTCCAGCCAGCCGTCTGCGTCCATGTCCAGCACTGCTGCTCCTCCGCCGTTCACCTCCAGAATTCGCCGCTGTCCCCGCATATCATCATTTCGTTGAAAGACAAAGCCACTGTCGGCTGCCAGTGTGCGGAAGCGAATCCGGGGCGTTTCTCCAGCGGCCGAATTTGTGTCCGTGGTTCCAGCGACCCGCAGTGCTGCGAGCACGCGGGCTTTCTGATCGGAATCAGCCTGTGGTGCCGGCACCGATGTGGCTGCAGCATCGCCTGAGCCGCCGCGACCGGTCCGTTCAGCCGGACTCTGTTCGGCACATCCGGGCAAAAAGCAGCAGGCCACCAGCAGTCGGATGATGCTGCGTATGATGGACGTGTGGGGCGTGAGGCCAACGGCCCTGACGTTCCTGCAGAGGGCCCAGCCGGGAGGGCGAAGCTCCTGCTGAGCCGCATGCGTACCGCAGGCACGACACCCGGCCGCGCCGCGCCGGAAAAACACTCGCGACGGCCTGGAGTGCGGGCCCGCGGTCGGCGGCTCGGCGGGAGCCTCGTCCTCCCGAGTTGTGGTTCGTGTTTTCGTGGGACTCGAGCGATCATAGAGGGAATGTTTGCGGGTGCGTGCTGGCGTCACGGAGCGTTCCTTCGCTGGCGATTCCTGCTGTCGGCAGCAATTGTTGCCAGTCGTTCAAAGTCCTGAGCGGCTCGATTCATTCCCAGTTTCCCGGCGATCCGGGCAATCGCCTGCAGGGCTCCTGCATCGCTGTCACTTTCTGCCAGCGTGAGTCGCAGTTCGGCGAGTTGCAGCGCCTGCTGCAGAAGCCGCGAGCGTTCTGCGGCACTTTCAGGGTTGTCGGTTGCCAGCGTGCCCGCCAGCCCCTGCAGGTAGAAGGGATTCGAGGGATCCGCGGCCACGAGGTGTTCAAAGCAGCGTTTTGCCTGGGTCCGTTCGCCTGCCAGTATCGCACCTTCCGCCCGCATCTGTGTGAGCAGCCAGGGTTCGGTGGGCTGGAAGTCGGGAGCGGCCTCAAGCAGCAGGGTAAATTCCGGGAGCGCCTGCCGTTCGAGGCGACATTCCAGTGCCACAGCCAGAGCTTTCAGGTCCGTGGGATGTGCTGCCAGGTTGCGGTCGGCGAGTGTTTCTGCGTCCTGTGGTTTGCCGATTGCCAGCAGATAGCGGACATGGGCCGGCACCAGCTGCGGATGTTCCGGGGCCTGTTTCAGAAACTGCTGCAGACGCTGGTTCTGTGGATCCGTTCCGGTGGCGAGCAGTGCGGGGAAATGCAGTTGTTTGGCGAGCAGTGCGTCGAGTGGTCGGCGGGCGGCCATCGCGTTCAACAGCTGCTGCCGCTCTTCCGGGCGGTCCTGAAGTGAGAGCAGAAACACCAGCATTTCCTCGACCAGCTGCAGGTCGGCAGGTGGCACGGGAGAACCGGATCGAGCTGTCTGCAGCAGTTCTGTTGCGGCCGCTTCCATTTCTGCAGCCAGATTGGCCTTCAGGCAGACCTGTGTTTCCAGACGTCGGGCTGCGGCGCCGGTGCGTGAGTGTTCTGTGGGGATTAAAGACAGGCAGGCGAGGGCAGTGGGGAGTCGGTTTTGTCGGAGCGCGTTTTCTGCGAGCAGCATCAGCAGTTCGGTCTGATCGGGCTCCCGCCGCTGCAGAAAGCGAAATTCCCGCATTGCCCGTTCCAGTTCCTGGGGAGTGACATCCTGGGGCAGTGCCGGGGGCTTTGTGCCGGCAAGGAGCCAGACAGCAGCGGCGCTGAGCAGACAGGCGATTGCCAGCAACCACAGCGAGATTCGTCCCGGACGATTCCTGAATCTTTTCTGACACCGCATTCGCCGCATGAAAATCTCTCGTTCCAGACTGTGAGATGCGATATTTCCCGGTCGGATTGTCGCCTTCTGCAGGCTGAGATGCAACACTACGCAGAGCGCGTTGCTGCGCCGGACCTGCGTCCTGCTGTTTCTTCAGCCTGTCCGCACACGTTTTCAGACTGTCGCCCCATGTCGACTCCGACTGCCCTTGCCACCGCCACTGAACATCTCGCCGCGGTCCTGCATCAGCTGGCCGGCCCCGCGGCAGTACCTCGCGGCGATCAGGTAGCTGCCGTCGCTGCGATCCTCGAACCCGCTGCACGGGTGCTTGTGGTGCAGGCCACCGGCTGGGGCAAGAGTGCTGTGTATTGGGCGGCAACATCTGCGCTGCGTAAAAACGGTGGCGGCACCACGCTTGTGATCTCCCCTCTGCTGGCACTGATGCGGAATCAGGTGGCCGCCGCCGGAAAAGCCGGACTCCGGGCTGACAGCATCAACAGCACCAACATCGAAGACTGGGATCCCATCTTTCATGCTCTTGAAGACAACCGGCTGGATGTGCTTCTGGTGTCTCCTGAACGGCTGGGGAATCCCGCCTTCGCCGCCCGCCTCCCGAAACTTCTCCGGCAAACCTCACTGATTGTCATCGATGAGGCCCACTGCATCAGTGACTGGGGCTTCGATTTTCGTCCTGACTATCAGCGACTTGCCCGCTCACTTCTGGCCGCCCCCAACGCTGCAGTGCTGGCTACGACTGCCACGGCAAATCAGCGTGTGACCGAGGACGTTCAGAAGCAGCTGGGGACGGGGACTGCCGTCTTTCGCGGACCACTCGCACGGACCTCCCTGCGTCTGTCCGTCATCCCCGAGCTGCGATCTGCTGAACGTTATGCATGGATCGCTGAAGCGATGCAGAGCCTGCCCGGATCGGGGATCATCTACGCGCTCACGGTGGCTGAAGCCGAACGACTCGCTGCCTTCCTGCGCGAATGCGGCTTCGATGTTCCGGCATACACCGGACAGATGGAAACCGATGATCGTCTGCAGATCGAAGACCGCCTTCGCCGGAATGAACTGAAAGCGGTCGTCGCCACGTCGGCCCTCGGCATGGGTTACGACAAGCCGGACCTTGGCTTCTGCGTGCATCTCGGTTCTCCCGGTACGCCCGTCGCCTACTACCAGCAGATCGGTCGTGCCGGCCGCGCTCTGGACCACGCTGAAGCGATCCTGCTTCCCGGCCGGAACGACGAGGAAATCTGGAACTACTTCGCCACCTCGAATATTCCTGAGCAGGCCAGTGCTGATCGGGTCCTCGAAGCACTCCGGATTCAGCCACAGTCACTTGTCGAGCTCGAGGCGACCACCGCTCTTCGCCGCGGTCGACTCGAAAACCTCCTCAAAATCCTCGCTGTCGACGACGCCGTCAGAAAGGACGGCAGCAAATGGGTGAGCACCGGACGTCCGTGGATTCATGATGCTGAGAAATGGAAAGCACTCGTTGAGGGACGTCGGGAAGAAGCAGATCTGATGCGCAACTACGCCCGCGGGCGCGGGTGCCTGATGGCATACCTGCAACGCGCTCTCAGTGATCCCAGTCCGGCTCCCTGCGGAATCTGCTCTGTCTGCTCCGGACGTCTGCCGCACCCCGGTGGCAGCCCTGCTGCCAGCCTTGTCACCCGCGCCCGCACCTTTCTCAGACAGCAGGATTCTCTCATCGAACCCCGAAAACTCTGGCCCAAAGGCTGTTCACGCAAAGCAACCATCACCGCAAAACTCACCGCCCGTGCCGTGGCCTTTGCCGAAGACCCAGGCTGGGCCGATGAACTGGAGCAATTGAATGCGGATCGATCCGGTGCCATTCCCCCGGAACTTCTTCAGGGAGCCGTCAATCTTCTCGTCCGCTGGAAAAAGGACTGGGAACAGCGCCCGGCATTCGTGATGCCCGCGCCTGCCTGCGGCGAGGAAATGCAGCGCAATCGGCAACTGGCACAGCACATTTCCACGGTTGGCAGACTGCCGCTCCGCGACGCGTTCTTGTGGCAGGGGGCGGCCGTCCCGGAAAACATCCCCAGTGCCCCGCACGTCAGGCATCTTGAACAGGTCATGCGACTGTCAACAACGCAGCCACTTCCAAACGGCCCCGTGCTGCTCTGTGCCACTACCGCACGATCCTGCTGGACTCTGACCGTCGCCGCCGCAATGCTCGCAGAATGTGGCGTCGAAAAAACCATGGCGCTGGTTCTGCACAGACTGCCGTAAGGAGGGAAACTCCCTGAAACGCGCCTTATCCGCCCCGATCACAGAGCCTGCATGTGGTGTTTCCGGGGCTTTCGGGTTACGGTTGCAGGGGCTTCCGCCCATCCGCTGAGTTGTCTGACGGATTTCCGGTTCGTTGTCCGGACCGGTCGCCGCCCCGCTGCTGCTCACGAAATGCCGCGGAAATGCCGTTAATCACTACAACTCCTTCCGGGAATTGCAGGGGCTGTGATTCTGGATTCGGCAGCCGACATCAGCACATTGTTTTCTCCATTTTTGGCGGGGTCCGATGGGATATCGCAATCTTCAGGAATGTCTGCGTGACCTTGACCGCACTGGCCAGTTGCTGCGGGTGAAGTGTGAGGTGAGTGCGGAGCTGGAGGCGGCGGAAATCCACCGTCGGGTGTGTGAGCGGGGTGGTCCGGCAATTTTGTTCGAGAAGGTGGCGGGGTGCAGATTTCCCATGGCCAGCAACCTGTTCGGGACGCTGGATCGGGCGAGGTTTATTTTTCGGGATGCCCTGAAGTCTGTCGGCACCCTGGTGCAGCTCAAAAAGGACCCCGCATACCTGCTCAAACATCCTTCCCGCATCCCGGGGACGCTGCGGACGCTCTTCAGCATGCGGTTCGCGCCCCGTCGTCGCGGCCCGGTGCTGGACTGTCGCACGACGATTGACCAGCTGCCGCTGCTGAAAAGCTGGCCAATGGATGGTGGTGCTTTTGTGACTCTTCCGCAGGTCTACACGGAGCATCCTGATCGTCCGGGTTATCTGGGCTCCAATATCGGCATGTATCGCGTGCAGCTCAGCGGCAACCAGTACCGGCTGAACGAGGAGATCGGGTTGCATTATCAGCTGCATCGGGGGATTGGTTTTCATCATGCGGCGGCCATTGCGAAGGGGGTTCCGTTCCGGGTGAACGTGCTGGTGGGTGGGCCACCATCGCTGGCGGTGGCGGCGGTGATGCCGCTGCCGGATAACTTTCCGGAGGTGGCGTTTGCGGGGGCGTTATCGCAGCGAGCCGTGCGGATGGTGCGGATGCCGGGTCGACCGATGATTGCAGCAGAGTGTGATTTCTGCATTTCCGGCACTGTGGATCCCTCACGGCTGCTCCCTGAAGGTCCCTTTGGAGACCATCTGGGTTATTACAGTCTGGCTCATGACTTTCCGGTGATGCATGTGGATGCGGTATATCACCGGCGTGATGCGGTGTGGCCGTTCACAGTGGTGGGGCGTCCGCCGCAGGAGGACACGATTTTCGGGGCGTTGATTCATGAGCTTACGGGGCCTGCGATCTCTGCGGTACTCCCGGGTGTGCACGCGGTGCATGCGGTGGACGCTTCCGGCGTGCATCCGCTCCTGCTGGCGATCGGCAGCGAGCGGTATGTGCCGTGGGCCAGTGAACGTCGGCCCCAGGAACTGCTCACCAACGCCAACGCGATCCTTGGGCAGGGTCAGTTGTCTCTGGCGAAATATCTGTGGATTACCGCTCGGGAGGATCGTCCGGATCTGGACATTCATGACATCGCTGCGTTTTTCGGACACATGCTTGAGCGTGTGGACTGGACACGCGACCTGCATTTCCAGACCTGCACGACGATGGATACACTTGACTATTCCGGAACGGGGCTCAACTCCGGTTCGAAACTGGTGGTGGCGGCCTGCGGACAACCGCGGAGGACGCTGGCGGCCTCCGTGACTGCTGAACTCCCCTTGCCCGCCGGCTTTTCTCAGCCGCAGGTGTGCTGCCCTGGAGTGCTGGCGGTCACAGCGCCCGCTCATTCCGCCGGACCGCATCAGTCGGATGGGGTGCCGGAGCGTTTTTGTCGGGACGTTGCAGCAGCGATCCGCGAGCGCGGGGGTGAAGGTTCCGCAGTGGGCGGTTCGTGGAGCGGCTGGCCGCTGGTTGTGCTGACTGAAGACAGTCGATTCTGCGGCGAATCGCTCCGAAACTTTCTCTGGGTCACGTTCACTCGCAGCAACCCGGCGGCCGACGTGTACGGGGTGGACGATTTCATGGACAGCAAGCACTGGGGGTGTCGCGGACCGCTGGTGATCGACGCCAGGCTGAAGCCGCATATGGCTCCGCCGCTGGTTTCGGACCCCGAGATTGTGCAGCGTGTTGACCGGCTGGGAGCCCCCGGCGGTCCCCTGCATGGGTACGTGTAAAGCGGGAATTGCGTTTCCTGGGATTTGAAATCACCCATGTTCCACGGTTATCCTGTGGCCGTGTAGATCCATGTCGTAACACGCGTGGGGTGAGCTGCCACTGCACAACTGCGGTTGGATCAGCACACGATCGAACGATGTGCCTTCATTGACAGGACAGGATCATGGGGACGGGGTATCCGGACGAACGCAGCGGGGGCTTGCCGGCCGCGATTGGGGGTGACCTGTCTGCGCAGCTGCAAATGGTCCGCCCATGGCTGGGAGATTCCGCAGACGAGCCGGTGCTGTTTGCGCAGCATCTGGGCCGGCACGGGGGCTGGCCCTTCAGCCGACACGTGTTTGCCTACGTGACGACGCGGCGAGTGTTTGTGTTGCACGCCAGGGGGTCTCAGGTGCTGCGAGTGGGGGCTTTTGAGCTGGAGTCGCTGCGGCAGGTGGAACTGATTATTCCCTCATCAGGGGGAATCTGGGTGCTGGTCAGTCTTGTGCTGGCGGCATCGATTCCCAGTTTCGGATTGTCGCTGCTGTTGCTCCCCTTCGTGCCCTTCCTGCATGCTCGCTGGTCGCCGCTGGGGCTGCGGTGTACCGGTGCCGGTATTGATCTGTGGTGCGTGGGATCGCGTGGCGAGCTCCAGCAGATGCATCAGTTGTTCCGGATGATTTCGGATATGTGTGACGGGCTGCGTCGGCGTCAGCAGGGTCTGGAATGGGAATGCCCGTGGCCGCCGGTGTTGCCGGTGCGGCCGCCACCGCCACCGACGTCTCCTGGGCCGGTGCCGGCACCTCCGCGAAGTCAGGGGGCAGCAACAGCCGGGGGCGGTGCCGGTGGAAACGGAACGGGAACGGCGACAGCTTCACCAGCGGCTTCTGGTTTGGGAGCAAACAGGAGTGAACAAACGGTGGCGGGGTCGCGGAGAGCCGCATCGCCATTGCAGGAAGCGGAACGGCGTTTGTCGGCCGGCGATCTGGCGGGGGCGCGTCGAATTCTGGACGGAGTTCCGGCTGCGGATCGCGGGGCGGAATTTGATCGCATGTACAGCCGCACGATTCCATCGACAGGCACGGAACTGGAAGAGCTGCAGGCGCAGTTCCAGCGGTTGATGGCTGAGCGTCAGTTTGCAGGTCGCGAGCGGGTGGCGAAGAGGATCCTTGAGCTGTCGCCGCAGAATCAGAAGGCGGCAGCGGAACTGCAGGCGTTGCGAGGCCGTCGCGAAACGCTCAGGGGACTGCTGCAGAAGTGCGGTGGCAAGGCCCCTGCAGCCGGCAGTGACGACGCCGCCAAACTGGAATGGACGCTCAAGGCGATGGATCCTGAAGCGGAGCCGCAGCTGGCGGAACAGTGTCGCAGATTATTGGGAATCAGGTAGCAACTGGAGGCCGCGGCCCCTTGCAGACTGACGAGAATTTGGAGACGGGAATTTATGGCACCACTTCCATTAAGCCAGGCGGTCACGACAAGGCGACTGCTGCGGCGTGTGACCTGCGTGAACTGCTGGCACGAATTTTCACCTGAAGAGACCCTCTGGATATCGGAGCACGAATCGCTGCGGGGGGAGCCGCGAATCGGCGATGTGCTGGGCAATCAGCAGCGCAGAATGACAGGCGAACGGTTTGATACGCGGGGGAAGGCCGTGGATCCCGGTGGTGCCGTGTGTGAAACGCTGGCATGTCCGCGCTGTCTGCTGAGCATTCCAGAGGATTCGCTGGAGGTTCCTCCGCTGATTTTTTCGCTGCTGGGTTCGCCTGGCTCAGGCAAGTCCGTGTTTCTGGCGGCCATGACGCGTCAGCTGCGTCTGACGTGTCCTTCACTGGGAATGACGTTCGCGGACGCCGACCCTGTACTGAATGGGCATCTGATCAACGACGAGCGGCGAATGTTTTTTGACGGCGGAATGGATGAATGGCGTGCAATCGAAAAGATTGTCTCGAAGACGGAGCAGACAGAGACGCGGTGGCGCGAGACACAAATCGAGGGTTCACCGGCTCGGTTTGTGCCTCCCTACACGTTTCGGATCTCTCCGAGTGGCAGGCATCCAAGGATCGATAAGGCTGGCGACCTCACCACGCTTGTGTGCCTGTACGACAACGCGGGCGAGCATTTCCAGCCGGGTGCGCGGGATGCGGGAATGACGCTGCATCTGTCGCGTTCCATGGGGCTGATGTACTGCTTTGACCCGACGAATGATTCGCGGGTCATGCGGGCCCTGAATAAGGATGGTGTGCAGCAGCGGGGGGCTGGTGAACGTCAGGACACGGTTCTGGCAGAAGCGGCTGCCCGAATCCGTCGCGATATGCGTCTGGGCGCTCGCGAAAAAATCAACAAACCAGTCGTGATGGTGCTCCCGAAATTCGACGTGTGGGAGGGACTGCTGCGTGAGTATCTGCCGACTGCCGGTCAGCGGGAACTGCTGAAGGAATGGAAGCAGTATGGAATCAGAGGCCTTGCCGAGGATGCAATTGAAGAGTTGTCTGATGGCTGCAGGACAATGCTCGAACGGGTCTGCCCGGACCCGCTCAGGGCGGCCGAAGCCGTTTCAGATCAGGTCTGGTGCATTCCAGTGGCTGCCGTGGGGCGAAGTGTGAGGATGGAACGGGGCCAGTTTCAGGTGCGCAGTCCAATCGATCCTCAGTGGTCCGAAATTCCTCTGCTGCTGCTGCTCAGGCTGGGCGAGGACGTTGATCCGAACAAGTTATATCCCCGCAAGCTTGTTCCCTGGTTACGGAAAGTGCGTTAAGGTCAGGAGCTTTGAATGACACGAATATACGAGTGGATTCACACGTCAGCTCCGCAGACACTGGAAGGATCCGGCTATGGCGTTGTGGCCAGAACCCGGGACATTCCGGTGGCACTGGAGAAATTTCTGCGTGGCCGCAGCCGCTATGATTTCCTCAAGCCGGATCTTCCGGAGCGAGGATTTCCGGTGTATGCGCACGCACTGTTTCGTGACGGCCGCACCGAATGGCACGTGTTCTCACGAATGCTGCCCTGCGGCAGCGACTACACGGGCCGGGAAGTCTTCCTCGCGCATCACATCGCGGTCCCTGCCGAACAGTTTGCCGGCCAGTCCGTAATCCGCTGGCTGCTCAGGACAGACCTGTTCAGAGACACGTGGACCGCTTCGCCGCAGGTGCTGGAACCCCGAGACGTTCCAGCTGACGTCCGTGTGTCACTCCCGCAGGGCGAATGGCGGAGTGCCAGTCGGGGCAAGGCAGGGCCGGAGTGCCTGAAGATGTTCCGACAGTCCCGCAAACCGCCTTTGTTTCTTCTGGCCGATTCCGGTGACGGCAATTTTCAGCTCCTCAGCGAAGCTCTCCTGGAACTGCCCCCTGCCGAGCACAATCGTATCAGCTTTATCTCCGCAACCCTCTCGACCCAACAGGATGTCCAGTACGACTGGATTGGCCTTGTTCGTGGTACGGCGTTCTGTGGCGAGTTGCTGCGAACGTCATCCCAGCGCGTGCTTGATCTGCTGGATACCCGCAAACTTGACGACCTGCAGCGAGCCCCGCAGCCCGTTGCCACTCAACCCACTCCGGCTGCGCGACCCGGTTCCGGGCTCTTTGGCGACACGGCCGACAACGACATTCCGTGGCGTGAAGATCAGTGGAAACCGCGTTCAACCATCTCTCCGGCGGCTGCTCCTATGTACGCACCTCTGCCCCCTGTTCCTGTTGCCCCCGCCGAATCCCGCTCCGCAGGGGCACGCACGCTGGTGATCTTCCTTTCACTGCTGCTGGTGCTGGCAGTGGCTGGAGGAGCAACTGTCGGGCTGCGGCTGCAGACGAAAGTCGAGGACCTTACCATCAAACTGGTACGCGCCGAGCAGAATGAAGCTCAGCTGAAGAAGACAGAACAGGAGCTGCGGGATGAACAGAAGAAGATCGCCGTCTCCAGCACAGACTCCCGGACAAATTTTCAGGATGAAATCGGGACGCTGAAAGCAGAGCTCGAAAAGCAGAAGATGAACCATGACGAAGAGAAAAAAGTCGTTGAAAAGCAACGCGATGACGCGGTCATGGAGCGGAATCGGCAGCAGGATGCGGCTAAGGCTGCGAAGGCGGAAGCAGACAGCCTGAATGCGGCCACAGAAAAGCTGCAGGCCGAAGTGCAGAGCACAACAGCGATTCAGGCGGCAGTCCATGCATCACCCGGCTCTGGCATCATCGGACTCGAGGACGACCTCGACAGGTTCCAGAAAGCGGGTGAGTATCGAATTGCGACGTTGCCGGAAGAATTCCCGACAGGTCCCGAACTGTCACTTGAGCTGCTGGGACGCGAGTTCACTGGGCTCACCACCAAAGACACCGCACGGGGGCCCGATAAGGGTCTTGAGATCAGTGCCGCTGCAACGGGCTCAGGGCCCGGAGTGCTGCTTGTGGTTTCAGCCGGCGAACTGCGTCTGGTGGTACCCGACACCGCGATCGACGCCGTGCCGGGCCTCTTCGACCGGCTGCGCTGCTGTTGCCTGCGGATTCGCTCCGGAAACCAGCAGGTGCTGGTGACCATGAACCGTCGGATCCCGCCAGATACGGTTCAGGGGACCAGTTCAAAAGCCGAAAAGGACCGCAAGCAGCTGGCGGAGTCCCTGGGAAAACTGGAACAGACGCTGAAGGACATCAGCGGAGCTCAGGCGGGGCAGTGGACGCTGGAATGGAGATTGGGTGACGTCAGGATAGATGCAGAATTCAAAGGCCGCAGCGGAGCCCTGTGGGTGGTCTGGCGACGGCCTGGGCAGCTGTCTCTGGAGTACCCCCTGGCATTCTGGAAACCATAACCGGACGTTGCACACCCGTGGAAGGCTAAGTTATGAGTCGTCGGGATCGCAGAGAAATGGGATTGATTGTGGATCGCCTGCGAAGATTTGTCGCTGGTCAGACCAGCGGCATTTATCCGCAGCTGGGGGATGATTTGCAGGCCTATTCAACGCAGTGCGAGGCGGTCAATCAGCGTCTGCAGCAGTGTCTGCAGTGGTATCAGCAGGGCTTTTATCTCAATGCCGCGGCGGCCGCAGCACCTCCGGAATCAATTCTTGAGGACTGTGTGCAGCTGGAATTCCCCGGTGCCGATGTGCTCGGCTCGGCCGCTGCCGTACACGGTCACATCGAACCCACTGTGCTGCAGCGGGACTGGGTCGCGGCGCTCACCGAAGCCTGTGAAAAGAAACAGCAGGTGGAAACGGAACAACGACTGCTGCGGCAGCTGACACTCGCCGGCAAACCGCTCCCGGCACGCCTGTTTGTCATGCGGCAGATCTTCGATCGCGATCCGGCTCACCCGTTTCTTGAAGGTGACATCCGCCAGTTCGAACGAGACTGGTTTCGCGAAGCACGGACGTTCTGCAGGCAACAGCCGGAAGAACTGCGTCTGAGCCTGCTCGACGAAATCCTCGAAGACCTCACCGGCGGCCGGTATCGTGAAAAACCGCCTGCTGCACTGCTGGAGAACCTGCGCGAACAACGCCGGGAAGTGATTCGCTCCAGCCTGCCCCCACGCGCAGACGCCCTGCGAACTCTGCACCAGCAGCTCGGTGGCCATGACCTGCTCAGAGAAGCCGAGCGCTGGTACCACGAAGGTCGTCTGGATGCGTTTCAGACCAGTGACGTGCTGCAGTTTCTGCAGCAGGCAGACGACTGGAAGACGGCGTGTGAGAGCTGTGGTCAGGTTCCTGACTCGAATGAGTTTGGAGTTGGTGACCTGCTGGACCACGCCCAGCGACTCAGCCGTGCCCGAAAGAATCTGCTGCAGCGGCAGGCCGCGGCCGATGCGCTGCTGCAGGCCATCGCAGACAATCAGGTCGGCATTCCGCAGCTGCGACAGCTTTATCAGCAGGCTGAATCGCTGCAGGCGATCGATTCGAATCTTGAGCGAAGTTATTCGCAGCGAGTCGCCTGGATTCGCACGCGAGCTGTTCTGCGAGTGGTGCTGCTGGTGGTGGCTGTGATCGGGGTGCTGGTTGGGTGCATTGCCCTGGCCATGATGTTCTGAACGGGCGAATGGGATTTCAGGATTCGGAGAACTGACATGTGGTACATTCGACTGGGTACCAGAACAACCGGACCGCACACCGTCGAAGAATTGAAAACGCTTCGGGGACGTGGTCAGTTTTCGCCGCTGCACATGATTTCACGCAACGGTCGTGACTGGCAGTCGGCTGCCGACTTCGTGCAGCAGATGGACCATGCCGATCTCAAACACAGTCCTGCCGGAAAACAGCCGGGAAAGACGGCAGGCGCCAGCACGGACGCCGCCGTCTGGTATTACCTCGCCCCCGATCGCTCCCAGGTGGGCCCCGGATCCTTTTCGGATCTCGCCCAGCTGGTTCGCCGCGGTGAACTGGTCGGTACCACCCTGGTCTGCAAAGCCGGAGACACCGCGTGGCTCGCCGCTTCCGCGGTCCCGGAGCTGGCCGGACTTTTCCCGAAGAAAACGGCCTTTCCGCTCCGGCGCACAGCGATGATCGTCGGAATTGTGGTCGCCGTGCTGATCGCTCTGCCAGTCGCCGGACTGCTCATCAGGTACTCCCTGAAGCTCTTTCAGAACCGTGGCGGCAGTCTGATTGCCGGACCGCTCGATGAATCTTCAATCAGCGACGCGGTCGGACTTGTGGTGGGAACGTACAGACCGATTGAACCTGGGGAAGCCAGCCCGGCGCGGAGGGAGTCCGGAACCGGGACGGCCTTCGCCATCACACCCGATGGGTATCTGTTGACAAATGACCATGTGGCCGTGATGGCCGATGAGGACCATGTGCGGAAGGAGCAGCATGAGAAGTATGTGGCTTGGGCAGCACAGATGGCCGTGAAGGCAAACGGCGAATCGGATGCTGAGGAACGCCGGAAGCTTCTGGCTTACGCCGAAATCTTTACGAGCGTGGCCGCCCGATATCTCAATGACCCACAGTCCCTCGAAGTCAAACTGACGGTGCTCTTCGACGGTGTCAGCTTTGATGCAAAGGTCGTGCATCGGGATTCCCGACAGGGACGCGACATGGCAATTCTGAAAATCGACCGGGTTCCCCGTCCCTGCTTCGCCCTTTGTATCAGCGAAAAGCCGCAGAAGGGCAGCCGTGCATGGGTTGCTGGTTTCCCCGGCATCGCCAACAAAGCACGCACCGCTGAAGCGGCTGCCATTGAAGATCTGAATCAGCAGATGGGGACCGACCCCATCGACGCCCTGCAGCCGGCTCAGCTGGAACACAGTCTCACTGAAGGCATCGTCAACCGCGTCGTCGAACAACCCTCCGGACTCTGGGAAATCGAACACAGCGTCCAGGTAAACCAGGGAAATTCGGGAGGGCCGATGTTTCGTGAAGATGGAACCGTGGTCGGCCTCATCAATAAAGCCGAGATCGATGGCATCAATCGCCAGAACATTGCCCAGTCCATCGCCCAGTTCCGCAAGGATCTTGAATCGCACATCCCGTCCCCCATCACGTGGCGCGACTGATGAATCAGCCGCGGGACGGCAGTCCGCGGGCTACGACCCCGCCAACACCCCTGCAACACCACTCCAACACGCGCGCACCTGCGGTGCGAATCACAGCCGGGGGCTGCCGCCCAATGGCCTTGACTTTCTGCGATTTGCAAAAAAATCTCTTGCCTGCGTCACTCGG
>JBJTOM010000360.1:0-1273 GCA_046074585.1 Planctomycetota bacterium | reverse complement strand
CCCTCCCGGCAACGGCCTTCACTGGAAATGGAACGCCACAGAGGCGACGTCGTCGGTTCTGCAGGGACTGTCCCCGGCGGCCGCGCGGGCCGGATTTCGGCCGCACCCCAGTGGCTCTGCAATCGCGGTTATCGCTGCAACAGCCCAAATCACCACAAACGGTACAATCGTTCCAACCGGGGCAGTCGGATCAGACGCTCCGACTCGCTCTCGCCGCAGGGACTGTCCCCGCAACGCGGGGTTCCGGTGTCGTCAGGCCGACTCCACGACTGGCAGAACGTCTCTGTCCGCAGCCTGCGGGGACTGTCCCCGGCAGGCGAGGAACCCGGCAAAGGTGCGCAAAGGTGCATGGCACCGAAACGCGTGGCACGGCAAAGGTGCGCAAAGGTGCATGGCACCGAAACGCGTGGCACCGAAACGCGGAAGGTGTTTGGCTGGGTACCACGCTTCCTCACGGGCGCGGCTCGATGGTCGCGTTTGCAGTGCTGTTGCCCGCGGACTGCCGTCCGACGGCTCAGCAGTGCTACCGTGGGATTGACATCCCCTGCATGCCTTTTCAGGTGGGGTGGAATCCGAAAGACGACTTCCGGTGTTCTTAACACCGTTTCACCATCCCAGCTTCGCCCTCCCGGCGGTGCCCTATGCCGGAGAGTCAAGGCCGCATCTGGCTCCCCTCTCCCCTCCCTGGAAAAGGGGGGATTCTGGCCACTGAATCGCCGCGGAGTCGAGAACTTCAAGGCCCGCTGGGCTGCCGCCCATTCGCTTCCGTATGGACCGCCTGATTACTCGCAGATCGGTTCGGCACCGGCGCTGAAGTGGATACGCCGCAGGATCATTCGCGCGACGGCCTTCGCGTTGGCATGATCGGCGTGAGCCAGCCAGGCGCGGATGGACGTCGCGATGTCGCGCATTCCGATCTGGCGGTTCTGAAGCTCCCACTGCAGCCGCGCTGCGCGGCGGGTGAATCGGCGAAGTGAGGAATTCAGGAGTCGTTTCTGGTTGGGCTGCACACGGAGGCCCAGAAAATTGACTCCCCGTTTTGCCGGGGCCACGTGGGTCTTGCTGGGATGCAGTCGCAATCTTGCCTGACAGAGATATTCAGAAATCGCGTCGCGGTACTCCCACATCTCCCTCCGACTGCGGCCGAACAGCACAAGGTCGTCACAGTACCTCACGTAGCCGGGGACCTGGAGCGTCTCGCGAATGTAGTGATCGAGCGGATCGAGGAAGACATTCGCGAAAAACTGGCTGGTGAGGTTACCCAACGGAAGCC
>JBJTOM010000359.1:0-8712 GCA_046074585.1 Planctomycetota bacterium | reverse complement strand
GGGGACGCGACGACAAGGAGTCAGGAACGTACCACTGTTTCGTCCTGCGGGCCATCCGTCTCATGAGTCCCCTGCGTCCCATGTGCCCATCATACAACCCTTGCAAAACACAACCCCCGAGCCTTCTCCCCTGGAGGGGAGCGGGGGGAAATTGGCTAATGAAGTGTGGCGAGGTAGGCGAGCAGGTCAGCGAGCTGTTCGGGGGTCAGGTTACCGACGATGCCCTGTGGCATCATTGAGATTTCCTGTTTAACGCGGTCTTCAATCTGGTCCCGAATCAGGTCCTTCGCAAGTCCCGTGGCGTCCCGCAGCGTGACGGTTTCGGCGCTTTCCAGAACGACGAAGCCCGTGTGAATTTTTCCATCCTGCATGGCGATGGCCCAGGTGTCGAAGCCTTGAGCGATGCGGCGACCTGGCTGGACGATGGATTCGACCAGTTCGGCGGGTTGATAGCGTTTTCCGATATCCACAAGATGGGGTCCGCGGGGTTGCTGTCCATTGGCATACGTATGGCAGTTGATGCAGGACTGCTGGCGGAACAGTTCGGCACCGCGACTGGCGTTGGCGTTGCTGGCGGCCAGGGTCTTTTGCAGGACGGCAGCATAATCCATGTTGGCGATGAGTCCGGGGTTGCCTGGGTCTGCCTGCGGCACTTTGATGGCCTGCTGAGTTTCGGTCATTGCGGGCGGCGTGGCAGTGCCATCGAGGTTCACGACGTATTTTTTGAGGAGTGCAGACAGGGTATCTCGCAGTTGCGGGCTGCCTTCCTGGAGTGCCACCCTGACAGCTGCGGCGATGCGTTCAGATTCGGACCATGTCTGGCGATGATAGACGGGCCCGGTGGTATCGGGTCGAGTGCCCCACCAGCCTGGGCTATCGGGGGTAAATTCGCCTTCGCGGTGATACAGTCGGATAAGAGCGGCCCAGAGGTCACTCCGTTCCTGGTCATTCCAGGTGACGGCGAGTTTTGCGAACAGTCCATCGACAGTCCGAGGATCGTGCAGGCGGCGAAGAACGGCGAGTGCTGCGGCGCGGTGTGGGCCATCGAGGGCTGCGAGGCAGGGGTCGATGGCCCGCAGGTCCGCGAGAGCCTGTATGGCAAGATGCGGGATGACGCGTCCGGGGTCGGCTATTCGCCAGGCGTCGCCATCAGCGGCTGGTGCAGGTTCGGTGCGTTCCGTGAGTGTCAGCAGTTGTTTGGCGGCGCGCACGTCACCGGTGCGGGCGATGGCGACGATGGCGGCCGCGCGGACGCGGGGATTGGAGTCATCGAGGCGCGAAAAGATCGGTCCGAGGAGGCTTTTGTCGATCTGTGTCTTCCGGTCCGCAGCAGCTTTCAGGGCCTGTTCCTGGAGTTCCGGGTGCATCATCAGGGATACGAAGGCGGCGCGGAACGCTGCCGTGTCTTTTTGGCGGAGCGTCCACAGGGCTGCGACACGTCCGGTGAGTTGCAGACTGCGGTCCAGAGCGACTGCGCGGAGCAGGTCGACGGACAGAGTCGGGCGACGGAGAATTTCGCGCTGCACGTGCAGACGCATGGCATCGGAGGGATGGGTCAGTTGTTGTGCGAGGGCTTCATCGCTGAGTTCGGCTGGAACCACGGGGGGCCGCGGAATGAACCCCCGCGGAGTGATCATGGCCACAAAGCCCACATCCGGTCGTTCGAAGGCAAATCCCCCATTTTTCCAGCTGGAAACAAACAGCCGCCCGAATGCGTCGGCATCGGCGTCTGTCGGACGCGGGATCTGCAGAAAGCTGTCCTGCTGCGCATCGAAGGTGGCCGCATGGGCTGGCAGGCGGTGACTGAACACTTCGCTGCGACCCCAGTCACAGGTGAGCAGCATATCGTTCCACGGGGCTGGCCAGCGAGCATCCTGAAAGTACAGTGCACCGCAGCCGGAACCGCCACCATAATCCGCCAGGGGCGGCATGATTTCGTCGGTGAAGTTGATGTACTGAGACGGATAGCCGTAGTTGGCCGTGGGCAGAACATGCGACAGACGGATATCCCAGCCACCGCCGTCGTTGGTGTTGTCGCGAGTGAACACGTTCAGAAAGGGGTCCACGGCGATGTCGACAATGTTGCGCTGGCCCCAGCTGAAAACTTCCATTTCCGTTCCATCAGGACGAATTCGCACCACGCCGCCACCGCGGCGGCTGAGCACTGTGCCGTCACGACCGACAGCCCGATGAAACCCAAAGTCGCCAACCGCGATGTAGATCCAGCCATCAATACCGAGACGAATGCCGTTGGTGGTGTGGTCGGCCCCGCGACGATTGACTTCGTCGGTGCTGATGCCTTCGACAAGCACTTCACTTTCATCTGATGTGCCATCGCCGTTGGTATCCCGAAATACCGAGAGCAGCGGCGGATGGAGCACCCACAGGGAGCCGTTGTCATACACCAGACCACGGGGATGATCCATTTTTGCAAAGTCATTGAACTGATCCGCGCGACCATCGCCGTCCGTGTCGACGCAGCGCACAACCCGGCCACGGCCCGGATCCTTGCCAAGAGAGCCCTGTTCATCCACTCCCACAAAGACTTCGCCGGAGACCGACGTGGTCAGGCACACGGGATAGGTCACCTGGGGCGGCGCGGCGAACAGCGTGACATCGAAGTCGGACGGGGTTTTGACATCCTCAACAGTGGCCGCAGGTGCACCACTTTGCAGCCCTTCAGGAAGGGCCGGAAGATCACCAGGCACGGCTTCGACCTCCCAGATGCTCCCCCAGCCGCCGCCGGATCCAAGGAACGTAATCTTCAGGTAACGCACGCCATCGGCCTTCACAGCATCCAGCGAGAGCCCGTTGCGTTCGCGGTTTTCGGACCGGTCAGCCAGCAGCAGCCAGTCCTGCTGGTCGACGGACGCTTCAAGTTTGTAGCGGTAGGCGGTGTTTCGCTGTTCCCAGTGAATGCGGACGTTCCGCAGTGACTGGGGTGCTTCCATGTCGAGAACGAGCGATTCACCGCTGTTGGGGCCGGCAGCGCACCAGCGGGTGTCCAGTCGTCCGTCGACCGCGTTGGGGGCAAAGTTCTTCTTGTCGGTTTCTTCGCTGGAGGCTTTGGCCGGTTTGTTGAACACCAGATTTCCATCGCCGCAGCAGCCCTGTGCGAGCACCGGGGTGGAACCTTCGACGGGGGCATTCACAAGGGCTCGAGTGGCTTCGTCCTGCTCTGGTGTGGCCGGAGCGAAATGCTGGTTCGGGTCACGTCCGGCAGCCCAGAGCAGCCCGCGGGTGACCATATCAAGCCAGACAGGTTCGACCATCGTCTCGTTGTAGTGCCCGACTGTGGTGGCGAAGACACGCGTGCCCCGATAGTTGTTGGTCCACACGCACACCTGGGGTTCGTTGTTGTCCATCCGCCGTGCATGTGCGAGCGGAGTGGCGGAATCGAAGATGCGGACCGTATGGTAGAGTTCACCTTTGGGCACCATAAAGCGTTCCCCGAAACCCTCCATAATCGGATGCTCAGGTTTCAGGTTTTCGATGGCATAGGCATAATGCGGGCCGTGACCTGGGGACTGCACACCGCAGAATTCGAACCAGCGGTCGTCGCCCACGCGATAACAGTGCATGGCACAGTGAATGAGTACAGCAGGGACGCCCTGCTGATGGGCTTTCAGAATGCCGTCAACGAAATCGCGATCAACGACACCGGCAAAGCATTCGTTGTGGACCACCACGTCAAAACCCACAGCCCAGTCGGGATCGCTGTAGAAGGGAATCTTCGTGTCAGTGGTGGTGCCTCCCTGGTGGACGACGGTCCACTGAATGTCAGCCCGGGCGCTGAGTCCCCGAGTGAGGATTCGCTTCTGGCGTTCGTAGTCGTGACAGCAGCCGCCGGTAATGAGCAGGGCTCGGAGCGGGCGATTGGCTGCCGCGGCCGAATTGGCAACGGGGGCCTGAGCAGCGGGAGGCTGAGCGACACTGGCCGGTCCTGACACCAGGGCCACGATGGAAGAGAACAGAAACAAAATTATCAGCGTCTGGCGTGGCATAATGCTGTCCGCATCAGAAATCAGAAATCAAGGAAAAGACGGCCTGTGGCTCCGGCGATGGAGTCCCTGCGCCAGACTATCGGGAATTCCGTGGAATGCAACTGTTGTCCCCGTTCGACCCCCGCGGTATTCTTGAGCGGTGCGCAACGCAACATTTGCACGAATCGGAATCTCATGGCACTCCCGAACCTTCTGCCGCACCCGTTCATCAGATCGCTCGCCTGCCTGTGTCTGGCCGGCGTGCTGTTCCCGTCGCTTTTGTGCGCAGACGAACCGCCTGCTGCTGCGGCCGCAGATGCTCAAAAGCACTTTCTCACACACGTCGAACCGCTGCTCCATGAAAACTGCTACGGCTGCCACTCCCACACGGCCGCCGTCATGGAAGGCGGCCTCACCCTGGACTGGCGTTCCGGCTGGGAGCAGGGTGGTGGTCGAGGCCCGGCTGTCATACCCGGCAATCCGGACGCCAGCCTGCTGATTCAGGCCGTCCGTCATCAGCATGCCGAGCTGCACATGCCCGAAGAAAAACTCGAACCGGCCACCATCGCAATCCTGGAAGAATGGGTGCGATCAGGAGCCGCAGATCCGCGAGCCACCCCCCCGGAGCCCCGGCCCATCGACGCAGACTGGTGGTCCCTGCGACCGCTCAAACGCCCCGCCATTCCTCCACTCCCCACTGCCACCGGGACGCCCGCGACCAGCACCCCCGGGGCCTCCACTGCACCCAACCCTGTGGATGCATTTCTGTGGTCGGCATGGCAGCGGGCTGGCCTTCAGCCGACTCCTGCCGCCGATCGCCGCACGCTGATTCGTCGCCTGACCGTGGAACTGCACGGACTGCTGCCAACGCCCGACGACACCGCCGCCTTCATCAGCGACCCGGATCCCAGGGCTCTGGAAAAGCTGGTTGATCGTCTGCTCGATTCGCCCCATTACGGCGAACGCTGGGCACGGCACTGGATGGACATCATTCACTTTGCCGACAGTCACGGCTATGAACACGATGTGTTTCGCCCGCATGCCTGGCGTTATCGGGACTATCTGATTGCCAGCTTCAACGCTGACATTCCGTGGGGGCAGTTTATTCGCGAACAGCTGGCTGCGGACGTGTATGCCGCCAGTCAGCCTCCGCGTCAGGCCGCGCTGGGTTTTCTGGGCGCCGGGACTTACGACCACAGTGCTGCATCCACAGCGCCCAGAAACTTTGAAAATCTTGACCGGGACGACATGGTCACCCAGACGCTCACCGCTTTCTGCAGCACCACCGCCGGCTGTGCCCGATGCCATGATCACAAGTTTGACCCCGTGACTCAGGCCGACTACTACTCGCTGCAGGCCGTTTTTGCCGGCATTGGAAAAGGAGATATCCCTTTTGATGCCGACCCTGCCGTCTCAGCCTCGCGTCTCCGCTGGCAGGAACTCAGGGCCGCCGCTGATCGTCGCGATCCCACAATACTGCTCACACCCGAAACCCAAACCCTGATCTCCTCCGTCCTCCCGCCACCAGGTTCCGGCCCGCTCTGGATGCCAATCGCACTCCACACCTTCCAGTCGCTCGAAGGGGCGCAGCTGAAGCGACTGGATGACGATTCGCTGCTGGCCACCGGCCCGCGGCCGGACACGGACACCACCACGCTGATCTTCAGCCCCGGACCACTCAAACAGGTGACCGCGGTGCGTCTGGATGTGCTGCCCCACGAATCGTTCCCGGCACAGGGGCCCGGCCGCGCCGAAAACGGCAATCTGCATCTCAACGAGGTCGAACTGAAAGTCTTTTCCGGCGATCAGAACGAAGGACAAAGCGTCGCTTTTCAGCATGCGACGGCCGACTTCGAACAGGACGGCTGGACTATCGCCCATGCCATTGACGGCAATCCCCAGTCCGCATGGGGCATTCATCCGCACGAAGGCAAGGCCCATGCTGCCGTGTTTGAACTCAAAGCCCCGATCCGCGTCAGTTCAGACACGACATTTCACCTGGTGCTGCGGCAAAGTCACGGACGCGGTCATACGATTGGACGCCTGCGTGTCAGCCTGACCAATGCCCCCCCGCAAACCGCTCACGCCTATCCCGCCGATCTTCAGGCCCTGCTGGATCTCCCCGCCGACGGTCGTTCCCCCGAACAGCAGCTGCAGCTGGCCGCCCACGCTCTGAAACGTCGCGCCGACGTCGAACTCAGTCAGCTCCCGCCAGCCGAAAAACTCTACGCCGCCGCTCCTGTCGCCACCAACGAACGCGGCACCATTCGCTTCGACACACCTCGGGAAATCCGCATCCTCAAACGCGGCGATGTCGACCAGCCCACCGACGTGGCACTGCCCGGTGCACTCACCATTCTGGAATCGGCAGCCGGACTCCCCGCGCGCTTCAGTATCCCGGATGCACAACCCGAAGCCGCCCGCCGCGCTGCCCTCGCCGAATGGATCGCCGCACCCGATAACCCGCTCACCTGGCGGAGCGCCGCCAACCGCATCTGGCAGTATCACTTCGGTCGCGGTCTATGCGAAACCTCAGGCGATTTCGGACGGATGGGAAGCCTGCCCGATCACCCCGAACTGCTCGACTGGCTCGCCTGCGAACTCCGCGACCATGGCTCCCTCAAACGACTCCACCGCATCCTCTGCTTAAGCGCTGCATGGCAGGCCTCCGCAGAGGCTTCTGAACAGGCCCTGCAGACAGACCCCCGGAATCAGCTGGTCGCCAGACGTTCCCGACAGCGGCTCGATGCAGACTCCTGGCGCGACTCCGTACTGCTCGCCAGCGGTCGTCTGGATGACACCATGGGCGGTCCCGCCATTGCCCACTTCTCGTCACGCCCCGGTGCCCAGCTGACACCCATCCTCGACTACAGCACCGTCAACTGGGACGCCCCGGGAATGACTCGCCGCAGCATCTATCGCGTTGTCTGGCGCGGCATACCGGATCCGCTGCTGGAACAGCTGGACTTCCCGGACCTCGGACTCCCCGCTCCTGTCCGCGGCCAGTCCGTTTCCCCCCTGCAAGCTCTCACGCTGCTGAATAATCGCTTCGTGCTCCATCACGCAGAACACCTGGCGCAACGCGCGCTGCGGACGGGCCCCGATGTTGAAACTCAGGTCACCAGCGCTGTCAGCTATACGTGGCAGCGGTTGCCTGCACCAGCGGAACTCGATGTCCTGAGCCGACTGGCCCGCGACCACGGCCTTTCCGCCGTCGCCCGACTGCTGCTCAACAGCGCCGAATTCCTCATTTTGGACTAATCCCCCCCTCTCCCCTTCCAGGGGACAGGGGCCGGGAGTGAGGGGCCAAACGCCCTGCAACGGCCCACTTCTCACTTCGAAACGCAGCCCGTGGTGGGGTATCCCGCTTCCTCACGGGCGCGGCTCTTGTGGGGGGGGGCGTCATGGCACAGATGGGACAAATGGGACCTATGAGAGCCATGAGACGGATGGCCAGCGTTCCGGAGTGGAGCTGAGCTCCTGTCCCTCGTTAACGCCTCTTCATTTCGCCCTGGCGACACACGCATGCCGCGGCGGCGCCGTTGCCCGCGGACTGCCGTCCGGCGGCTCAGGAGCGCGTGACCGGGGGATTGACAGCCATGCTTGCTCTGTCACGTGGGGCGGAAGAGAGGAGGAAGAAGCGAGGGGCTATTTCTTTGTTGTATCGAATGGCGTCAGGCCATCGGCTTCGGATTTGATTTTGGTGCTGAGAATGAGTTTCTTGTTTTGCTCGTCGACGATCAGCACGAGGGGATCGCGTTCTTTGGCGTATTTCTGGATGATGCCATCAAGGGCTTCGAGTGCGGTGACTTCGCCGAGGTCGAGGGTTTGGGGCATGTTTTGGGTGAAGCCGGCCCCTTTCAGGGCATCGCCGTCGATGCTGACTTCTGTTTTGATGGATTCACCGATATAGCCAAAGGCTTCCTGCAGCGGGGTGCGGCGGAAGTCGACGAGGACCTTCATTTTCAGCCGGTCAACCAGTTTGTCGGGGACGGAGGACGTGTTTGATGTGGTGAGTTTGGGTTCTTCGAAGTTTGTCAGCAGTGACTGGTTCCATGTCAGCAGGGTGCCGACGGCGAGGTTGGCGGCGGCGTTGCGGGGCAGGAGTGTGACAAGGCGGGCGTAGCCGGGGCCGGCATGAGCCGTGGTGCCGACGTTGAAGGCCTGGAGCATGGCCGGGAAGCGTCCGATGATCTGTCGGGAACTGACGGTGGCTGGTTCCATGCGCTGGACCATTCCGAAGACTTCTTCGGCCAGCCGATCCAGCCGCACCTGCATGAATCGCTGCAGTTTGACGGGCGTGCTGCTGGTGGTTTGGCGGAGCAGTGTTTCGATGAAGCAGTGTTCATCGAGGTGCAGGCTGAAGGAGACGGTTTCGATCTGGTCTCCGAACCAGAAGAGAACTTTGTCGGCGGCGGTTTGCAGTTCGGGGATGAAGGCATCTTCGCGATGGGAAACGGACCAAATCGAGCGCATCGACTGCATCACGAATCAGAACGACTATGACGAATACTACAACAAGTGCGTGGAGATGATCTTCCCGGTTGGGATGTTCCTCAGAGAGAACAAGGGGCGCAAGAGCAATAATGCCCAAGATACGCTCAATATATTCAAGCAAGACATCTTCGACGACAACATACCTGTCTCCCAATCGGCAGATACTTCAGGACGGTCAATGACATCAATACATAGTACAACCTAGCAAACAATACCTCCACCTGCCATATGG
>JBJTOM010000358.1:0-8381 GCA_046074585.1 Planctomycetota bacterium | reverse complement strand
ATTGCGTCGCTGCTGAAGGCATCCACGGCCAGCACATCGAACTGCTGACTGCGTCCCTCGGCCAGATCACGTTCCATTACGATTCGGGCATCACCCAGTTTCACATCGATGGTAGCCTGTGAATCCCTGAGGTAGGTGAAGATGCCTTTGGTGGAGAGTGCGAGCACATCCGGGTTGATGTCGTAGAAGCAGAAGAATTCTTCTCGCTGCCCGAAAGCAGCGATGGTTCCGGTTCCGAGTCCGATCGTGCCGACTCGGAGCGGATGTCCGGCACCGCGGGCGGCCATTTCGCGGGCGACGCGGACGGCAATTGCAAAGCCGCTGTCTTCACCGTAGTAGGTGGTCGGGAGCTTTGACCAGTAATCGTCCTGGTACTGGCAGCCGTGGCTGATCTGGCCGTGTTTCAGAGAACGGTATTCCGGGAAGGGATTCTGAAAGACGTCGAGGTCACCGTCGGCCGGTTCAAGTCTGACCCGCAGCACGCCGTAGAAGTTTCGTGACACCGCCACGATTTCCTTGTCCGTCGTCTCTTCGCCGGCGACTTCGCTCAGTCGCAGTCCGAGGATCATCAGCAGGGTGATGACGGGGATGATCAGGGTCAGTCCGAGAGGCGATTTTCCTGGCCCCCGAAATCCCCTTGCGGCGACATCCATGAGCAGTCCGGCGACGGCGGTGATGGCGATGGACGTGAGTCGTTCGAGGGAGAGGATCCCGATGGTGGAGAGGGCCGACAGCAGCAGACCGGCGGCAACCGCGGCCACTGTCGCCGGGGAGAACAGGAGCGCGAGGACGCGGGGGCCGATCGAGGACCAGAACGCGTTGGTCTCTTCGGCAAACGCCAGTGCCGGCATCAGGGCGCGTCCTGCCTGCCTGTGGAGTCCCATGGCGGCGGCCACAGCCAGCGCTTCGGGCAGGAGCACAGCGAGAATGGTGTGGACTTGGAGTGTGATGGTGACCATGCCTGGAGCCTGTTGCTGCAGGCCTCCCAGGAGCAGCAGCAGTTGCAGGATGGCCAGCAGCACCCAGCAGTTGAGCAGCAGTCTGCGGCGCGTGTCGAACATGCCGGTGAGCTGCAGGCCGGCGATCAGCAGAATGCCACAGCCGGTTTTGAGCAGGACGTCGGCTGTTTCGGTGAGCTGTTCCCAGACAGGGGTAAAGAACCAGATGCTGAGTGCCAGCAGCTGCACGGTTGAGGTGATCAGGCGGATGGAATAGGCGGGTGAAAGCGATCGAAGCCAGACTTTCCGGGTGACCATTGCCAGAGCACCTGCGACGCAGCAGGCAAACAACCCCGCATGGTACTCGAAATATCCATGAAAAATCCGCGGAGCGACAATCGCGACGAAGACGCCACCCAGTGCACCACCGGCGGACACGATCACGAAATACAGGGTGAGCCAGCGAGGCTGGGGGCGGAGCTGATAGAGTTCGCCGTGACACATCATACAGCAGACAAACAGCACGGTCGGGAACAGTACCAGCTGCAGTGTGATGTCGGCATCAGGACCATCGCTGAGCAGTTTGCAGGCGAAGGGACTGAAGAGCAGCAGCAGAATCGAATACAGGCGGCGGTCATACCAGCGCGGACTGTCAAAGCAGAGGATAAAGGAGATCAGGTACAGGGCGAGGGGAAGGATCCAGAGAAATGGTACGGTGGCCACGTCGATGCAGAGCTGATTGGTGGTGGCCAGCAGCATCACGGAAGCGGACGCAGAGAGCAGCAGCCAGAGAAACATGGACACGAGGGGAGGTCGGGGGATGGCAGCTTCGTTGGCGTCATTTCGAGCGGGATGTGCAGAGGTTTTGGGGTCGGTGGTGGGGCGTTCGGAGCGGAACAGAGCGAGTGCGCAGAGGGCAGCCAGGCCGGCATACAGGGAATACACGGTGCTCCAGGAAAACGCCTGATCGCGAAGTTTGAGCAGTGGTTCGAAGACGAAGGGGTAGGAGATGAGTGCCAGCAGGGAACCGACGTTGGAGAGGGCGTAGAGTCGCCAGGGGGAGCCACCGGGGACGGCGTGAGTGAACCAGCGCTGCATGAGCGGGCCGGTGGTCGACAGCAGGAAGTAGGGCGCACCGACGGTGGCGGCCAGCAGGAGCAGGATCTGTCGGAGCGGCGCGTCGTCGGGGGCGGGCTTCCAGTCTGCGGATGGGATGATGGGCAGGAACGCGAGTGAACTGACGAGCAGGGCGATGTGCACGACGGCCTGAGCGCGCGGACGGAGAAAGGTGGTCAGCAGGTGGGAGTAGAGGTAGCCGGCCAGGAGCACCAGCTGAAAAAAGAGCATGCAGGCGGTCCAGATGGAAGGCCCGCCACCGAACCATGGCAGAATGAAGCGTCCGGTGAGCGGCTGGACCTGGAACAGCAGAAAAGCGCTGACGAAGATGGTGAGGGCATATCGGAGCATGGCAGTCCTTCCTGGGAGGCAGGGTCGGACTATAGTGGGAATTTCGGCTGAAAACGTTCAGACCAGCCATTCAGCACCGGAAATTCCAAAGAAAATCGCGCCATTGGGGCCTGGATTTCCCAGGATTCTTCTCTCGAACCCGAATCTCTCCGGTGATTCCGCCAGCAGTGCGCGCTTGACCTCCAGGCCACTGCTGCGTGACAATACATCCCGGTGGTTCAGACCTTTCCTTTCGTGAAGGACCTTTCATGTTCCGGCGTTTCTTCTCCATCACTGCTTTTGCCGGCGTTCTGCTGACCGCCGGTTTTCTCAACACGGCAACTGCTCAAACCAGCGCCCCGCGCGTCTCCAGCGCCCAGATCCTTCCTAAAGACACCTACGTCTACATCTCCGTCCCCAGCATGACGGTGATGAAGGATCAGATGGCCAAATCTTCCATGGGCCGGATGGTCACTGATCCGGAAATGGACGCCTTCCGCGCAGAACTCATGACCGCCTTCGCTGCTGAAATGCAGGGGCGATCCGAAGTCATCGAAGCCGCTCTGGGAATGACGCTGGCGGATCTGGCTTCCATCCCCACGGGAGAAATCGCGATCGCGTTCTCCAAAGCGCCTCCCAATCGCATGGGTGCAGTGCTCTTCATGGACTTCGGCGATCACGAAGCCAAGGTCAAATCGCTGCTGGAAAAAGCCGTTGGCGCCCTGCAGTCCGCCCCGGACCTCGAACAGGCCAATGCAGAACATGCCGGCACTGAACTTGTCATGTTCAAAAACATCGGCCCCTCCTCCAAATCCACGCCGCTCGCCAAAGAATTCGGCTGGTTTCTGAAGGACCGGAAGATGGTGCTCTCCAACAGCAGCGCCGTGCTCAAACTGATGCTTGATAACTGGGATGGCTCCTCTCCCAAATCGCTAGTGCACAGCCAGACCTACAGTGATTTCGTCACCAAATGCGAATCCAAAACCGGCAATGGTCTGATGGTCACCTGGGTCGACCCCATCGGCCTGTTCACACAGCTCGTCCAGACAGGTTCACTCGGCGAAGCCGGCCTGCAGGCCGGAATGGCAGTCAGCATCTTCGGCACCATTGGCCTGAATCAGCTGAAGGGATTCGGCAACATCTCTGAAATGAACTCCGGCGGTTTTGAAAGCCTGTCTCAGTCGATGATCGTCTGCGAACAGCCACCGCAGTTCCTGATGCAGATGTTCCAGCTCGACACCACCGACGCCGTTCCTCCTGCCTGGGTCAAGGAAAACGTCTCGTCCTGGATGAGCGCCAAATGGAAGGTTGATGAAGCCTGGAACACCGTTGAGAGCATGGTGGATATGTTCCAGGGAGCCGGAGCTCTGCAGCGGATGGTCGATGATCTGGCCGACCGCGACCCCAACATTCACATCAAGAACGACATCTTCGATCTGCTCGATGGCCGCCTGCAGCTCGTCACCGCCGGCTCCGCCGGTGATTCGCTCATCGTGATCGGTGTGAAGGACAACAGCAAAGCCTCTGCACTGCTCAGCAAACTCGCCGCACAGCCCGGTTTCCCGGCTGAACAGCGGGAACTGGAAGGTGCCACCATCTACCAGCTGCCCCTCGGACCCGGCGCTACTGTGGCGTTCACCGTTGCCAACAATCAGCTGCTCGTGGGCATCGGTGAAGGAAGCATTCTGGAAATGGCCGTCCGCAACACGTCAGACGTGCGACCGCTGGCCGACACACCCCAGTTCCAGGCTGTAGCTGCCCATTTCCCGGCGGAAGCCAAAATGGTCGCCTACGCCCGGTCCTCCGATCAGATCAAGAGCCTCTACGAAATGCTCCGCGGTGGCAACATCGCTGACAGCCTCCCCGGTGCCGGCGAAATCCTCGCTGCCATCGACTTCTCCACGCTGCCTCCCTTCGAGAAGATGGAAAAGTACTTCGCCCCCTCCGGCAGTTTCATGGTGGGTGACGACAACGGTGCTGTTATGAAGAGCTTCTCACTGCCAGTCTCTGAATAACTCGTCCCTTTCCCCCCCTCTCCCCTTCCAGGGGAGAGGGGCCGGGATGGTGAAACGATGTTAAAACAGAAAGGCTGGGATGTTTCAGTGCCCCACGCTATCGTCAGGCCCCACTGCCCGAACGAACGCAAAAAACGTCATTTGTGGCGTGCGGTCGATGTCAATCGGCCGGTCAGGCTTTGTTGCGTTCCTGATGCTGTTCTGGCGGCGCGGGCACGCACCGTTACCGGGGGATTGACATCCCCCGCACGCCTTGTCACGGAGGAGCGGATCCAAAGGACGAAATCAGGCGTCCTTAACACCGTTTCCCCATCTCACGCCCGGTCCCTTTCCCCTGGAAGGGAAGATTGGGGTGGGGGCTTGAAAGCCGCCGACTTGCCACCGCATTCTCTGGTGGAGTCAGGAGGTGGCAAAAAAAATCGCTCTGGAGATGAATTCAGAAAGCGACTAGAACACTTGATTCCGCTCACTGTCGGTCTTTGGACGGACGGGGAATCATGTTCCGGAAGGTTCATCGGAAGGGAGTCCGATGTTGAAGATTGCATATCCGCTGTTGCTGGCTGGTAGTTTTCTGATTTCTTCTGCAAGTGCTCAGACACGTCCTCCGGCAAGCAAGGGGTCCGGTGCATTGCGTGCCGTGTCCAGCTCGGGTGTTCGCCAGGGCCAGGAGCCCGCTGCTGCGGCGCCGGCCGGTTCGGGTGCTGACGTGCAGATGGAAGTTCGCGGGGTGCGTCCAGAGCCGCGGTTGCCGGCAATGTCACCGCAGGCTCAGGCGGAACGGGACCGTATTCTGCAGGCGTGGTCGTCCGGCAGTGACGGAATCACTCGTTTGGAAGGGCAGATTGAGCGGATCGTGTATGACACGACGTTCGAGACGGAGTCGCGTTCGTGGGGCAAATTTGCGTATGAGAAACCGGATAAAGGGCGAATTGATATCAATCCGGTGCCCATCACGGACAAGGTTGTTGAAAGTCGTCAGCAGGAGGTTGAGAAGGCACGTTCTGAGCAGCGGCGTTCGGAAGTGCGGGTTGGTAAAAATGGTCAGCCATACCAGCTGACGGAATCACAGCGGGAGCAGTGGTGGTGTGACGGCGAGCGAATTTACAGCCTGGATCTGGATCGCATGGAAGCGATGGTGAATCAGATTCCGGTGGAGATGCAGGGCGGAAATATCATGGACAGCCCGCTGCCATTTCTGTTTGGGATGCCACCGGAACGGGCCTTGCGACGGTTTGAGATTGGTTTTTTCGGCGGGAAGGTGGATCCGACCGCGAAGCGTGTGCGTCTGGTGATCTATCCGAATTTGCCTCAGGATGCGCAGTCCTGGAAGCAGGCGGACGTGCTTCTGGATACATCAACGTGGCTTCCGGAAGCTGTGCAGCTGCACGATCCTGCCGGCACCAAACTGACGGTGTATTCCTTTTCAAAGCTGAAGAAAAACGGGAGTATTTTTGAGTTGTTGAAGTTGTCGGCTGGAGCCCGATTTACTCCTTCGCTGAAGGATTTCAATGTGCTGCCGATCGATTCTGCAGCACCTGCCACGGTACCGAAACTGGCCGGCCTGCATTTTCAGGAGGCCCTGCAGCAGTTGGAACAGCTCGGGCTGAAACGTACGAAGGATGCCGGGAATCGAGTGCTGCTGCAGGAAGGCAGCCCAGCTCCGGGCCCGGAACAGAAATTTCATGTGCAGTCGCAGACACCAGCAGCCGGAACGCCACTGCAGCCCGGTTTGAAGGTGACTCTGCGTCTGTTTGCAGACCCGGCGAAGAAGGCAGCCCAGAATTAGACTCCTCTTTGAAAATCGTCGACCATGGCGCCGTCCTCTGAAGTCCGCAGCAGCAGCAGTTCGCCTGAAGGCGCGGCCACCCTGAAGCCCTCCGAGCGATATCAGCAGCGTCTGGAACAGATTCTGGCTGAAACGGCGGTATGCGAGCGTCGGGATCGCCGTTTTGTATTGATTCGCACGCTGCTGGGGCTGTTGCAGCTGGGTGTGATCGTACTCTGTCTGGGCGAATCAGACCGCGTTTCCTGGCTTTGGCTGCTGCTGCCCTTCGCTGCCTTCCTTCTGGTGCTCCCGTTTGACCGCCGTTGCCTGCGGGAACTTCAGCGTCTTCAGGCTGCCCGGCGGTTTCTTGAAAGTCGCCTGGCCCGTCTGCAGAGGGTTTTCGGGGTAGACCTGCCGGACGGCCGTGAATACGCGAATGACCAGCATCCCTGGACTCAGGATCTTGACGTCTTTGGTCAGGGATCGCTGTTTCAGATGCTCAACGAATGCCGCACTCAGCCCGGCCGCAGACAGCTCGCTGAATGGATGATGACGGTCCCGACCGGCGATGAGATCCGAGTGCGTCAGTCGCGCGCTCGAGGGCTCAGAGATTCCCTGCAGCTCCGCGAGTCACTTGCGTGCATCCCGGACAACGCCGACTGGGCCGCCGCCGAACAGCTGCTGCAGACCTGGCTGCGTGAACCAGCCCGACCGATTTCAACACTGGTTCTGGTGTGGTCACTCGTCCTCGGTGCAGCCGCACTGCCAGCGCTGATCCTCGTCGCCACCGATGTTCTTTCGCTCCGCTGGCTGCTGGGCCTGGTCATTCTGCAGGCGCCCGCAGTGGCACTCACCCGACAGCAGATCAGTCGGACCGCCGCGGTGATGGACAACGTCGACGCGGCTCTGCGACAGTTTGGAGCTGTGATTCAGGCGTTTGAACAGCATCCGGTGGAGGAGCCCAGTGTGCGGGATCTGCTGAATCGGTTCAGCTCAGAGCTGATCCCCACCTCCCAGACAATCGCTCAGTTCAGCCGTCTCACGCAGTGGCTCAACAACGCCATGCGAAATCAGGTCTTCGCGGCGATTGCGTGGGCTTGCGGACTGTTTGTTCTGTTGACATCTCGCATGGAAACCTGGCGCCGACGCCATGGACCGGATGTCCCCGACTGGCTCCGCACTGCCGCGATCCTTGAGGCGACGCTGTCGGTGGCCGGTTATCACTTCGACCACCCGAATGACTGCCTGCCTGAGATTCTGGACGAACGACGTGAGCTGATTGCGGAGGATCTGGGCCACCCGCTCCTGAAGGATTCCATCTGCGTCCGCAACAGCGTGCAGCTGGGCGGTGAGCGACCGCTGATGCTGATCAGCGGGTCCAATATGTCGGGGAAGAGTACGTTCTTAAGGAGTATTGGGGCGAGTGTGGTGCTGACGTACTGCGGGGCGGTGGTCCGGGCAAAGTCCTTTCAGACGTTTGCGTTCCAGCTGGGTACGGCGATGCGGATGAGTGATTCGCTGCAGGAAGGACGGTCGCTGTTCTACAGCGTGCTGCAGCGTCTGAAGTCGGTCGTCGATTTGACAAGAGGATCCCGGACAGTCCTGTTTCTGCTGGATGAAATCCTGCACGGCACCAATTCGCATGATCGGCGGCGAGGAGCGGAAGCGGTGATCCGTTCACTGGTGGACCGGGGTGCTGCAGGAATTGTCACAACACACGACCTGGCGCTGACCAGAATCGCCGACAGCATGCCGAATCAGGCCGTGAACAAGCATTTCGAGGACACGATTGTGGACGGCACAATGCTGTTTGATTATCGGTTGCGCGACGGGGTGGTGGAGCGCAGCAACGCGATTGAACTGATGCGGATGCTGGGGCTGGATGTTTAGCGCGTCCGAGGGGAAGCGCCTTAGTGTTCTGCGGCGGGGGCGGCAGTCTGAGCATCCCGTTCGGCGTTGGCCGCCTGAATGGAAGACCATGTCCACCAGCCGGCGATTGACATGGCGACCACGGTGTACAGGAAGAGTGCGGAGAGCATTTTGCCGATGGCACTGCCGGCCGTGACGTCATCCGCCGCAAATTGCTCGACTTCGAATGCGGAGAAAAGAGGTTGTTCGGTGGAAGTGGCGGGCGCAGCATGGTCGGCCATGACGAAAGTCACCTGAAAACGCGGGGAAAGAGGCGCCGCAGGGCGGGAGATTTTACGCCCCGTGTGC
>JBJTOM010000357.1:0-13206 GCA_046074585.1 Planctomycetota bacterium | reverse complement strand
CACTGGACCGACGGCCTGTGATGCGAGCGCCGCGTTATCGAGGAGAATTCGTACGGATTCAAGTTCGCCACTGGCGGTGGCACGGAGGACTTTGGCGTTGGGATCCAGATCACCGAATTCGTTCACACCGTTGAAGTAGTGGTTTGCACGGCCGTCCCAGAAGGAGCGATCGAAGAATACGGCGTTGATCGTTGTGGGGGCATTTCTTCCGGTTACCTGGCGCACATTTGCTCCATGCACCTGAAACACGGGGTCGATGCGGAGAACACCGGCATCGACCGGGCTGCCTTCGACGATTCCGAGGAAGTTTTTTGCAATAACGCCCTGAGAGCCGGTGACTTCCTGGGTGTCGAAAATGACCGGATTGTCTGGAGTTGGGTCGCCGGGATAGTCAGCGGGCTGCAGGGGGTTCTTCACTCGATGGAATGGGTAGTCCTGTGATTTGACGACCTTATTGGGCCCGCGGAAGTTGCCCACAGCTTTCGCCCTGAATTGCTGACTTTCGGCTGATTGGGAACCGAACGCACTTCCTGGTGCGCCGGGATTGAGGGTGTTCTGTGCCCGAATATCTGCTCCTGCATGCCAGTGGCAGGACGCACACGCAGTTTTTCCATCACTGCCCACCTGCATGTCCCAAAAGAGTGCTTTACCGAGGGCAATGGCTTTTTCGCGATTCAGCACATAGTCTGCCAGATTGGCCGGCAGCGGTACGGGAACTGAGTCGAGGGGACCTGGGATCTCGATGCTGGCACGGACATCGACCTGACAAATTACGGCACCGTCCGGCATTCCGGCCGAATCCGAACTGAATCGCAGTCCGGAAGTTGTGGAGGTCGCTGTGAATTCGGCGGAGCGGACCTGCCACTGCATGTTTGTTTTTGACCAGTCGGCTGGGCGATCGAGGATCCATGAAACCTTCTCATTCCCGAACCGCAGCGAGAGTGCCCGGGGTCTGGTTGGGTTTGTGTTCCAGTTTCCGGACACCAGAAACCGAACTGTGTACTTTTTGCCGGGAACAGTATTAATTGGCTGGTAGAGAGAACCTGATCGAGTGCCATTCAGGTCGATGACATTCGCCAGTGGGTCAGGAGTCTGGAATTCAGCGGCATGCAGTCCGACGCTGCCGAGGTCGACAGTCCATGGACCGAATTTCTTTGGCGCGGCGAGCAGTGAGACGCCCGGTGGAAAACTGGTTTCGTTGAAATCACCATCGATGGCGAGGTTCCGCTTGAGGCTGAGCGGAGTGTCCTGCGGATCCTGAGCCTCGATCTGACCGGCACCGCTGGCAAAACCCAGAACAGCGGCCGTGACGATCGCTCGTCGCAGTGCATTGGCACGACTTAAAATTCCAGAAAACCGAATAACCATGATTTCCCCCCGGAAAAATAAAGAGAGCAACGTCAGGCTGAAAGAGAGCACACGTCCAGCAGTTCCGTGAATTGTCGGGCACGTTGCCATCCGGTTTGCGGCATGGCAGGCACATCTTCACAGGCACCTGAAACCCCGAATTGTCGTTGTGCCGATGCTCAACGAGTCCGACATGGCTGGCGGGGCAGGTCGACCATGGTTTGGCAAAGTCCGTACCCCACGCGTGCATCTGTTTTTGTGCTGCGGAACGTCAACGGCGTGTGGATTTTCAGCCACATCGGCCCTGCGGCTGATGACGATTGTGATGCTGGACGATGTGGAAACGCATCAGCGAGGGGTGGTGTGACCGGTGCGACCGGCAAACACAGTCGGGAAGCCGGTGTCAGGCTGCTTAACATTCACTGTGTCAACGGTGTCAGAACTGGTACACGTTTACCGGTTGCGGGTGTTGCGGAACAGCAGCACTGGAGCCATTTCCTGCTGCGATTGCGTCGGTTGAACTTCAATCAATCTGTCTGAACGGTGTGGATTTGATTGAACCCGTGGTCCGATTGTGACGATTAGCGAGCTTGGTGGGCATTTGCGGGCAGTTTACCGGAAGCCTCTCAGGGAATTTCCTTGCACCGACGCGTGGGTCGGCGGAATTTGCCGGTCCCTGAGCCCGGAAGCGGCCTGCTTGCCAATCGCCCTGATTCCGTTTCACCCGGACACCGCCGTGCGCCACACCTCACAGATACTCCGGATCCTGCTGATCACCTCGCTGCTGTGTGGCCAGGTTCTGCCTGCGCAGGACGGCCCGTGGGCACCGCGACCGCTGCCTGTACAGCAGGCCGGTCACAGTTTCGTTCGCAGGCCTGGCCGGGTTGGCGGAGAAGTTCGTCGTGTCGCACAGACTGGCGCGGACTACCCTGACACTCAACTGGTGATTCCCTCAGCTGACTACACTTCGTATCCACGGCAGGAGCCAGCGCAGGCTCTGGAAGTTGCTCCGCCACCAGCGGCAGCTGTGCCGAATCAGTCGATGCTGCCGGTGAACTCGCACCGGTGGTCGTTCAATTTTCAGGACGCGGCGTGGTTGTCAGTTCTTCGGGCGTTTGCGAGGGAATTTAATTTTTCGCTGCAGATCGAGGCGACCACAGACGGGAGTTTCTCTCACTACAATGAGCAGCCACTGTCATCTACGGACACGTTGGATCTTTTCAATGACGCCCTGCTGACAACGGGACGAATTCTGGTTCGCGACCAGCAGCGAATAACACTGGTCAACGCGACGGCTACGATTCCTGGAAACCTGATTCCATTCGTTTCGATCCCCCAGATTGATGCGCTGGGACGGCATGAACTGGCAACCGTTGCGATTCCGCTTAAGGGTTCGGACCCTGATCAGATTGTTGAGGAGCTCACGGGGCTGCACAGCGCTCTGGGACAGGTCAGGGTACTTTCCAGTGCAAATCGTGTGGTCCTGACGGATACGGGAAGTTATTTGCGTCGGATGCGGGATCTGCTTCTGGGGTCGGGGCTGGCTGCTGCGGATCAGCAGTCGCATGTCTACCAGCTGAAGCATGCCAAGGCTGAGGACGTGGCAAAGGCGATTGCGGATTTTCTGAATGCGGGGAGTTCAGGCAGCGTGGCTGACGGCAGTATCCCGATTTCGGGTGGCACACCGGGCGGGCAGAAGGTGGTTGCGGAGAAGACGACGAATAGTTTGCTGGTGAGGGGTACGAGCGAGGAGTTGGCGACGATTCAGCGGTTGATTTCGGAACTTGACCGTTCACCTCGGGAAGTCATGGTTCAGGCTCTGCTGGTGGAAGTTGAGTTGGGAGACGTCAACGAATTCGGGCTGGAGCTGGGATTTCAGGATTCAGTACTGTTTGATCGCAGTGTCGTGGACAAGCTGGTGACGATTAACCAGACGAATACGGCTCCGAACGGCACGCAAACGACGAATCAGGCGATCATTTCGCAGACGGCAGCTCCGGGCTTTAATTTCAACAACCAGCCATTGGGGAACAACACGGCAGCCCGGCCTTCTCGAATCGGTACTCAGGCGCTTTCGAATCTGGGAGTGAGTCGCGTCAACGGCGACCTTGGATTTGGCGGACTGGTTCTTTCGGCGGGTTCGGAATCGGTGAACGTGCTGCTGCGTGCTCTGGATGCCAATTTCAACATTGAAGTGCTCAGTCGCCCTGTGGTGCGATCTCTGGAGAATAAGGAAGCGCTGATTCAGATCGGGCAGCAGGTGCCGATTGTCGACGGGGTGACGCTGACGCCAGTGGGAAGTGCCAATCCCAGCATTCGGCAGGATAAGGCTGGAATTATTCTGAGAGTGACGCCGCGAATCAGCCCTGATGCGAGAGTACAGCTAGATGTTCAGGCGGAAAAGAGTGCCTTCAACCTGACGCCTGGTTCCGGGGTACCAATTTTCACGGACGCGACCAATGGAAATGTGATCGAAGCGCCTATCAAGGATCTGACAACTGCCCAGACCACAGTGAGCATTCAATCGGGCCATACTGTGGTGCTGGGAGGTATGATTACGAACGATCAGACCGTTTTTGTCCGCAAGTTGCCATGGCTGGGTGATTTGCCACTCATCGGCCGGCTGTTTCGATATGACTTCAATCGCCTCAGACGCAAAGAGCTGCTGGTGTTTCTGACTCCGATTGTGATTGAGAATGACGACCATGCAGAACGGATGAAGGCTGAGGAAATCAACAAGGTGAGACTTCCGGCCGAAGCCTGGAATCTGCAGGACGGCCTGTCGTTGCCGAGCGGCGAGATCTCGGGCTACCCGCTCACGAATCCAGAGGGGGATTTTTCGGAGAACAATCAAAGCTACAGAGGTTCTGAAGTCCCTGAAACGCAACCTGCCACCCCGATCCCGGCAATTCCCACGACGCAGAGCGATCGGAAATCTCCTCGGATCAGCTCCGTCTCTATGACGGGCAGGCCACAGGGCATCCGTTCCGGGCATTCGTTTTCGGCCTCATCAGCACGGTCTGAGACAGCGGAAGTTGCAGCTGACACGATGCCGGGGTTACCTGCTGTCGATACGAAACCGATGCGTGGCGATGTGAAACGCACGGAGGTTCCGCAGCAACCCGCCGTGAGACAGGAAAAGGGCAAATCTGAAACCAGCAGTTTCTTCGGACGTTTGTGGAGTCGGCCGAAGGCTCCGACATTTCTGAAGCCTGCCGGCCGTGCCAGCGCAGAGACTGCACGGAAGCGAGTTGCAGTGGCCAACACGGCAGCGAAGGCGTCCTCGACGAGTCCGGCCTTCAGAGCCGCGCAGGTCTCAGGGGAGCGTCGCTGACGGAACCTGTGAACTGATGCGTGTGTGCATCAAATGCTGCTGGCTGGGCACATGCTGCCGCGGACGTGCTGCCGATATCACCGGTGATTTCAGGCCTCAAAACGGTCCGATCGGGGTCGAATTTCGTTGACTTTTGCAGAATCTGACGAAGTTTGAGCCTTGTTGACGTGAGATCTGCGTGCAGTCCGTTCGGTCCCGGTTCCGATCTGCCATCAGACAAGACGCCTGCTCTTCCGGAGCCATTGCCTGTGATCCACGGCCCATCTGATGTTTCTGCTGACTTCCGTTCCCGAGCGGCTCGCTATGGGATGGACTTTCAGGATCTGGAAAGTCTTGCTGTCGACCTTCCACTGCTTCAGGTGTTTCCCCGTCAGGATCTCTTTCGGGAAAAGATTCTGCCGTTGTCGCGAACGGGGAGGCGTGTGCGTGTGGCGGTGGCCAATCCGCTGAACATCGAGGCACTGCAGGAACTGACAGTCGCGACCGGACTGTATCTGGACCCGGTGCTTTCGCCGGAAGACCAGATTCTGCGACATCTGAAGAACGCACTGGGCGTCGGTGGTGGAACAGTCCATGAACTGGTGGCGATGTCGAAGGAGGAAATCGACACGCTGCAGGCAGCTGCCGGCGACGAAATCGGAGATGCTTCTCAGGCGTCCTCTGTCGTCAAACTGGTGAATGAGCTGATTCTGGAGGCGGTCGAGCAGCTTGCCAGTGACATTCATATTGAGCCAGAGGAAGATGACCTTGTGGTGAGGTTTCGTGTGGACGGGCTGCTTCAGATTCAGCCTATGCCGCCGGAGATTCAGAGATTCCGCGCGGCTATTGTCAGTCGTCTGAAAATTATGGCCAAAATGAACATCGCGGAAAAACGCCTGCCTCAGGACGGCCGCATCCGGATTACCGTACGAGGCAGGGAAGTGGATGTCCGTGTTTCGGTCATTCCCATGCTGCATGGCGAGGGCGTTGTCATGCGACTGCTTGACAAATCGCGTTCCACGCTCAGTCTTGATGCCGTGCGATTCCCCAGCGAACTGCGGCAGAACTGGGATCGTCTGATCCGCCGTCCGCACGGTCTGATTCTTGTCACCGGTCCCACCGGAAGTGGAAAGACAACGACTCTGTACAGTTCTCTCTGCGACATCCGTCGTCCCGATCTGAAAATCATCACCATCGAAGATCCTGTCGAATACAATCTGCGACAGATCAGCCAGATTCAGGTCCAGTCACAAATCGGGCTTTCATTTGCTGCGGGACTCCGCAGTGTCCTGCGACACGACCCCGAC
Organism: Planctomycetota bacterium; assembly: GCA_046074585.1. Taxonomy (GTDB): domain Bacteria; phylum Planctomycetota; class Planctomycetia; order Planctomycetales; family Planctomycetaceae; genus SXXK01. The sequence continues at coordinate 7,239 of JBJTOM010000357.1, read as the reverse complement.
GTGGTGCTGATTGGCGAAATTCGCGACGCTGAAACAGCCGTCAGTGCGATTCAGGCGTCCATGACCGGTCACCTTGTTTTCAGCACTGTGCACACCAACGATGCTGCGAGTACGTTTACCCGACTGATTGATATGGGGATCGAGCCCTATCTTGTGGCCAGCACTCTTCAGGGAGTCCTCGCTCAGAGACTTGTCCGCAGACTCTGCCATCATTGCCAAACGCCGTGGATTCCGACGCATGAAGATATTCCCGCGGACTGCCCACTGCCACCCGGTCAGACACTCTGGAAGGCCAGTGGGTGTCGTGAATGCCGAGGAACGGGCTATGCAGGACGCATAGCGATCTTCGAGCTGCTGCTGACCGCACAGCGGACGCGAACGCTGTGCATGGAACGCGCCGATGCTTCGGCGATTCGCGATGAAGCGGTCAGGCAGGGAATGCAGACACTCCGGCAGAATGGCTGGCAACGCGTCCTTGCAGGCCAGACGTCTCTGGACGAGCTTGTTCGCGTGTGCCCCCTCGAAACAGACGCGGAGTGATCACATCGGGCAGGATTGATTTCTCAGCGACTGAGGAGCGTGGTGCGCAGTCGGCGCACGCTTTGTTCGCTGACGGTGCGTTCATTCAGCCCCAGATCCTCTGCAGCGACCACCGGCAGATCTCGAATCCACAGGATGCGCGGGCGCCGTCCGGTGCAGTCGCAGAGGAACTGAAAGGCCGCTGCCGCCGGGGTCTTCTGCAATTGTCCCACAGCAAGTCCGCTGACGACGCTGCCCCGAGTGGTAATCAGCGGTGCAATTGCCCGGAGCTCACCAGCTGACAGGACTCCGCGTGAAAGCAGCCATGCGATTGTCGCAAATCCAGGTTGCTCTGAGCCATCATATTTCGGCTGCAGCTGATGAATGGCTCGTGCCTGCGCACTGCTGAGCCCCGGCAGACTAGCCAGCACAGGTTCTGATGCAAGATTGACGTTGATGCGGCCGTCAATCACCGCGTCATTTGTCACAGTAAACACCTGTTCAAATTCAGGCAGCAGGCGTTCAATGGTTGCGGCATCCGCTGTCCACGGCGATTCTATCAGTTGATCCTTCCCGGAAATTGTCGCGCGCACCTGCCCTCCGAATACATCGAGCAGCGAGCGAAACTGAAACACGGCCTTGCGATCCAGACGCATGCCGCCGCGGGACGATGCGGCGGGGCTGTTGTCCAGACCAGTGATCGGATTGAGTCCCAGTTGTGCATTCAGACGTTCCCGAGCCTGTTCGAGGCGTTCCAGCCTGCGAATCTCCTGGTCTGCTCCCTCGTCGGGACGCACATCGTCCAGCCATGTGATTCCCACCGCTCGTCCGGCGGTCAGAAAGAGTGCCGCCTCTGACCCATACTTCGCCTGAATCTGGTCGTACAGGCGGGTGAGGTCGGGGTTGTTCAGCCAGATTTGCACCGTTCCATCCCGTGAACCACTGGATTCGGCACTGACGGTCGTCAGATAATCAGACAACCCGCCCTGCAACACGCCATCAGAATTGTCCGGCGGTTCTGAATGGGGCCCGTCGTCTTCTTCCGGATCCAGCAGACCATTGGCATTCCGGTCCTCTCCGTAGAGCAGTTCCGGTGTCATTCCGCGGACCTGCAGAAGTTCCCGCAGCTCGCGAAACGGACCATTGGCAGGAAGACGTGGCGGTGACTGTGCCAGGTACCAGGAAACCTCGACGCCGTTTTCAGAGGGTTCGTCGTCCGGGTCCAGCCAGTCCATGATGGCACTTGCCAGGGCATCGCTGAGACCTGGGATGGACGTGAGCCGTCGCAATGCCTGCTGGCGCCGAGAAGGCTGTGTGGGCAGAGTATTCAGGTTCAGCTTTGCGGATTCATTCTGCAGACCGAAGACAGGCCGCGATCGATCCGCTGGCCACTGCGGAAGCACCGCAAGCACTGCCTGAGTTCCATCGGGGAGTTCAAGCAGCAGCGGTTCCCGGCCCGGCTGAAGATCACCGGACTGAACCTGCCGGACGGCCAGTTCCATGGCGGATTCGGCCAGCTGACGACGCTGCAGATGCATTGCCCCCGTTCGCCCGGCCGCCACCGATGTGGCCATCAGACTGGAAAATGCATACACGGCAAAGGACAGGAGCATGACAGCCACAAGTACCAGCAGCAGTGTGAAGCCATTGGCCTTTGCTGCGTTGCGAGGTTGACATTCGGCGTAGCGGTGCATGTCAATAGTCTCCCGCAGGAAGCCGAATTACGATCGTCTCTGCCACGGTGTCACCTTTGTCAGCGAACTCAAACTCCACCGCAGCCGGCAGGCGCAGTCGTTCCTCGCTGTTCCAGCGGCTGATCCAGCTTCCACCGTCCAGATAACGAAAGCTGATGCGCTCGAAACTTCGCGAAACCTGGTGAATCCGCACACCCTCCGGGCGTCCGGGATTTGTGAAGGGCTGGAACGGCAGGCTGGCCCGGTAAAGGCCCCGCTCAATTGTCTCGGCTCCCAGTTCCACAGGGATCTGCCGTGTCCCGCTCAGACTGAGCACCGGGCGGATCAGCTGCCCATTCCACCAGACAATATGAGTCAGTCCCGACTCGGACGTTGCTCCATCCGGGAATCGAAAACTGCCGGCTCTCAGCAACAGTGCCAGCCAGCCCCGCTCACCCACAAGGCTCACCGGATGGCTGCCAACTGCGCGCTCCAGATTGAGTCGGGATTCTGACAGGTCGAGGACTCTCTCTCGAATTTCAGTCCCATCACCCTCTGTCAATGGAAGGGCAGTGCGGTTGATGACTTCCGGTGCTTCGCGTCGTTTGAGCGGCTGCCGGACAGATCGAAGGTCGATCGCCAGGTCTTCTGCAATTCCGCGTCGTGTTTCCGCAACGAGGGAATTCTGTTGAGCATTGCTGCGATACCGCCAGAACTGCCGCACAGCTCCGGAAATTCCGGCGAGGATGAACCCGGTGAGTGCGAGTGTCAGCAGCGTTTCGAGCAGTGTCAGCCCGAAACGATGGACGCCGATGGTGCGGGAATCTGTCGGGGACACCGGAGGCTCAGCCATCCTCACTTTCGGTCCTCCGCGTCATCGCCTTCCATGGGGACCAGTCGAGACAGAGTGTACCGGCTCAGGTCTGTCCGCGGACCGGGCTGGGACACGGAAACGACCAGCCAGTGGAGTTCGTCGATGTCCGCTACCGGCATCAGTTCTGCGGACCAGCGCCATTCAGGTGCATCGGGAATGGGTTGCCCTGAGATCGGCAGAGAGACGTTCGGGGTCGCGACCAGGAATTCCATGCGAGACTGACAGAGCAGGGCGGCCCGCGATTCCAGTTCCGTACGAACGGAAGCCCGCAGTCCCACAAAAGTCTGATGACCGAGGGCCGTAAGCGCTGCTGTGAGGATGGTCACTGCCAGAACGGTTTCCAGCAGAGACACGCCGCCACGGATGTGATGACGGGTGGTAGAGAGTTTCATGGGCCTGCCACTTCGCTGTCGTGCGATGTTACACGATATATAAGAAAGGTATACGCTCAACAGGGCGTCGGACCGACGTTTCGGCAGTGCTGTTTCGGAAATCTTTCTGTTCTTTGTCTGTGCCGAGCCTGAATAATCGGACGGCACCGCAGCCCGGCGTCCTGCTCCCTCGCCACGCATGTCGGCGGACAGTGTCAGGATTTCTTAACACCGTAACAAAGTTAAACATCAAAGCGCAAAGCTTTGTCCGCCAGCTTTTTCAGAAGTCTGAAAACACTCAGCACGACGTTTTCGCGCTGGTTGACGCGATTTGACAACATTTGGCGGAACCTGGGAAAGCACATGCTGCTGTTAATCAACAGTCAATCAGAAAGTCTATCGCGGTTATTGAAAGAATCGAAGACGACAGATGATGCCAAACTGTGGCACAAGTGCTGCATTTTTGCCGCATCAGGGTTAGAGTCACTGTTTGAATTGCAAGGATCACCATCATGGATACAGCACCTCGGAAAATCTGTTCGCAACATTCTCGTCGTCGAGCCGTGGGGGCATTTGCTGCGGCGATTGCCGCTGGCAGCGCCGCCTCAGTCGCTCAGCAGGGCCAACCGATTTCCGCGCCACCGCGACAACCGCCACGTACGAAAACGCCTCCGCCGCCTCGTCCGCGGCCAACTCCCAATCCTCCTCCGCGGCCGGTGATTCCACCGAATCCAGGACCTATCGTGCCCAACGATGGTCTGCCACCGGTGCCCTTCAGGTTCAGTCCGTTTTCCGTGCCGCTCCCAATTCCCGAAGTCCTGCAACCGCTGGGTGTTGGGGAAGCGCCGTACAGTCCCGGAGATGTCTTCCACGGGATTGCGCCGGAATACTTTGATCGGCGAGTGGCAGAGCTCCCGGATCTGAATTTTTTCAGTAACCGGCCGACGAAGTTTTACGAGATGCGGATGCGGCCGGCGATTCACGAGATCATTCCGGGCGTACGAACACCGATCTACGGATACAATGGTGCATACCCCGGGCCACTTCTGCGGTTCCGCACCGGCGAACCCGCTGTCGTGCGAATGTGGAACGACCTGGCGATCGAGACATCAGTGCATCTGCATGGTGGCCATACTCCCGCTCACTCCGACGGTTACCCCACGTTTTATGTGCTGCCCGGCAAAGCTCGCGACTATTTCTACCCCAACACCGTTCCGATGCGGAACGGCACTCCGGATTTCACTGAAAGCCCGTCGACTTTGTGGTATCACGATCATGCCATGGATATCACGGCGGGTTCGGTATGGAAGGGGCTGTGTGGCTTCGCCTTGTGTACGGACGCTCTGGAGGACGACCTGATTGCCCGCAACGTGCTGCCTGCCGAGGCATTTGACGTGCCCCTGTGTCTGCAGGACCGGCGACTCAACCCGGATGGCACTTTGTTCTATGACCATCTGGATTTTGACGGCACCCTTGGAAACATCTGGGTTGTCAACGGAGTCGCTCAGCCGTTCTTTCGCGTGCAACGGCGGAAATACCGCTTTCGTATCCTCAACGGATGCAACGCCAGGTTCCTCGAATTGAAACTCAGCACAGGACAGCCATTTCTGCGAATCGGCAAGGATTCCTGGCTCTATCCGCAGCCACTCGAACAGTCGACGATGATGGTAAGCTCCGGTTCCCGGGCGGACGTGATTATCGACTTTACGGATGCTCCGGCAGAAGTCTTCCTTGAAAACATTCTCGCTCAGATCAGCGGTCGCAAGCCTGAGGGGTCGCTGGACGAACCGGGGCGGCTGGATGTGCCTGTGCCGTTTATGAAGTTTGTCGTGGAAGGCGAGCGGCAGCCGGACAGTGCGACCGTGAACCTCGGCACCCCGCTCCGTCCGCACCACCAGCTCCAGCGCAGCGACGCTGTGATGACGCGTGTGTTCGAATTCCAGCGAAGAAATGGTGGCTGGCAGATCAACAGCCGGTTCTTTGACCCGAATCTGGCGAACGCGACGCCCACCCTGGGGACTGTCGAGCGGTGGATCTGTCGCAACGGCAGTGGGGGCTGGTGGCATCCGGTCCACTTTCACCTGGAATCGCATCAGATCATCAGTCAGAACGGCAGTTCGCCGCGTCCGGAAGATCGCTTCAAAAGTGATCTGCTGATCCTTGACGGCGGCAGCGAAGTCGAGGTTCTGATGGCATTCCGCACATTCCGAGGGCCATTCGTATTCCATTGTCACAATGTGGAACATGAAGACATGCGAATGATGTTCACGTTCGACCCCCGAACGACAAGGACAACGTCGCCCAGGCCGATTCAGGCCAGCTATCCGTGATGCTCATCAAAACGGCCTCCGGCAGCCTTCGGCCCGTCGGACGCGTTTTGATGACGTGGATTTCAACAGAACGCGGGCCCGCCTCCGGACGTCTCCCACCTCGGAATTGCCATATGTCGTTCTCCTCACGTATTCTGGATGCCGGTTGTGCCCTTGCAGCAGTATTCGCCGGACTGGCTGTTTCATCCTTTTCAGGCACTGCAAACGTGGCTGAACTGGCTGAGCCGGGTGCAACAGCTGTAGTGTCTGGTGCGGAGACGGCCGGTCAGCCGATGAACACTTCGCTGCCCGACGTCGTCGTCGCGGCACTTGATGCCAGGCGGCTCCCTGCCGTGTCCGGTCCTCGACAATCGGATCTTTTCCCCGATGTACCGCTCGTCGACCATACGGGACAGGAACATCTGTTTCGCACCGATCTCACAGCGGGCAAGGTGCTATGCTTTGCCATGTTTTACACGCGCTGCGATGGATCCTGCCCCGGGACCATCGCCAAAATGCTCAGGCTGCGCCGCAGTCTGACACAGGAGTTTGGTCGAGAGAATCTGCATTTTGTCTGCCTGACGCTTGATCCTGTCCACGATCAGCCTCAGGTGCTTCGGCATTATGCAGGTACTCTGGGTGTCGACAATCAGCATGACCTGGCCCCGATCTACTTCTGCACGGGGCGTCCGGAAAACGTCGAAACCGTACGCAGGGCTCTCGGCATGTACGACCCCGACCCTGTCGTGGATGCTGATATCAGCCAGCATGCGGCCAAGATTGTCTTTGGGAATGATCTGCTGAACCGATGGAGTGGCATGCCGGCAGGTCTTCCGATTGAAGACCTTCACGAAACAGCACTCCGGATTGCTGGAACGTCAGACCGACAGAAGTTTTCCTCGCGGTTGGCAATCGATGGTCGCAGGACGCCGTGACATGGTCGGCGGGGAGTCGAATCGAGCCGGTTCCGACAATCGCATTTCCACGGCAATCGGCCTTCATCCGTCGCGGGAAAACTGTCGTCAGAATGCATCCGGCCGGTGTCACCGTGGCTGAAACGCATCTCTCGGGGTTGTCCTCAGTTGATCTCTGGAGACGTCCAGGGGTCCAGCACGTTGCAGCACAACCTCTGCCGCCGAGGAAATGAGGCGTTTGTTCAGCAAATGAATCCGGTTGTCAACATTTCCTGACGCTGAAACACGACATACGGCGTGGAGAACGTCTTTATCGAGGGATTTCATCTGCCATCTTTCCGGCCAAACGCAGAATTCAGACCCAAAACTCCTTTTTGGCGGCCCTACAACCGTTTCAGCTTCACTAATCGGAACCGGAAATTCGAAAACTCCGATGACTGGCAAATAGTTTGCGCTATTGAGTCGGATGGCACAGACCGTGCGATGCAGGCAGATGCGACTCTTTTTTTCTCGCCCTCCTCGCTTCCCAACGCAGAGCATCAGGACAGCCATCATGCCTCGCTCGAAATCAAAATCTCG
>JBJTOM010000356.1:0-34354 GCA_046074585.1 Planctomycetota bacterium | reverse complement strand
CCGTCTTCGACGATTGCAATCCGGCTTTCTTCCGGTTGCAGGACATTGATGAGCATTTCCTTTTTCATGTTGGGCCTGGTCTGACTGGTTGACGTGTTGTGGATGTTCGGTGACAGCCGGCGAACGTCGCGGGCTGCAGTACGGGGAAGGAGGGCAGCGGATCAGAAGCCGCTGCCTTCATCAAGATCAGGGCAGAGTCTGACGAGTTCTCCCTGGAGGTAGTGTTCGACATCGCGCGCCAGATCGAGCGACAGGGCGTGCTGAGCGATACGGATGGCATCGGTCATGGAGAGGCTGCGGACGACTTCCTTGAGGCGTGGGATGGCCTGGGGGGTGGCGCTGAGGCTTTTGAGTCCGAGGCCGATCAGGAGCGGTATAAACCGCGGCTCGGAGCTCATTTGTCCGCAGACAGTGACTGGTTTGCCGTGCGTTTTGGCCGCCTGAACGACCATCTGAATGAGCCGGAGGATGGAGGGGTCTCCGGAGCGATACAAATTGGCAACGGTCGGATCGGAGCGGTCGCAGGCGAGAGTGTATTGAATGAGATCGTTGGTACCAATTGAGAAAAAGTCGACTTCAGCGGCAAATTCGTTGGCGAGGATTACGGCGGAGGGAACTTCGACCATCATGCCGACGGGGATATTTCGCTGGAAGGGGATGCCTTCTTCTTCGAGGTCTTCCATGACGTCCATGAGGATCATTTTGGCCTGTCGGAATTCGAGGAGAGAGGAGACGAGTGGGAACATGACGCGGACGTTGCCGCGGACGGAGGCTCGGAGGATGGCTCGGAGCTGCCGTTTGAACATGGGGGTGCTGCGGAGGCTGAGGCGGATGCTGCGGAGGCCGAGCATGGGGTTGGGTGATTCTGCGAACTGGTGTTCGAGTGCCTGGGGGACTTTATCGGCGCCGAGGTCGAGAGTGCGGATGACGACTGGGAGATCTTCGCAGGCATCGAGGACGCGGGAGTAGGCTTCGTAGTGATCGGCTTCGGAGGGTTCGCGATTTCCGCTGAGGAAGAGGAATTCGGTGCGATAGAGGCCGATGCCATCGGCACCGCGGTTGATGCACTGGCCGACTTCTTCTGGAAATTCGATATTTCCGCCGATGGTGACGCGATGTCCGTCGACGGTTTCGGCGGGGAGTTGTTCGATTTGTCGGAGGCGTTCGCGGACGCGCTGGCTGCGGGCCTGGGAATCGCGAACGCGGGCGAGGGAATCGGCATCGGGGTCGATGAGGATTTGTCCGTGGTCTCCATCGAGAATGGCGTTTTCTCCGCCGGACACAGCAGCGAGGCAGCGTCCGAGCCCGACGATGGCGGGGATTTCGAGTGCTCCGGCGAGGATTGCGGTGTGGCTGGTTTTGCCGCCGACTTCGGTGGCGAAGCCGAGTACGAAGCGAGTATCGAGGGCGGCGGTTTCGCCGGGTGTGAGTTCGTGTGCGAGGAGGATGACGGGCTGGGTGAGGTTACGGAGTTCTTCGCGGCTTTCTCCGAGGAGTTGTCGGAGGAGTCGTTTTTCGAGATCGAAGATATCGAGCGCACGTTCGGACAGGTAGCGATCGCCGAGTTTTTCCAGTTGTTCTGCGTAGCCCCGAAGAACTCGACTGACGGCGGACTCGGGGGATCGGCAGTGATCGCGGATGAGACTTTCGACTTCGCGGATGAGCCGTGGGTCCTGGGCCATCTGGAGGTGTGCGGAGAAGATGGCGCCGTATTGTTGTCCCAGCTGGGCGGTGACGAGTTGTTCGTTGGCCTGAATATCGCGGCAGACGTGTTCGAGGGCGAGGTGGAAGCGGTGGAGTTCGGCATCGACGGCATCGCGAGCGACGTAGCGACCGGGGATGCGGAAGTTTTCGGAACCCAGTACGAGAACCGGGCCCGTGACAATTCCGGGGGAGACAGCGATGCCAGTGAAGACCTTCATGCCGGAGATTCTAGCGGGAATTCCGGCCAACGGAAACGAACGGGGGCGGGGAGCGGGGTGGTCGGACGTCTGAGTGTCAAAAACTCAAGCGGACTTGAATCCAAATCTTCACGATTACTGATTTTTCGGGTGGAATCCTTAGTCTTTTCCCAATCGGAATTTTTGATGAAGCGATTTTGCGGGACTGCCCGATAAAGGGGGTAGTGCCGATGTTGCCGGGGGAAACCGGCTGAGTTTGTTTGGTCGGACAGTGACATTCGGCAGTGACAGCAGCGCAGGGGATTTGAGGATGCGTCCCAGACTTCGTCTTTTCGTCGGCTCAGATGACACCGACAGCGTCGCGTTTCCTGAGCCCGAAGTCTCTATGAAATTGGGCGATTTCACTAAGATCCTGGCAGATGCGATTATCTGGGACAGGACTTGGGTGAGCGATTTTGCGGACGAGGATGTTCGCGTGTCGGCAGACCTGTATGAGATTCTGACGATGTATTCGCAGATGCGTCCGAGCGCCTGACGGGGATCAGGGGGATTGGGGGGGCGTAGCGGGTCTGGCGCTGGCTGCGGGCGGGAGCCCTGCCGCCTGGCGTAACTTCTGCAGTTCGTCCGCCTCTTTGACTCGCTTTTCTGCCGCGAAGAACTTGTCCACGGACTCGCGCATTTTTGTGATGAGCGATTCGATGCGGCGTTTGGCGGGGGCATTTCGGGCGGTATCAGCTTTCTGCAGAGCGGGACTGCGAATGGCGTCCAGTCGATCGCCGAACTGTTGTTTGGCGGGGAGGGCATCGATGCTGGTGACGGCGTTTTCGAAGGCGGGTTTGTCACCGGCCGCGGATGCCTTTTTGGCGATGCTCATGTAGACCGCTTTTTCAGCGACCATATCGACGAGTTCGTCGCGAAGGAGATAGAGGTCGCCTTCGACGCCGAGGCGAATGGAGTCATCGGGGAGCTTGACGGTTTCGGTCGGCATTACCCCGGGTGCATAGGGGACTCGCGCGAGCAGCGTTGAGCCGCTGTAGGCGTAGAGCCAGAACGTGGAGTTGGCGGGGTCTGCGGCGAGTTGGAGTTCACCGCTGCGATCGGTGAGATGTCGAATGCGGGCTTCGGGTGGTGAGTCGCGTTTGGGGACCTGGTCGACGCGAATGCAGACGAGTGGCCGATCGGGGCGGTCGCGGAGTACGAGTTTGACGCGGCTGGAGGACGCCATTGGCCGCTGGCGGATGGCGATCTGCTGGAGATTGCGGCCGACTTTGCCACCGAAGGGGACGGGCCCGTGGGACAGGAGCAGTCCGCGGACGCGGGCGGTATCGATGTAGCTGGTGGAGGGTTCTTCTGCGTCCGGCAGTGAGACGGGGCTGTCATCCTGTGAGGCGCCGGCGGTGCCGAGGTTGCGATTGAAGTCAGTGACCTGGATGTAGCAGAGATCGAGTTTCTGGAGGAGTTTGACTTTGCCGGGATTTTTGCGATCCATCTGGCGTAGGAAGGTGCGGAGGACATCTCCCTGGGCGATCTGGGCAGCGGAGGGATCCGGGGGGAGGAGGTTGCCGGCCTGGAGGACGAATTCGAGCTGGGATTTGTCGATGGTGGGGCTGGAGTAGAGCAGGAGTGGTCGGAAGCAGTTGCGTCCGAGTTCGCAGGCGGCGTGGGGGACTTCGTGGGAGGTGAAGACGCTGCGGGAGAGGCTGGGTGAGAGTTCTTCGATGCGGGTGTCATATTCGCGGCAGCTGACGATGAACCCTGCAGGGTGGTTTTCGATGGAGATGAGCAGGAGTTTTTCGGCTGCGGCTTCGGTCCAGGCGTCGCGGAGGTTGTTTTCGGTGAGGCGTTCGAGCTGGAGTCGAGTGCCAGGTCTGAACCAGGAGGACTCTGTTGTGACAGCATCCCACATGCTGCCGTACATTCTTTTGAAGCCTGAGTGGATCTGCCTGACGAGAGTGGATCGGAGGTGTGGAGTGGCGGGGACTGAGCCGCTGAAGGCGACTTCGATGGTCACGCGGTAGGGTCGGTCCTGGAGGGGAACGGCGGGACTGGGGGCGGGCGGGGCGGCTGGAGCCTGAGGGGAGGCGGGGGCTGGCGGTTGTGCAGCGGGGGTGGCTGGTTGCTGAGCGGCCGTGGGGGCAGCCGTGGGTGTGCCTGTGGCGGGCGCGGGGGCCGCGGGGGTGGGCTGTGCTGGCGGCGCTTTGGGTGGATCCTGCGCGGATGCGGGTGTGAGGAGTGTGAGGAGGATCAGCGGGAGAGAGCTGATGAGTTTCATGGTCGAATAATCCAGCGTTCCACGTTGTGGTAGGTGGACATGAGTTTTGGGGGGAGTCCGGCGACGTTTTTGCGGAAGGCGGCGTATTCGTCGACTTCCCAGAGTGGGATGAGGAACGCCTGTGCGGCGATGTGGTTGTGGATGCGGAAGAGTTTTTCCTGGGCATCGACGAAGCTGGCGGCGTAGTCGAGTCCGACGAGTTCCTGTCGCATCCAGTCGGGGAAGAGCTGGAGTCGTTTCATGTCGAGGGTGGGGTCATTGGTGAGCACGGGCCAGAGTTCGAGGAGTGGTTCTTCCATGCGGAGCGTTCGATAGCAGAGGTCCCATTCGGAATCGGCGAGCGGTTGTCCTTCGCGATCGGCTTTGATGACATCGACTTCGAAGCCGATTTTCTGCCAGTAGGTCACGATGCGTTCGGCGGCGGCGACAGAAATGGGGTCGGGTTCGACGACGAAGCGGAGGCGAGGGAGTTTGATGTAATCGACTTTGGTATTTTTGCGGAAGACTTCGGAGTCGAAGTTGATTTTGTCTTTGGCAGCCTGGGCCCGTGCGGCGTCGGTGAGTTTGGTGAGTTCTGCGATTTTGAGCTGGCTTTCGGCGGCGAAGCGGAGTGCGTAGGCGAGTCGGAGGTTGAAGGCGGGTGGTTTCTGTCGGGGTTCTGTGGCGTAGCTGGCGAGGTGCCAGGCGGCGCTGGTGGGGCGTCCGTGTCGGGCGGCGGGATCGCGGAGGACGGTGGAGCGGAGGATGCCGTCGCGGTTGACGGCGAAGGAGAGGGCGCGTCGCATCTGGGCGTTGGTGATGCGTTCGGAGAGTGGATTGAAGACGATGACGTGGGTCATGGGGAGGGCATAGGGGACGACCTGGTGTGTGGAGGCTTTGAAGGAATCGATTTCCCAGGGCAGCAGACGGGGGATGCAGTCGATATCGCCGCGGATAAAGGCCTGGATCATATTTGAGCGTTCGGTGAAGTGGCGTTCCTGGATTTCGGCGATGTGATATTTGCCGGCATCAAAGCCATCGGGTTCGGGGATGGCGCGGACCCAGCGGGATTCCTGGGGGGTTTGCAAGGACGGCAGGAAACGCGTGGAAACAACGACGGGGGGGTTGGTTGGCGGCTGGTTATCGGGCGTGGCTGTTTCGGGAGTGGGCGTTGTTGGGGGGGTATTGTCTGCGGTTGCCGGGGGAGTATCGGGAGAGGTTGAGGGGTTGCGGGCAGTGCTGGTGACGGGGAAGCGGAGGAGTGATTCGATGCTGAGGGGTACGCGGGAGAAGCGGATGCGCAGTTGTGAAGGGGAGCGGACGGCGACTTCGGAGACGAAGGAGGCGAGTCGCGTGTCGTAGAGGGGGCTTTGGGGATCGATGCGGTGTCCGATGGCATCAGCGACGGAGGCTGCGGAGAAGAGTGGTTGAGTCTGCCAGGCGGGTCGGGTTTCGCGGAGTGTGAAGAGCACTTCGCGGCCGAGGTCTGCGGGGTCCCAGATTTCGAAGAAGCCGGAGCGGAAGTAGGTGAGTTCATCAGCGGAGGAGGGTTCGAAGAGTGAGGCGTGGACGAGTTCGGTGAGTCGTTCGCGGGATTCGAGAGGGGCTGGGTGTATGCTTTGGCCGTTGAATTCGTTGATGCCTGCTCGGAGGATCTGGTGTCTTGCGAAGTACTGGGTGTAGGCAGCGCGGGAGTTGCCTTCGGTGGGCCAGACGAGTTCGGCGCGGCGGGCGAGTTCTGCGGCGGTGGCGAAGTGGCGAGCGGTGAATTCGGTGGTGGCCTGATCGAGGAGTGCGGTGCTGGCCTGGAGGAGTCGGTTGCTGGTAGCCTGGACGAGGGGGTGTTGGGGGAAGAGTTTCTGGATGCGTCCGATGAGATATCGTGTTTTGCGGAAGTCTTCGGCGGCGAGGGCGGTATCGATCATGGGTCCGACGATGGCTGCGACGCGATCGGGGAGTTCGGGGTTGTTATTGTTGCGCTGGAAGACTTCATCGAGGAGGGCGAGGGCGGCATAGATTTCGCCGTTTTGGGCCCGTTGGGCGGCTTCGACCATGAGCAGTCGTTCGAAGCGCGGGGTCGCTTTGTCCCAGTTGGGGATTTCTGTTTCGACGCGGAGCAGGAGTTCGTAGGCGGTGCGAAAGTCGTTGATTTCGAGAAGTTTGTCGACGCGGAGGAGCATGAGGTCTTCGAAGTACAGGATCTGATCGACCTGTTCGACGGGGACAGCGTATTCGGTGAGGTCACCGGGGAGAGTGAAGATGAGTTTTTTGAGGCTTTTGAGTCGCGTGGCGCGGGCTTCGCGTTCTTTGGGATTCTGCGGTCGGGAGGCTTCGAGTTTTTTGTATTCGGCTTCCTGTTTGGCGAGCGTTTCCGGGCGGGGGAAGATGGGATTGACAACGGCGACGCGACGATCGGCTTCGTTGGCCGCTTTGATAACGACCCAGTCGAATTCCTTATCGTCTGCGTCAGCGCGGAGAAGGGCATCGGCTTCGGGGATGGGGAGTTCGGTGAGTCTGGGGAGTTCGGTGCGGGTGACTTTTTCGTCAGCAGTTGCGGGGCTGTGGAGGGCGATGAGCAGCGCAGCGGCGAGCGCGAGGAGGCTGATGGCGGTCCTGCGGGAGGGACTGCCGGTGAGTGCCGTGGAGCGGGGTTGGCGGGGTTGCGGGAAGAGGCGTGAGCGGATGCAGCACATGGAATGTTACCGCTGGAGGTCGGGTTTGACGGAATAGAGGCTGCCGTCGAGTCCGGGGATGATGATCTGGTCACCCAGTTTGAGAAAACCATTCTGGAGTTGCTGGGCGAGGTTGAGGGATTTGTCGGAGGGTGAGCCGTCGGGGTTGAGTTTGAAGATGAATCCATCGGAGCGGGCGACGAGGAAGCCGTCGGCGAGAGGGAGCGGTTGGCCGACGAGTGTGTGTCCGTTGAGGGGGAGGGAGCCGGCGGGGACGAGTCCATTTTCGGCGCGAAAGATGGCGGCGCGTTCCCCGGCGACTTCCGCGAGAACGATATTGCCGGCGGCTTTGGGCGGAGCGGAGGGGATTCCGTTGAGGTCACTTTCTGCGAGCAGTTCGAGGGTTGTGGTCTGGAGCAGCAGGAGTTTCCCGGAGGTGCTGGCGGCATAGAGGAAATTACCGGCGACAGCGGGAGTCAGTTCGATGGGTTGTGGGAGTCGGGTGACGCCGACTTCGGCGAGTTGAGGTCGGGGTGTCGGGCGATATTCGACGCGAACGAGGTCGTTATTGGCGGAGACGGCGAGGACTTGAGTTTCGTTGAGGGCGAGGAGTGCTTTCCAGGGCTGTTGCTGGTTCTGATTTTTTGAGGCGCGGTATTCTTCGGCAGTTTTGCCATCGGCCATGGCGGTGAGGTGGAGACGGCCGGAGGAGGCGAAGACGGCTCCGGCGGCGATTGCCACGGGTGGCACTTCGGGTGCATCGGGGAGTGGCCAGCGGCGTTCGAGCTGGCCAGTTGGGGTGAAGGTCCAGAGGGCTGGTTCGGGCGTCCCGGCCCAGGCGGCGGGGCGTCCGTCGGCGAGGACGAGTCCCTGAATGGGTGAGGCGAGTTTGTCGGGGAGACGGAAGCGACTGACGCTTTCTGTGACGAAGGTGCCTTTGCTGATGTCCGGGGCTGGGAGGCGATAGATTTCGCCATAGTCAGCGAGAGCGAGGACGGCGTTTCCGCCGGCGGAGGGAGCGAGTGCAATGATGCGGGAGCCGATGACGGTGCGCCAGATGCCGAGCATTTGTTCGCGATCGGTGCGGGTGAAGAAGGTGGAGTCGGACTGGGTGGAGCGGGTGGTGAGGAAGACGGATTCGTCGAGCACCTGAATGGGCTGGGCGTGGATGCCTTCTGCGGCGACGGCGGAGTCGAGTTCGACGGAGTTGGTGCGGGTGCGGAAGCGGCGGAGGTCACGACCGGCGAGCCAGAGTTGTCCGCCGGGTCCGGCGAGCATGAACATGCGGGTCTGGAGGCCTTCTTCGAGTTGATTGGAGCCGATGGCGGCGAGAGGTGGCTGGCCGGGTTCATCACCGACGCGGAAGGCGGAGATTCTTTGGGGGGTGGAGGGGATGAAGAGTTCGTAGCCGCGGAGGAGTGGCGGGTCGAGGATTTGTCCATCGACTTCGCTGGAGGACACGATGGAGAGGCGGCCATCGGTTTCGGTTTGCAGGGTCTGGATGCGTCCTTTGGAGGAGGAGGCATTATCGCAGAGGAGGAGGTAGCGGCCGGCGGCGAGCATGGGGACGCGGACGCTGTCGGGTCGGTGGGGAATGTGGGAGACGGTTTCGCAGGCGAAGGGATTAAGGGAGATGGTGTAGACCATGGCCTGGTCGCCTGGGAGCACGAGTTTCTGGGCATCGCCGGTGACGGCCGGGGGGCCGATGACGGTTTGGGGGAAGGAAAGTTTGGCGAGTGCCCGGCCGTTGACAGCGGCGATTTGCCAGAGTTCCTGGTGATCGGTGGGGACGATGATATTGCCGGCGATGAGGATGGGTTTGGCGGAGGGGCGGCTGTCGAGGGGCTGTCGCCAGAGTGGCTGTCCGGTGGTTTGCGAGAGCAGCTGGAGTTCTTCTGTGAGGGTGCTGTAGACGAGGACTCCTTTTTCGGAGCCGTCAACTTCGATGGGTTCGAAGGGGGCGTTGGTACCGAGTACGGTGCGCCAGCGGGGGTCACCGGTATCGGCATCGACGGCCCAGCAGGAATCGATGCCGATGGTGAAGATGAAGCGTCCCTGGGACGTGAGGTCGGAGCGACCCTGGGTGCGGAGAGCGAGTGTGGCGGCGGCGGGGGGAGTGCTGGCGGGGTTTGCGGGGGCGTCGCGACCGAGATCGGTGCGGGTGACGAGTTCTTTTTCGCGGTTGAGGATATCCGCGAGCATTTTGGAGACGTCTTTATCGGAGCTGAGGGAGGGGAAGCGATCAATGAGTGCCTGGCGGGTTTCGAGAGCGGGGACAGTTTGTCCGGCGGCGAGCTGGCTGGTGATTTTTTCGATGGTGGATTTGAAGGACTGTTTGCGTGCGATGGCTCCTTCAGCGATTCGCTGACGTTCGACGAGGAATTCTTCGCGGGATCGGGGGATGCCGGATTCGCCGGAGAAGCGGCGGAGGAGATCAACAGCTTCGCGGCTGACGCGGAGAGCATCTTCGGAGGCGGCCTGTTCGGCGACGATGGCCCCGGCGTAGGCGAGCCGATCGGAGTAGCGTCGGAGAGTATCGGTGAGTTCGTTGTAACCCGGGAGGTCCCCGCATTCGCTCATGAGATTCCGCAGTTCGGTCATTCCGCGGATGACATCGGGGGTGGTGGTCTGGATGTATTTTTCGACGAGTGTTCGATGGAGTCCGATGCGGGCGGCGGGTGTGGATTCGGTTTTGATGTAGACTTTGAGGAACTGGGTGAAGCGGGCTTCGGCGTCGAGGTATTTCTGTTGTTCGAGGAAGGTCTGGGCTTCCCTGAGCATGCGGGATTCGGCATTTCGCTGGTTGATGAACCAGAAGATGGCGGCGAGGACGAGGCAGACGACGGTGGTGCCGGAGAGGAAGAGGACGACGGGTGATCGCGTGATGGACTGTTGGCCCGGGCGTTGCGGACCGCCGGTGAGTCGATCGGAGAGAAGAGCCATGCGTCCGCGTTTGAGCTGTTGGCGGGCCTTTTGCTGGACGGCTTCCACGGCCGCATCGGTGGACGGATCGTCCGGGGCAGGTTTGGAGGGGGCTACCATTCGATGACCTTATTGCGGACGCGAGTGAAGCCGGCCTGAGTGGCGGCATCAATCACGATGACTCGGGCTTCATGAGTGGAATCGGGGTGAAGTTCCAGCTGAATGTCGGTGACATCGGCGCTGGCATTTTTTTCGGCTTTGAGGAGTTCGAGGAGTTCGCGGTAGTTGGAGGCGCGTTTGGAGTCCTGTTCCTCGACGATCATGGTGTTATCGGCATCGACCTGGACTTTGACGGCGGACTGGGATTCGTCCTGGACGACGACAGCGACGGAGACGCCTTCGGTCTGTTTGGCTGGTGGGACGTCGAAGGCTTTCTGCATGCTGAAGGAGGCGGTGACCATGAAGAAGATGAGCAGCTGGAAGGTGACATCGACGGCGGGTGTAAGGTCGATGGCGGCGTTTTCTTCGGTGCGGGCGCGGCGTGGAGGCGGGTCGTCGTCATCGTCATCGGTCGGTGTGCCGGGGGCAGGTGCTGACCGGAGCTGGAAGGCGGAGCGGGCGGAGCGGCTGAGGTCGGGTATGGCGACGGTATCGCCGACGGCTGCGGCGGGTGGGAGTTCGAATGAGTCTTCAGCGAGTTCGTTTTCGTGAGCGTTGCTGGTTTTGGCTGGTCTGCGGCGTTCCTGTTCGGCTTTGCGTTCGAGTTCTTCGAGGCGGGGGAGTCTGACGAGATCGAGGGAGCGTCCCTGTTTGTGGGCGGCGCTGAGGGTGCGGATGTCTTCGAGGACTTCTTCGGCGGACTGGTAGCGGAGGCTGGTGCGTTTGGCCATCATGCGATGGACGAGTCGGCAGACGATTTTGGGGAGATCCGGGTTTTTGTCTTCGAGTCGTGGTGGCGGGTTCTGGATGTGCTGCAGTGCGATTTGCCTGGCGGTGGCACCGTGAAACGGGGTTTCTCCGGAGAGCAGCTGGTAGCAGGTGATGCCGAAGCTGTAGATGTCGGAGCGTGGATCGAGTTCTCTGCCCTGCACCTGTTCGGGGCTCATGTAGAGCGGAGTTCCCATCGTGACGGTGGTGGCGCGTTCGCTGGATTCGCCGAGTTGTGCGAGACCGAAGTCAGCAACTTTGATTTCGCCTTTTTTGTTGACGAGGATGTTTTCGGGTTTGATGTCGCGGTGAACGATGCCGGCGCGTCCGGAGGCTTTGAGGGCCGCGGCGACCTGCTTCATGACATGGAAGGCGGATGTGAGATCGAGTTTGGTTCGTTCACGGAGCAGGGTGGCGAGATCCTGGCCCTGGACGTATTCCTGAGCGATGTAGTGAAGGTCGCCTTCCTGTCCGATGGTGTAGACCTGCACGATGTTGGGGTGATTGAGTCCGGCGGCCATCATGGCTTCCTGGCGGAAGCGTGCGAGCATATCCTGGCCGGAGTGGGCCATGAGGGAGGGTTTCATGACCTTGACGGCGACGTATCGCTGGAGTGTGGTTTGTTCGGCGAGGAACACTTCGGCCATGCCGCCACTCCCCAGCCTGCGGAGCAGGTGGAATTCGCCGAGCCGTTTGTCAGTGAGGTCGCTCATGGGATTTTTTGAAGGGGAGGGGGCGGTTTTGGGGTGTTCAGTGGGTGGTGGGTGGTGGGTGGTGGGTGGTGGGTGGTGGGTGGGTTTATTCGCGGCGGTCCTGGACGGCGTAATGGAAGCCGACGTTGGGGATTTCGGAGAACATGGTTTCGAGTTCGCTGGTGAAGCGATTGGGGACATCGCGGTCGCCCATGATCATGAGGTCGATGCCGTTGGGTCTGGAGCCGGATTCTTCGTTGAGGCGGATGCGGAGTTCTTCGATGGTGATGGGTTTTTTGTCGATCTCCATCAGGGGGTCTGTATTGGCATCGGCGGGGGCTTTGATGACGAGTTTGAAGGCGATTTTATTGAGTTCGGTGGAACCACCGGAGACGGAGCGGGGGACGATGGCGGGTGGGTTGCCCTGCATCGTGGAGGTGACCATGAAAAAGATGAGCAGCTGGAAGGTGACGTCGATCATGGGGGTGATGTCAATTTCGGCATCTTCCGGTGGCCGTTGTTTTTTCTGGTAGGGTGCGTCGTCTTCTTCGGCGTTCATCGTCTGCTGGCTCCGGGGCCGTCAGTCGTATTTGGGGGAGGGGTGAAGTCGTCAGAGGAGAGTCATCAGCGGGCGGCTTTGGCGGCGGCGAGTTCATCGAGGAAGGCGCCGGAGCCTTCATCGACGCGTTCCTGGAGTTTTTTGATTCCGTTGGATGCGGCGCCCTGCATGACGATGAGCGGGATGGAGATGGCCATTCCGGCGGCGGTGGTCCAGAGTGCGAAGCTGATGTCAGCGGAGAGTTCTTTCGGGTCGACACCGGTGGCTGCGGCGCCGGCGATTTTGGCGAAGGCGTTAATCATTCCGAGCACGGTACCGAGGAGTCCGAGCTGGGGGGCGGTTTTGATGCTGGTGCCGACCCAGGAGTTGAGTCGATCGAGGTTTCCGAGGATATCGCGTTCGAAGCGTTCGCCGACGATCTGGCGGATTTTCTTGATGGGTTCTTCGCGGGCCTGGAGGGCGAGCAGTGCGAGTTGTGGGAGGGCCATATTCCAGATGGAGGGATTGTCGCAGACCTTAATGGCAGCATCGAAGTCCCTGCGTTCGAGGCAATCGCCGATTTCATTGAGGAAAGCCTGTTCGGCGGCATCACCGGGGAATTGCTTTTGTTTGACGCGTCGCATGAGGAGGATCCCGGTCCACATGCCACCGGCTGCGCAGATAGCGATGCCGCCCCAAATGGAGTTTTCGATCACCTTCATGAAGGAGGAGGGACCGGCAGCAGGAGCGGCTTCCTGTGCGAGCAGAGTGATGGAATTCAGCAAACTGAATACGCTCATCATGGTTGATCACCACCGGATATCGAATGCGGAAGAAAGAAGGGAAGAGAGGAGTCTGCGGCGGGGACGCAGGGGTTTATTTGAGCACCTGACGGGTGACAACGAATTCGAACCCATTGCCTGCTCGGCGGACCTGAAAATAGGTTCTGCGGATTGCAGATGCCTGCTGATTACCGTAGCTGAATTCGAGTTGAGCGAGCATTTGTTCGGTGGCAGGCGGATAGAAGTGCAGGATGACTCCGGCATTTCCATCGAGCCCGGCGCGTTTGAAGAGTTCGATGTCGGCCTTGACTCGATCCTGGCTGCCGTCCTGCCATGCGAGGAAGAGTCGTTTTTCGGCATCGCCGGTGCGGACTTCGCGACGGGTGGGTTGTGGTTGAGAAAAGTTGCTGAGGTAGATCAGGCGGGATTCTTCCTTGAGGAGCAGTCCGAGTTCGATGCCGAAGAAGTCGAGTTGTGCGGCATAGGTATCGATGTCGCCTTTTTCTGCGAATTCAACAATCCAGCCCTGTTCTCGTTTGGCCCCTCCGCGTCCGGGTCCTCCGGAGCCGAGTGGGCGTCCGCCGTTACCGTCGGCGCTGCCGGGGATTCCTGAGTTTTCGCGTTGGGTGTTTTCGTTGGGAGCTTCGATGACGGAGGCGTTTTCGGCGACCTCCACGACCTGTTCGATCACTTCTTCGATCTGAGTGACATCGGTTTCCTCGTTGGCCATGGAGGGATCCGGGACGGCATCTTCGGGCGATTCGACATTGGGGGAGGCATCGGGGGTGCCGTCTTCCCAGCCGCCATCCCCGGCTGGCATGAGTTCAACTTTTTTGGAGATTGGTGAGGGGAGCAGGTTGGAGAGCCAGATGGCCAGCATGACGACAAAGGCGAGGCCGGCAATCAGCGCAGAGGTCTGCATGACGGACACGGCAATGTCGTATCGCGTCAGTTTGATGTGCGGACCGGCCATGCGGCCACGTTTGGAGGCTGGATGAGCAGCGGACATGGGAACCTCGGGAGTGATTAACCGAAGAAGACGTTTTTTACCGGATTCCCAAATCAAAAAACAAGCAACCTCCAAAGAATCGGCGACGGAGGCCGGAGATTTGGGCGACTGGGTGAACTGAGCGGGCGGTGGAGGTTTGGATTTTCTTCATGGGCAGAGAATTCCACGAGTAGCGGATTTCGCGGTAAAAACCCTGATTTCTGCAGATTTCTGAGTTGCGAGTCCGATAAGAATCAAAGAGACTGCGTGGAAGATTATTTGCCTTTGAGTGGCAGCAGCTGGCAGGGTGGCCGGTTGGTTTTCATCAGCGATAGGATGGACCCTATGTACCGCGTTGGCCGAACAGCCGTTTCCGTGGTGATTGCGGCTCACAACGAGGCGGCGAATTTGCCGCAGTTGCTTGATGAGATCGTGCGGGCGCTGGATGGGCGTTACACGTTTGAGATTATCGTTGTGGACGATGGCAGTACGGATGCAACTCCGATTGTGCTTTCCGGGCTGCGTTCGCAACTGCCGACGCTGCGATATCTGCGTCATTCGCGAAGCTGTGGTCAGAGTCCGGCATTGGTGACTGGGATTGACCACGCGCAAAGTGCTTTGATTGCCACGCTGGACGGGGACGGCCAGAACGATCCGGCGGACCTTCCGGCGATGATTGAGCAGTTGCTGGAGCCTCGTTTCGGGCGGAGGGTGCAGATGATTGCGGGTCACCGCACGCAGCGTCGGGATTCGTGGTGGCGGCTGTTTTCTTCCCGCATCGCAAATGGGGTCCGTCGACGCATCCTGTGTGACGGGACTCCTGACACTGGCTGTGGCATCAAGGTTTTTTATCGTCGCGTGTTTCAGCAGCTGCCGCGGTTCAATCACATGCATCGGTTCCTGCCGGCGCTGGTGGTGCGAGCAGGCGGGGAGGTGCAGTCGATGCCAGTGCATCATCGTCCGCGTCTGCACGGGCGATCACATTACGATACGCTCCGGCGGCTCTTCAATGGGCTGCTGGATCTGGCTGGGGTTGCGTGGTTGATTCACCGTGGAAGTTTGCCGCAGATTGAGCTGGACAGTGAGGATCAGCATGAGCGAGAGGTTCTGGATCAGTTTCGGCCTGCTGGGACAGGCAATTTTCATGGCCAGGTTTCTCGTGCAGTGGCTTAGCAGTGAGCGGCAGCAGCGGAGCGTGATCCCGACAGCGTTCTGGTATCTGAGCCTGATTGGTGGCGGGATGCTGCTGACATATGCGTTGCAGCGGCGGGATCCGGTGTTTATCTTTGGGCAGTGTTTCGGGACGGTGGTCTACGTGCGGAACCTGCAGTTGATTCATCGGGAGCGTCGGAAGCAGCGGGATGCTGCGATGACAGCAGCATCAGCCGCTGCCGTTGAATCGCCTCCGGAATCGCAGCCGGAGGTGCTCCCATTTTCCGGCCATCAGCGGCGGGCAGCCTGAGGGACGCGGGGGGACATGAAGACCGCACTCTGGTCAGCCGGGCTGCTGCTGCTGCTGAGCGTGTTGACGGTCAGCGTGCGTCCGCCGCTCCCGATCGACGAAACGCGTTATCTGTCGGTGGCATGGGAAGCCCACGAGCGTGGTGACCTGCTTGTTTCTCATCTGAACGGTGACACGTATGCTCACAAGCCACCGCTGCTGTTCTGGCTGATGAACGCGGTGTGGCGGGTGACTGGATTGAGTGAGGCGGGTGCGCGGCTGGCTGGGCCGCTCGCGAGTGTTTCGTGCGTGCTGCTGACATGGTGGACTGCGCGGCTGCTGGTGCCGGAGCATCGGCCGACGGCGGCGACGGCGGCGGCCATGCAGGCCGGCTGTCTGCTGTGGCTGTTCTATGGTCCGCTCACGATGTTCGACACACTGCTGGCGGTGACGGCGGAGGTGGCGGTGCAGGGGATTCTGCTGGCGGCGCGGGGTCGAGCTTTGCGTGGCTGGCTGCAGGCGGGCATCGGGAGCGGTCTGGGGATCCTCTGCAAAGGGCCAGTGGTGTTGCTGTGGGTATTGCCAGTGGCGTTATCTGCTCCGTGGTGGCTGCGAGCTCGTGTGCCAGGTGGCTGGTGGAGGTGGTACGGCGGTCTGGCCGTGGGGCTGGTGTGCGGGGCGGCGATGGGTCTGGCGTGGGCGCTGCCTTCGGCTTCAGCGGGTGGTCCGGAATACGGGCAGGAGCTGCTGTTTGGCCAGACGGCGGGGCGGATGGTGAATTCGTTTGCGCATCGGGAGCCGCTGTGGTGGTATGTGCCGGTTGCGCCGTTGTGTCTGCTGCCATGGCTGTTGTGGCCGGCGGTGTGGTGCGGGCTGCGAAGTCGGCCAGTGGTGGCGTGTGAGTGGTCAGTGGCGATTCGCTGTTCGCTGGTGCGATCGGGAGCGGCGTTTGTGCTGCTGAGTCTGACGAGCGGGAAGCAGACGCATTATCTGGTTCCGCTGATTCCGCCGTGTGTGGTGCTGATGGCGAGTCTGGTGGAGGGATCCGGGCTGATTCCGTCGCGCTGGCAGGTTCTGCCTGTCGCTGCCGGGACAGTTCTTCTGGGATCGTTTCCGGTGTTTGTGAATCACCTTTCGGTGGCTGCGGGCACGGGGTTGCAGGGTCTGGTGGCGGACCGTTCCGCGGTGTTGCTGATGGTTTGTGGCGGGTCTCTTCTGCTGCCACGGTTTCGGTCATTCACAGCGGTCGCGCGGGCCATCAGTACGGCGGCGGCTGTGTTTGTGGGAATCCTGACATTTTCATTGAGCGCGACGATGTGGTCGGGTTTTGATGTGGGTCCTCTGGCGCGAGCAGCGGCGGGTTCCGGAGTGCCTGTGGGCTGGCTTGGGGGGTATCACGGACAGTTGAATTTTGCCGGGCGGATTCGGCGAGTGGAGGAGCTGGCGGATGCGGATGCGGTGGAGGCGTGGCTGCGGAGTTCCGGGGACGTGGTATTGACAGTGCGTCTGCCGCGGGGCGAGCCGGTGACGGGTGAGTTCCTGCGGGAGCTGGAGCAGCTGGATCGCGGAGTTCCGGGGACTGAGTCCGGGGATCGGCTGGCGAGCGAGCTGCGGGAACTGGGGTTGATACCGAGTCCGCAAAGGGCATCGGCGAGGCTGGAATTTGTGCAGCGTCTGCGAACGGGTCTGCGGGATGCGTTTTTTGTGCTTGTGCGGTATCGGGAGACATCCGACTGATTTTGGTGATCCGTGGGGGAACGCGGAAAATCGGGCTGCCCCATTTTCAGGCAATTGGCTATCTTCGGGGGGTCTGCGGAGTTTGCTGCCCGTTGCGAAGGTTGTGAAAAGGGGTTTCAGCAGGCTCGATTGAAGCCACTACACAGGGATCCGGATCTGCGCCATGGAAATTCGATTTTTCAACACTCTGACCCGTTCCACGGACATCTTTCAGCCGGTGCAGTCAGACTGCGTGAGAATGTACAGTTGTGGTCCGACAGTTTATGACTTTGCCCATATCGGCAATTTTCGCTCGTTTCTGTTTGCCGACGTGATTCGTCGGACGCTGGAGTTTTTCGGGCATCGGGTCCACCACGTGATGAACATCACGGACGTGGGTCACATGACGGACGACGCCAGTCCGGACGGTGGTGGCGAGGACAAGATGCAGGCGGCGGCTCGCCGTCTGAAGGAGGACAAGAAGTCGGGGCGGGTGCCTGAGGGTGCGGTGCAGAATCCGGACGATCCGTGGCAGATCGCGCGATACTACACAGATGCGTTCCTGGAAGACGCGCGGACGCTGGGTGTGAAGGTGGCATTCGAGTACCCGGAGAACGTTCTGCACGCGACACAGCACATCGACGCGATGCAGGAGATGATTGGTCAGCTGATCAGTAACGGACACGCCTACGTGGGTGGCGACGGCGTGGTGTACTACAGTGTGGAAAGTTTTCCGCGCTATGGTCAGCTCAGCGGTAACACACCGGACAGCACTCTGATGGGCGCTGGAGGTCGGATCAGTGAAGAGCATCAGGCGGCGAAGCGGCATCCGGCGGACTTCATGCTCTGGAAGCCGGATTCGTCGCACATTATGAAGTGGGATTCACCGTGGGGAGCCGGTTATCCGGGCTGGCACATTGAGTGTTCGTGCATGGCTCGACGGCGACTGGCGGCGGATGTGATCGACATCCACACGGGTGGTGAGGACCTGATTTTTCCGCACCACGAATGCGAGATTGCTCAGACGTGCGGTGCGACGGGGAGGGACCAGTTTGCGAGGTTCTGGATGCACGCGCGTTTTCTGCTGGTGGAGGGAGAGAAGATGTCCAAGAGCAAGGGCAACTTCTACACGGTTCGCGACGTGCTGCAGGGGCGTGTGCGGGATGAGAAGGGTCAGCCGACGGGAGTTGCGGTGCATCCTGCGGTGCTGCGACTGGAGCTGATCAAGACGCACTATCGGGGCAACATGAATTTCACGCACAAGGGTTTGATTGACTCGGCGGGAGTGGTGCGTCGACTGCAGGACTTCCGTGGCCGTCTGGAGGCGGCGAGTGGCGGCCGGGTGGAGGGAGTTGACTTCACACATCCGGTGCTTCGTGACTTTGCGCAGGCGATTGCTGATGATCTCAACATCGCAGGAGCCCTGGGTGTGATTCTGCCGTGGGCTGCGGGGACTCCGAGCGACCCGGCTTCGGCCCTTGGAGTGCTCAATCGAATCAACGAAGTGCTGGGCATTTCGCCGCTTACACCGACGGTCGAGGCGGCAGGCGGGAGTACGGAAGCGGAGGAGATTCGGGAGCTTTGCCGTCAGCTGGACGATGCTCGCAGGCGTCGCGACTTTGCTGCTGCGGACGGAATTCGGGGACAGATCCAGAAGCGTGGCTACGATGTGAAGACGTCGCCGGCCGGTACGGTGGCTGAGAAGCGGCTGGCATAAAGAAGATTCGGGGACAGTGGGGGGGCGAGTATGTCTCTGGTGCTGATTTGGTGTTTTGCAGCGGCGATGTGTGGCGGTGTGTGTGTGTGGCTGCTGAGCCTTGCAGTGGGGCGAGTGTGCATTATTGATGTCTTCTGGGGCCCTGGTTTTGTGTGGCTCACTGCTGTCGCTTTGCTGCGGGTGCCTGCGACTGTTCGTGGCTGGCCGGAGTGGCTGCTGCTGGCCCTTGTGCTGCTCTGGGGGCTCCGGCTGGGCCTGCATCTGGGGCTGCGAATTCTGCGGGCGGGCGAGGAAGACCGGCGCTACGCGGTGTTGCGAGCGAAGTACGATCCTGATTTCCGGCTGAAGAGTCTGGTGATTGTGTTTCTGCTGCAGTCTGTGGTGTTGTGGTTTGTGAGTCTTCCGGTGATTACGGGAATCGCTGCAGCGGGTGGTGAGTTCATCGGCGTCTGGCGGTGGTCACTGGCGGCTTTGGGAATTCTGGTCTGGAGTGTGGGGTTTGTCTTTGAGGCTGTGGGTGACTGGCAGTTGGCGCGGTTTCGTTCGAGGCCAGAGAATAAGGGTCGAGTACTGGACAGTGGACTTTGGGGACTGACGCGGCACCCGAATTACTTTGGCGATTTCTGTGTCTGGTGGGGGTTGTGGCTGGTGGCGTTGACCGCTGGTGCTCCGCTGTGGACTATTGTTTCTCAGGTGGTGATGGCCCTCTTTCTGATGCGTGTTTCGGGAGTTCCGATTCTGGAGCAGGATATAGCGGAGCGTCGACCGGGTTATGCGGACTACGTGCGGCGGACGAATGCATTTTTTCCGGGTTGGAAGCGTTGAGAATTCTTTTTTCTGCAGATTGAGCCGGCTGGATGTCTGATTCGCAAACCTTTCGTGCTGCAGTGCCTGCGACGGAGAGCGATGTCTTCGCCAGTCCATTTCCTGCTGACGACCGCTACAGGCCGATTTGCGGTGCTGATGGCCTTCCGCGAGTGCTCATCGGGGGCATGGGCCTGGTTTATCAGGCGCGTGACCTGACGCTGGACCGGGACGTGGCCATCAAGCGTATGCGGCCGCATCTGAGGGGGGAGTCCGGGGCGGTGCGACGATTTCTGCAGGAAGCGAGAGCACAGAGTTCCCTGAGTCACCGCCACATTGTGACGGTGTATTCGGCCGCGGAGGACCGGTATGGTCCATGGCTGGTGCTGGAATGGGTGCATGGCGAGAGTCTGCAGTCGTTGTATTGTGACGAGATGGGTCCGCGTCCGGGTGTGGAAGAAGCGACAGGCTGGGTGCTGGCGATTGCGGAGGCCCTGCACTACGCCCATGAGCAGGGGTATGTGCATTGCGATGTGAAGCCGCACAACATTCTGCTGCGAACGGCCGACCGTCAGCCGATGCTCACGGATTTCGGTCTGGTGGCTGACAGGCGTCATTCCGACGGGCCGGTGGGCGTTTCGGCTGCTGATGTGGTTCAGGGGACGTTCGACTACATGGCTCCGGAGCAGCGTCGGGAATCTGCTGTTTTCGATCATCGTGCGGACCAGTGGGCGTTGGCGAAGACGTTTCACTGGCTGCTGACGGGCCGCACCACGACTGTGCGGGAGCGAGACGTTCCGCCGCACCTGCGGGAACTGATTCTGAGGGCACTGGAGGATGATCCTCGAAACCGTTTTGCGTCACTGCGGGAGTTTGTGGTGGCGCTGCGCGTGGCATCAGGCGAGCGGGGCGGGACAGCCACGGCGAGAGTGAGATCGGGCGAGCCGTCTGCGGGTGGTGGGGCTGAGGCGAGACCGAAGTGGCTGCGAGTACCGTTTGACCGGCAGGCGGCCCGAGCTGCTCAGCGAGAGCTTTCGCAATCTCTGCAGCAGGCGGAAGACTGGACGAACAGTGTGGGGATGACGTTTCGACCGATCCCTGCGGGCGTTTATGGGAAGGTGACGATCACGCGTCCGTTCCGGATTGGCATGCATCAGTTGACTCAGGGTCACTGGCAGCAGGTGATGGGAACCGTTCCGTGGAGGGGGCGTCCGTATGTGATTGAGGGTCCGACGGTGGCAGCCTGCTGTTTATCATGGAGTGATGCCGTGGAATTTTGTCGGCGACTGAGCGGGCTTGAGGGGAGGCGTTATCGTCTGCCGACGGAGGCTGAGTGGGAATGGGCATGTCGTGCGGGAACGGCGACGGTGTATTCGTTTGGAGACGACGAGAGGCGGCTGGGTGAGTACGCCTGGTGGGGAGGTCTTCGGGATGACGGCAACTGTCGATCCATGCAGCACGCGCACGCGGTGGGTCAGAAGGCGGCCAATCCGTTTGGGCTGTACGACGTTCACGGGAATGTGTGGGAGTGGTGCAGTGACTGGTACGGCAACGCGGGCATGTCGGGGCCGACTGAGGATCCTCAGGGGCCCTTTACGGGCACCTTCCGGGTGATGCGGGGCGGATCGTGGAACTTTGCATCTGTGCAGCTGGGTTCTTCGTACCGTTTCTTCAGGAATCCGGAGGAGTCTGACAGCGACACGGGATGTCGAGTGCTGCTGGAGTTGTGACGTGGATCGCGGTCTGGCTGACGGGGGGCTGGACAGGGGAGTTTATTTTTGTTTTTCGGATGCAGCGGCTTCGTAGGGTGGCTGGGGATTGCGTCGGCGAGGCGGGTCGAGATAGTGGTAGCCGGTGTTGGGATTGGTGCGATCGTAGGCAAAGGCGTCGCGGTTCTTGAGGAAGTGTCTGAGGTAGGAGACGGGGATGGCGAAGCCCAGGCCTTCTCCGAAGGTCAGTTTCATATTGATGACGCCGACGACCTGGCCGCGGTCATTGAACAGGGGCCCACCGCTGTTTCCGGGATTGATCTGGGCGGTGGTCTGGATATAGACGACACCTTCCATATTGCGATTGCGGGTGCTGACGATGCCTTCGGAGACGGAGCGTTCGAGACCGAGCGGACTGCCGATGGCGAACACGGTATCGCCTTCGCGGTGTGAATCATCCTCGGCGATGAACACGGGCTGAAACGGCAGTTTTTCCTGAGCGGGGATTTCGAGGAGTGCGAGGTCAAAGTGGGGATTGAGAGCGAGGATTTTGACGTCGCGAATGGATCGTCGTTCGAAGTCACCTTCGGCACTGCGGTGGAAGATCGTGACAGCGACGCGGGTCTGCCCTTCGACGACGTGGTAATTGGTGACACACCAGCCGCGGTTATTGATGATGAAACCTGAGCCAAGCCCGCCTGGCGTTTCGATGAGTACGACGCCTTCTCCGAAGGTGGAGACGAGTTCTCTGACGGTGCGTTCGGGGAGTTCGGCGGTTTGAAAGACGGCACCTTCGGCTTCTTTGGCAGCGGGTTTGGCTGGTTCGGTGGTGGTGGTGCGTTCCTTGATCTGCTCTACAGGAACTTTGATGATGTCCACGCCGATATCGATATAGAGTGAATCGCGGCTGACTTTGAGCACTTCACCTTCGATGCGCTGACCGGAACGCAGCACGATGACATCGGCGGGAGCAACGGGGATGGAGTTGAGGAGGATGTAACCGGCGAATACGAGCAGCAGTTGGCGCATCGTTTGAGTTCCGTGGGGGGGGGCTAGGAGAGGATGTCCTGAATGACAGTGCCGGCGACATCGGTGAGTCGGAAGCGACGACCGTTGTATTTGTAGGTGAGTCGTTCGTGGTCCATGCCGAGGAGGTGCAGGATGGTGGCGTGGAGGTCATTGAGATGGACTCGATTTTCGGCCGACTTGTAGCCGATTTCATCGGAGTTTCCGTAGCTGATGCCACCTTTGACGCCCCCGCCGGCGAGCCAGCAGACGAGATGATGGGGATTGTGGTCACGCCCGGGTTTTCCGCCGGTTTGAGCGATTGGGAGGCGGCCGAATTCGCCGCACCAGATGACGAGGGTGTCGTCAAGGAGGCCGCTGGCTGCCATATCGGTGAGGAGTGCGGCGACGGGTTTGTCGGTTTCACCGGCGAATTGTCGGTGATTGCCTTCGATGTCATTGTGGCCATCCCAGGACCGCTGGTTTTCCATTCCGCCGGAATAGATCTGAACGAAGCGGACTCCGCGTTCGACAAGTCGTCTGGCGGTGAGGCATTGGCGGGCGAAGTGATCGCACTGGGGATCATCAATGCCGTAGAGGGTTTGGGTGGCCAGTGTTTCCTGAGTGAGATCGAGGGCTTCGGGTGCGGCGGCCTGCATGCGCCAGGCGAGTTCGAAGCTTTCGATGCGAGCGGACAGTTCGGAGTCGCCGTCTCGCTGTTGCTGGTGGAGGGAATTGAGTTGTTTGAGGAGGTCGAGGCTGGAGCGTTGGGACTGAGGGGAGAGATCGGCAGGGCGATTGAGGTTTTCGATGGGGTCTCCGGATGGTTTGACCCAGGTTCCCTGAAAGACGCCCGGAAGAAAACCGGCGCTCCAGTTGGCTGCGTGTCCTTTTGGCAGTCCTCGACCTTTGGGATCGCTCATGACGACGAACCCTGGGAGATTGGCGCTTTCGCTGCCGAGTCCGTAGGTGACCCAGGATCCGAGGCAGGGAAAGCCCATACGGGGGAGGCCGGTGTTGATGGCGAAGAGAGCGGGGGAGTGATTATTGGATTCGGTGAAGGCGGACTGGATGACGGCCATGCGATCGACGTGTTCGCCGAGGTATGGAAAGATCTCGGGCACCATTTTGCCGCACTGTCCGCGTGGAGTGAATTTGAACGGCGACTGCATGAGGTTGCCGACGGCATTTTTGAAGAACCCGGTGGTATCGCTGAAATCGGAGTCGAATTCGCGGATGGATTTGCCGTCCCAGCGGCTGAGTTCCGGGCGGTAGTTCCATGTGTCGACGGGGCTGGGGCCGCCGTTGATGAAGATCCAGATGACGCGTTTGGCTTTTGCGGCGAAGTGGCTGGGCTGTGGTGCGAGGGGGTTGAGTGAGCGGTTGCCGAGTCCATCGGCCCTGGCGGGAGTTTCGAGGAGTCCGTGGTCGCTGAGGAGTCCGGCGAGTCCGAGGATGCCGAAACCGCAGCCGGCGCGGTGGAGCAGTTGTCGGCGTGAGGGAGTAACAGGGGGGCTCATGTGATGCTTTCTGCGGTTGTGGAGCAGGGGCATTGAACCGGGGCGGGGGTTGGCTGGCGGGCAATGACTGGCGGGTATTGCGGGGCAGTGAATTCAGCAAGTCACGAGGGTTCTGCCCGAATGGCGTGATTCTACCCTGATGGGACGTGTTAGCAAATGCGAATGCCTGCGGGCCTGCTGAATCCGAGGATGTTCCCCCTGTTCCAAAATACAGGATCTGCAGATCCTCTACGAGGTTTCATTTGAGTTTGCCCGGCTCACTCCTTCAAATAACGGTCTTCTGGTTCAGGGCATCTGCTCTGGATTCCCGCACCTCACCATTCCCGCCCCGATTCGGACGCCTTCCATGACTGTGACCGATTCCAGTCCGGCCCCTGCCAGTCCTGCTGATTCCCAGGCCGCTTCCTGCTGCCGGCATCCGGTTTCCGGGACACCTCGACGCAGTCTGCTGTATCAGGGTTTGACGGCCTTTATCAGCACGGTGATTGTGGCGATTCCAGCGGGTCTTGGGGGCCTGTTTTTTCTGGACCCGATACTGCGGCGTCCGAAGTCGGATGGTGGTGGCCGGGCGCAGGGTGCCGGGCGGAAGGACGAGAATGGTTTTATTCGCCTGGATGTGACTCGAGAGGCAGTACCGGCAGACGGGACGCCTGTTTCGGTCACAGTATACGACGACATAGAGGACGCGTGGAACCGTTTTCCGAACGTTCCCGTGGGCAGTATCTGGCTGCGCAAGGTTGGCGACGGTCCGATCATAGCGTTCAATTCCATTTGCCCGCATCTGGGTTGTTCGGTGAACTATCGCCGGGCAGAGAACGATTTTTTCTGTCCCTGTCACACCAGCGCATTCGCTCTGGATGGAAAGAAATCCAACGAGGTTCCTCCGCGCGACATGGATGCTCTGGAAGTTGCGATGCGAACAGGGGGTCAGGACGATCCGGCGGGGAGTGAGATCTGGGTGAAGTTTCAGAACTTCCGCCGAGCCACTGCCGAGCAGATTCCCATTTGAATTGCGTCCCGCTCACCGCTCGCGTCCGCCCCAGCCATTCTGATCCATCCCAGGCCACTCGCCTCTGAAGGTACCCGTCGATGAACTCCCTGCTCAACTGGTTTGATGATCGGACCGGCGTCCGCAAACTGCTGCATGAAGCACTCTACGAATCTGTTCCCGGCGGTGCTCGCTGGCGTTACGTCTGGGGCAGCACGCTGGTGTTCACGTTTGTCGTGCAGGTGATCACCGGCTTTATGCTCTGGTCAGCCTACAGCCCGAGCACTCGTACCGCGTGGGAGAGTGTGTTTCATATTCAGTACGAGATGACTTTGGGGAGTGTAATTCGCGGCCTGCATCACTATGCGGCGCAGGCGATGGTGGTGCTGATGGCGATTCATCTGATGCAGGTGGTCATCGACGGTGCCTACAAGGCGCCTCGAGAGATCAATTTCTGGCTGGGGATGGTGCTGATGATGATTGTGCTGGGGCTGTCTCTGACGGGCTATCTGCTTCCCTGGGACCAGAAAGGCTACTATGCGACTCAGGTCACGACCAACATCATGAGTGCCACTCCGGTGGTGGGTGCCGAGGTGCAGACTCTGGCCCAGGGTGGTCGGGATTACGGCCATCTGACGCTGACTCGATTTTTTGCCATGCATGCCGGCATCCTGCCTGCGATGCTGGTTGGCTTTCTGGCTCTGCACATTTACGTCTTTCGTCGGCACGGGCTGACTGTACACGATCCCAAACATGCCCCGGACGCTCAATTCTGGCCGGATCAGGTGCTCAAGGACGCCGTCGCCTGTCTGGCTGTGCTTGCTGTTGTTCTGATGCTTGCGGTGCTGCGTCCGGCGGAACTGAGTGCTCCTGCGGATCCTGCCGTCAAGTTCGATGCAGCGCGTCCGGAATGGTATTTTCTGTTTCTGTTTCGCTTTCTGCGATTCCATGCGGTCGAAGCTCTGGGACTCACCTTTGGCGCGATCATTGTGCCGGGCATCATCATGGGCATCATCTCCCTGATGCCGCTGACCGAACGGCTGCTGGGGCGTACCGGTCACGTGCTCAACAAAGCCTTCATGTGGTTACTGGCTGCCGGCGTGGTGGTTCTGACGGTGCTCGCCTTCTACGAGGACGCCAACGACCGCGGGCACCAGGCTGCGCTGGCGGAGGCGCATCGGGATGCCGGTCGGGCGGTCGAATTGGCGAAAAGTCCGGATCGGATTCCTGTGGACGGAGCGGTTGCGCTGCTGCGTCGCGATCCGTTCACTCAGGGGCCACGTCTGTTCGCTCAGCACTGTGCCAGCTGTCATCGCTGGAATGGGCACGACGGACGGGGAACACTGGTAACTGATGCGTTCAAGCCCGGAGAAACCGGCGAACCGCCCGTCACTCCGCCAACAGCAGCAGACCTTGGCAACTTTGCCAGCCGCGACTGGATGAAGGCAATTGTAGTCGATTACCCCAACCACTTCCGCTGGCTGAAGAACGCCAGCTGGTATGTTGCGGCGACGGAGCAGGAATCGAAAGGTGAATCGGTGGACTTCGTCAATCCGGATGCGTCAGAGATGGCTGACTGGACAGGCGGCAACGCAGAATCGCTCAACGCCCCGGAGAACGCGGAGAATATCACGGCGCTGGTGGAGTTTCTGTTTGCAGAAGCGGCGCGGCCCGGGGCTGCTGTTGACGCAGCACTGGTGTCCAAAGGCAAAGCTCTGGCCACCGAAGGCAACTGGGCCGGAGCTTTGAACGGAACATCCTGCAGTTCCTGTCATGACACGATCGGACAGCCCTTCCCCGCTGTTGTGGATGAAGCCAGTGGCAACGGCTATCCGACGATGGCCGGTTATGGTTCGGCAGCGTGGCTGAGGGACTTTATCCGTCATCCGGACGCGATGCGTCACTACGGCAGCAAAAACCGGATGCCTGCTTATTCTGCGGAACAGCTGACGGACAGTGACCTTGAGCTGCTGGTGCGTTGGATGACGGGGGACTATCCGGCATCCGCTGTGCTGGACTATCCTTCGATGCTGGACCGGATCCCGGACGCGAAGTGAGCCCTGTGTCCGGGCGTGGCTGTTGTCCGGAGTGTGGCGTGGTTCAGGGGAGGGCAGCGAGCCGTTCCACAGACACGACTTCATGAAAAAACCACGGCTTGTCGGCCTTTTTTTTCCAGATTGCGGTCTGGGCATGAAAGCCGGCCCCATCGTGTTCGCGCCAGTCGCTGAAGCGATAGATATCGTCGCGCCAGTCGACCCGGATCAGGCGCAGGGTGCTGGGATCAAAGTGCAGGTCCATGGCTGGCCTGACAGTGCCGGACACGCGGATGGCGAGTGTTGACACACCTGCCTCTTCGAGGCCGGGGATTGGTTCCCGTGTGGTCTGCGGGTCGTCGAGGATTCCCAGCGTCCACGCCCAAACGACGAACTTCGCTGGTTCTTCACCACGTTCTTTTCCACCGACGGTCCAGACCTTTGGAGGCTGCAGGATCGACGTGCGGGACTGGGATTTTTCGGGCTGTGCTTTTTCGGCACCGGCGTTGTAGCGTTCCACGAGGCGGAACGTGGTGAGTAGTTTTTCGCGACCACCTGCGGCTTTGATGACTTTTTCGGCCAGCAGTGCCGGATCATCGTTGCCTGGGGGAGTTGTTGTCCTGACCTGTGCGATCACCGGGTTGGGCAGCAGGATGCACCAGAGGAGCAGTGGAAGACAGAAGGCAGAGAGACGACATCCGGACATTTTGAGAACCTCCTGCGGGCGAGTGTATGCGTCGAGGGAGGACTTCTCAAGAGGGAGTCGGGCAGCAGCGGCGCCGTACTGTCGGCATCAGACGGTTGCTTTGGGCCGACCGTGGGCAGCGGTGGGGGGGCCTTGCAAGGCATGCTTTTCCGGAGCGAGAGCCACGGGGGGAGAGTTCATGGGTGGGCCCGGAGAGCTTGTCTGAAGCTGGACCGACGGTTCGCAGTAGGGGCATCGGGCGGTATAGATGATGCAGCCGCAGCCGGCGCATTCGCGGGGGCCATGCTGATGGAGTGATTCACGGGTGACCTGCCACCAGGCGATGCGCATGAGTGCGAGGAACACGAGGAAGGACATGAGCCACGACCAGGGGGCCTGTCCGAAGCCGATGATAGCGGTATCGAGTGCGATGCCGCTGGCGCCGCAGAGGAGGAAGGGCCAGAGTTTGCTGAAGAAATCGGGAGTTTCGGGGGGGCCGATTTCGTCGCGCCAGAGTCGTCCGAGGGATTCGCGGCGGAGGCGAGCGGCGTCCTGAGCGGCGGGGCTGTGGATGGCAACGAGCAGACGTTCGATGTCGTCCGTGATGCGGTAAACGTCGCTTTCCTGCAGTTGGCGCTGGTGAGCCCAGCGGTTGCGAAATTCGCGAAGTTCGCTGATCAGACTGCGTTCGACAAACGTGAGCTGGTAGCGGAAGAGTTCGTTCCAGTGATCCCACATGAAGATCAGGAGCGCCTGGGCATCCCAGGTGTGGATATCACTGCGGGAGGAATGCTGTTCGGTGAGCAGTTCGTCTGGCGCGAAGCGAGCCACATACGGCCGCAGGCCGCTGGCAAGAACGTCGAGAGCGCTGGAGACGGGGTCGATCACGGGAAACACCGATTTCACAAACGGGGACAGGGTGAGCCGGCAACGCGAGAGATTGATCGTCGGGGCGGTGAACAGAAGAGGGGAGTCGAGTTGTCATGTCGAGATGCGGGGAATCGAGCGTTGCAGGATGTCGTTCCGGGCGGCGGCGGAAGTCACCGGCATTAGACGTCCCGGGACAACAAATGTCTTACAAGGAAAACTCATTTCCGCACAACGGAAGAAGAAATTGGGGGAGACTTTGACGATTGTTCGGGTGGGGCAATCTGCGGCAATTTTTTCAGACGGTGGCTGGCCCGTCTGTTGCGGATTCGCCATTCCGGCAACAACTCGTTAAGATCCCTCCAACGTCCAGATTCAGCAGGTGTTGGGATCCGGAAAATGCCTGAAGAGCTCGCCCCAACTGATTACTGTCCGCGTGACGACGATCAGAGGATGGTCCGTCTTCAGGAGGGGGATGCGCAGGCATTTGCGGAGATAGTGGCGGTCTGGCAGGGGCCACTCCTGCGATTTTTCCACCGCAGCACTCATGACCCAACGTTTTCCGAGGACCTTGTTCAGGAGACGTTGCTGCGGCTGTATCGCACGTCCTGGGACTATCTTCCCCAAGGGCTTTTCCGTGGATTTTTGTTCCGGATTGCACGGAATCTTCTGATTGACCACAGTCGCAGAAAGGTAACGGACCTGCTGTTGCGGACCGTGCGCAGCACGCGCGGACCGGACGATGAAGGCGACTGGCTCGCGCAGTTCCCTGGGCGTATGCGGACGGCGGAATCGGCAGTGGAAGATCAGGAGGTGGACGCCCTGGTCCGAGAACTGCTGCTGGATTTCCCCGAGGAGCAGCGAGTGACGTTCACCTTATACCATTACGAATCGCTGACACTCCCGGAAATTGCTGATGCCACCAACGCTGGTCTTTCCACGACCAAGAGTCGTCTTCGCCTGGCCCGCGAAAAACTCCGCGAAGCGCTCACTGCCCGTGGATTTGGCGAGGGATTTCAGGAGAAGGACGACGACAGCTGACGAGATGATTTGCCGTTTCCCTTTTTCCTGTCCTTCAACCTCTTTTGCGACTTTCCCCAATGCCCCACTTCAGTCGGCTCACCGATATCATTACCTGCAGTCTCACCGACATGCTTCGTTCGGCTGATAACCCCCGGCAACTGCTCCAGGAAGTGCTGGCGGAAATGCAGGAGGGATTGGCGGCCTGTCAGCGCAACGTGCGTTCGAGTACTGTCAATCATCAGCGACTGGAGCGTGAGATTCAGGATTGTCTGGGGCAGATCGAGGATTGGCGCGGTCGAGCCCGGCAGGCGCTGCAGAACGGCAATGAATCCGGTGCTCGCCAGGCACTTCAGCGGAAAGTGGAAGTGGAAGGACTGGTTGAAGGGCTGCGTCCGGAGCTGGAGGCTGCTGCGGCAACCTGCCAGAATCTGATTCGGATTCGCAAGGCCCTGGAAGCGCGTTTTTCTGAGGCGTTGCGGTGCATGGAAGAACTCACCGGCACCTCGCTGCATCTCTCCATCGATTCTTCAGCCGAGGCGGTACTCGCCCCGGCCACCAGCCCGCGCAATGAGGCACTGGAAGCGGAACTGGAAGCCCTGCGGCGCGAACTTGAACACTGACGCATCCCATCACCCCGCATTTCAGGATGGCACCAGCATGCTGCGATCTTCTGCATGGCTCCCGATCTTTTTTCCACTGATACTCATTGGGCTTCCACCAGAATCCTCGAATGCCGACGATCCGAGGGCAATCGATGTCGCTGCGCTGAAGACGAATCTTGAGGGGCTCGGGGAGTTTATTCAGCAGGGACGCATTTCCGGCTATGCAGCGGCCGTGCAGCATGGTCGCTCGGAACCGCTGCATTTTGCCGGTGGTCACGCTGACATCGGCAGTGGCCGCGTCATGCAGCAGGACAGCATCTTCCGGATCGCATCGCTGAGCAAGACTCTGACGGCCACTGCTCTGCTGCAGCTGGTTGCTGCGGGTCGATGCAGCCTTGAAGACCCTGTGGCACGGCATCTTCCGGCATTTGGGCAGCCGAGACTGGCCGATGGGAGTTCCGTTCGTGTTCCGACCATACGCGAGATTCTGACGCATACTGCGGGCCTGCCGAACAGTTCGGGACTGGACGGCGATCGCACGCTGGCCGCGGAAGTCGATGCGCTGGCAGCGCGTCCGTTTCTCTTCCCTCCGGGCAGTCGCTGGCAGTACAGCAGTGGCCTGACTGTTGCGGGACGACTGGTGGAGGTGCTTTCCGGGAAGTCCTTCGAGGAGTATCTGCGGACCTTCATCACTGAACCGCTGGATATGCCCGACACGACGTTCACACTCACGGCCGCTCAGGCAGCCCGGCTGGCAGTGACCTATCAGCCGGGTGATGTTGCCGGGAGTCTGAAACCTGTGAGCATTCCGGATCCGATCGTGCGTCGCATGCCCAATCCGTCAGGCGGGTTGTATTCCACCACTGCGGATCTGCTGCGGTTTTACTCAGCGGTCCTGAATGCGTTTCATGGGCGTGCGAACGCTTTGAATTTATCGCAGCAGACCGCCCGACAAATGCTCACCCCTCACACCGACAGCCTTGAAACCGGCTTTACGCCGGGCAACGCCTGGGGACTTGGCTGGTGTCTTGTGCAGCGTCCGCAGGGAGTGACTCGGCTGTTGTCGCCGGACACTTTCGGCCATGGCGGTGCGTGGGGCACTCAGGCCTGGGTGGATCCGCATCGCAATCTGATTCTGCTGCTGATGATTCAGCGGACGGGTTTTGGGAACAGTGATGCCTCCGAGGTGCGTGATGCGTTTAACGAAGCGGTGCTCAGGGCATTTCGCGGCACTGGACATACCACAGCCCGAATCCAGCCCTGGAATGGCCATCAGCAGGCGGTCGAGCTGACTCGCGGGGAGACTCGCGTGGTGCTGGGGCCGGAGACTGGCGGTCGTGTACTTGAGTACTCCATTGCGGGTCGCGGTGTGCTGCACCTGGATGAACGAGAGTCTGCGTGGAAACCTGGGATGCCGCCGCAGTCTTCTGCGGGGCGGTTTGACTTTGGTCCGGAGCTGGTCGTGCCGCGCCATCCGGTCCTCTGGTCAGGACCGTGGACGGCTGAGGTGACTGGACCGCATTCTGCGCGGCTGTTGAGTCTTCGTGATGCGGAGTCGGGAGTGCAGCTGATTCGGGATTTCTCGCTTGTTGAAGAGCAGGGACGTGACTGGTCAGGTGCCGTGCTGGTCTGTCGGCAGCGGCTGATGAATGTCGGCAGTTCGGTGGTTGAATACTGTCACTGGGGGCGGTCGTTCCATCCGCAGCCGGGCATCTGTGTGATTCCGCTGGGGGATCGTCCGAGCCGTTTTCCGTCGAAGTATGTGATGTATGAAGAGGACGGAGGCATCAATCCGAAGGCTGTGGACCCGCAGATTCGTGAGCGCGACGGAGTGCTGGAGATTCATGGTCCGCCACGACGGCCGAAGCTGGGATTTGACACCTACGGTGGCTGGCTGGCCTTCGCGATGCCTGACAATCGCCTGTTTGTCAAGCGATTTCCGGCCGATCCGGAACGGGTTTACAATGAGGCTGCCGGGCTGACAATTTCGGTGTGGTATCCTCAGGGAAAGATGGTGGAGCTGGAACCCATCGGTCCGCGGGAGCGGCTGCTTCCGGGAGGAGTGGCTGAGTTTACGGAGACGTGGAGTGTGGCTGAGCTTCCGTATCCGG
This sequence comes from Planctomycetota bacterium, assembly GCA_046074585.1. GTDB lineage: Bacteria > Planctomycetota > Planctomycetia > Planctomycetales > Planctomycetaceae > SXXK01. The sequence continues at coordinate 2,460 of JBJTOM010000356.1, read as the reverse complement.
CGGCCGGTGAGCAGCTTGATCTGGCCCGGATCCGGGAGCTGGTGGTTCCTGCGGGAGCGACTGCGGCGGCTGGCGCCCGATGAACACCGTTTCGTTGGTGTTATTCCTGGTGATGGCTGCTGTGGCGTGGTTTCTGGGGAGTTGGCCTGCGCTGCTCCTGCTGCTGCTGACGCGTGGTCTGCAGGACCGGACTGTTGCTGCTGGTCGCGAGCTGCTGCTGTTCGGGATTCCTGCTTTCTGGCTGCTGCTGCAGTGGACCTTGGAAGATCGGCGTCTGTTTTTTCCATGGAGCATGGGTCTGGCCACGTGTGCCATGACATCGGGAACGGGGCGCCGTCAGGTGCGTCGACTGTGGTGTGCAGCGATTGTTGCGAGTGTTTTTCTGGTGATTCGTGTTGAGCAGGGGGCACTGCCGCGGGTGCTGTTGATTGAGACACTGGCAGCTGTCGGAATTCTGTCGGTGGCCGCAGTGCTTCATGCAGGTCGCCCGGGACGGTTATTTGCGGATGCCATGGTGGTGGCGACGGCTTCGATTCTTGCCTGTTTTTCGCTGGCGATTTGATGTTTTTTCCATGCAGCGTCGCAACATGATCGGCGACGGCTGTGGGGAGCCGGGGAATGCCGGCCTGAGCGATTTTTGGCAGGCTGCCATTCGGGAATTGAATCAGCAGGGGATCATACCGGACTGTGCGCATTCGGGCTGGCGTACGAGTCTGGAGGCGGCGAAAGTGTCGTCGAGGCCGGTTGTGGCGAGTCATTCCTCCTGCGTGGCGCTCTACCCGCACATTCGGAGCAAGCCTGATGATGTGCGGTGGTTCAGTCAGTGATGTCCTGAATTCGTGCGGCAGCGGGCTGGGCTTCCATAAGTCCTTCGACATCGGATCGCACAGGCAGCGACGTGGACGCTCCAGGGCGACTGACGGTGATGGCACCGGCGGCGGCGGCAAACCGCAGACAGTCCGGCAGGCTGCGGCCTTCAGCAATTGCAACGGCCCAGGCTGCGACGCAGGCATCACCGGCAGCAGTGGCATCGGCTGACTGGATTGAGAAGGCGCCGGCGTGATGGCACTGATTCTGCGTAACGAGGAGGAGTCCGTGCTGACCGAGCGTGACGAGGACTTTGCCGGCACCGCGTTGCGCGAGTCTGTGCGCTGCGGCGGCTGCGATGGATGGCGAGTTGGCAGGCAGTCCGGTGAGTGTTGCGGCTTCAGTTTCGTTGGGACAGAGCCAGTCTGCGGACCAGAGTTCGGGTGGCAGGGAGCAGGAGGCGGGGGTGGGGGCGGGATTGAGCTGCACGGGGACCCCGTGCCTTCGTGCGATCTGCAGAGCCGCAATGTTTGCCGGGGCGGGTACTTCCAGCTGCAGCAGCAGGACATCGGCGGCTGCGATGGTGTGTTGGGCGGCATGGCCGTCAGCGGGAGTCAGGCGAGCATTGGCGCCGGGGTCCACCACGATGGTGTTCTGGCTGGAGTTTTCGACGGTGATGAGGGCCATACCGCTGGGGGTGTCGGCTGTGGACTGAACACTGGCGACATCGACGCCTTCGCGTTCGAGGGTGTGTCTGAGTGTGCGTCCGAACGGATCATCGCCGACGCGACCGATCATGGCCACGCGGGCTCCCAGCCGTGCAGCGGCGACAGCCTGGTTGGCTCCTTTCCCGCCGGGAATCGTGCGGGATTCGGTTGCGGTGACGGTTTCGCCGGGCTGCGGCAGCTGGTGGCAGCGGAGCACGAGATCCATATTGAGGGAACCGACGACGACGATGAGTGGCTGGCGTGCGGGCATGGGGAGGTGGCCGAGGGTCAGCGGGGGGCGCGCCAGAGGGCTTTGGATTCTGCGAGGAGTCTGTCGGCGGCTGGCGGGCCCCAGGTCCCGGCGGGGTAGAATTCGGGTGCCGCGGAGCTGGATTCCCAGGCGTGAAGGACGGGTGTGAGGAATCTCCAGGCGGCTTCGAGTTCGTCGCTGCGAGTGAAGAGCGTGGAGTCTCCGCGCATGACGTCGAGGAGCAGCCGTTCGTAGGCTTCGGGGAGGATGGTGTCGAAATGTTCGTCGTAGGCAAAGTCCATGGAGACTGGCTGAACCTGATAGTTCATGCCGGGGCGTTTGGTGGAGAAGCGAAGTGAGATGGCTTCCTGGGGCTGGATGCGGAGGATGAGTTGATTGGGGCGGGTTTCGACGACATCGCAGAGATCTCCGTCGCATTCGACGGTGGAGAACAGATTGAGTGGCGGGCTTTTGAACTGGATGGCGATTTCGGTGAGTTGTTTGGGGAGTCGTTTGCCGGTGCGGAGAAAGAAGGGGACACCGGCCCATCTCCAGTTATCGATGGCGACTTTCATGGCGACGAAGGTTTCGCGATTGGAGGCGGGGTTTACGCGGTCTTCTTCGCGATAGGCGGGGGCGGGTTGTCGATTGACGAGTCCGGCGGTGTACTGGCCGCGGACGACCCAGTTGCCGATG
>JBJTOM010000355.1:0-34515 GCA_046074585.1 Planctomycetota bacterium | reverse complement strand
GCTGTGGCGAACCGGCCGGACTTCAAGTGGGAGTTCAATGTCATTGAGTCCGAAACACAGAATGCGTTCTGTCTGCCTGGCGGCAAGGTGGCCGTCTACACCGGCTTGCTGCCGGTCTGCCAGGACGAAGGTGGCCTGGCTGTGGTGATGTCTCATGAAGTCTCTCACGCAATCGCTCGGCACGGGGGCGAGCGGATGACCTATCAGACGGCTCAGAATCTTGGCAAGTCAGCCGTCGGTATGGTGCTGCAGAATCGGGAAGAGCAGCAGAAGCAGATTTTGCTCACAGCTTATGGTGCCGCGTCGCAGTACGGAGTCATTTTACCGTACAGTCGCAAGCATGAACTGGAGGCGGACCACATCGGCCTGCTGCTGATGGCAAAGGCAGGCTACGATCCGTCATGTGCTCCGGGGTTCTGGGAGCGATTTTCCGGTTTAAAGGCGGGCGGTGAACCCATGGAGCTTTTGTCAACGCACCCCTCTGACCAGCGGCGGGCCGCTCAGCTTCGCGAATTGCTGCCCCAGGCGATGCAGCACTATGAGGCTGCAACAGAGAAGCACGGTTTGGGTGAAGTGATCCCGCCGAAGAACTGAAACAGTGACGTTCCGGCAAAGGGCACAGCCGGGAGAGTGAGGCTGGCATGACGAAACTGTATGAAAAACACCGGAAGTTGTCTTTCGCCCCCTGCCAAACCTGACAACGCGTGCAGTGGATGTCAATCCCCCGGTCACGCGCTGCTGAGCTGTCGGACGGCAGTCCGCGCGCAACACACTGCCACGGCCTTCGTGGGAAGCTCAGCGGACTGGGGACGCTTCGACAAGGAACCAGAAACCAACCCCAGTTTCGTCCCGCGGGCCGTCCGTCTCATGAGTCCCCTGCGTCCCATGTGTCCCATCACAAAACCCGCGCAAAACACAACCCCCGAGCCGCGCCCGTGAGGAAGCGGGCGACCCCGGCACGGGCTGCGTGTGGAAGCGAGAAGTGAGAAGTTGCGAAGTTGCGAAGTTGCGAAGGCGTGGGAGTGAGAGAGTAGGAAGTGGAGAGGAGACCGCAGGAGCATGAAGAAAGTCGAGAGTCGACTCTCGACTTTCTCCATGCTCCTGCTCTATTTCTGACGGCAGGTGCCGTCAAAAAAAAGGATGTCAATCCCCCGATAACGGCGCGTGCCCGCGCGGCCAATACCGCATCAGAAACGCACCAAAGCCTTACCGGCCGATTGACATCGACCGCACGCCACAGACAGTTTTTTGTGATTCGTTCGGGCAGTGGCGCCTGACGATGGTGGGGAGACTGATACGTTCCAGTTTAATACCGTTTCGCCATCCCACTATGAGGGTGAGGGGATCGTGTCCGATGCTGGCCTCTTGCCGGTGGCCACGCTCGATCGCGAACTGGAAATACTCGCTGAAGCTGCCAGTCTGGAAAACGGATTGCAGAACTGGAACTCAAAGAGAATGCACGGCTTCTGTGGTGGAAGACAGGCTGCACGGGCTGTCAGCTTTTTCACACGTTCGAAGACTATCAGACCGGTTCATGGCCACATACGCGACGCGTCATCAGCAAAGTGGAGTTTACCAGAAACGGAGGACTGAATCCGAGTCCCAGCGGGCGTTTTGTGATAACGAACATCACCGGCTTCGCGAAGGACATTTATCACGGCTGTTATACGCAGCGCGGGCGCATGGGTGAAGGCGACGCATCATCGAATCTGGTTTCTCATGTGGCAAGTCACTGGTCCGGTCGGGACCTGCTGAATATGGCCATCAAATCCCTTTCGGATCACATCGAGGCTCTGCGGCAATCGTGGCAGCATCAGAATCTGTTTGTCTGTGCCGAAGAGTTATTCAGACGTCAGTGCGCGTCTCCGGCTCCAGCCAAAATATCGTTCGCTCCACTTCCGCTCAAATCGCCGCTTGCTGCCACCAGCACCGGATCGGTCAGCGGCCGGTGCCTCCCATGGCATTGCGCGCGGATGGTGGAGTTTTGCGCGAAGCCGGCCTCACTTTATAGGTGCAATTGCTCCCCGGTCTTGCCGGGGCGATCGTTCTTCAGCGACGCCCCATGATGCTCTCGCGACAGCACAGGGAAATCCACCATCATGGTGGACGGTCTGGAAAGGGTGTGTGCAATTGAGGGGAGTGCGCTCAAGTCTCACTGGAACTGACACCGGAAGTTTCAGTCGTCCTGGAGACGCCAGCTCTGCCCCCGTTGAAGAAAACGGGGATGTGAGAGGATTCGCTGCTGATTTTCCCGCAAGAGCGTCCCGCTGAATCAAGGGACTGTCCCTTCGCTCCCCAGGTTGGAAAGGATTGCGGTGAATGCATTTGCGTAATCAACGAGAGACAGGGGATCCGATTTCAGATCGGACCAGTGACAAAACAAGTAATAAATACATTGATACACTGAATGAATGCTTATATGACGTCAACAAGAACGACATCCATCACCCCGGATCCGGTCAGTGACAATTTTGGGTTGCTTGCATGCAAATCCAGCTCAGGCTCCGCCATGTCCCGCAGAACTCGAACCAGTATCCATCGTCCCGATGAATGCGCAGTCATTCTGACCCTCTGTCGTCCGGCCTCGGGGCGGCTTTATGAACACACAGTTGCCGGAAGCGGGTTCAAAGCCATCCGGAAATCCTGCCGCTCGCCCCCTCCTCTGGCGAACCTTGATCATTCCCACTCCGCAAAGGTCGCTCTGGCTTGCATCGTCTCAGCCAGGTTCGTAATCTCCTGACTGACTCGCCACTCCACAAACAATTCCCGGAGCAGCAGCCTGTGAACAGCATTTCTTCTCGTCCCGTCCGCATTATCCTGGCTCAGTTCGGCATCTGCTCCTGCTTTTTATTGTCGTGCGGCTGTGGTGGTTCCGAATCGGAACCAGCAGCGGCCTCGTCCGGCGGTGGCGGCGCTGCTGCGGCGGGCGTCGACGTCAGTGGCGGGGATCTGGCCGCCGCCGGACCGGCTGGAGGCAACAACAGCATGTCAATTTCACCGCCCGAGCTTGCGGGTTCCGGCGGGGGCTCAGACGCCTCCAGCGGTGCTGCCGGGGCTCCAGGCGGGATGCCGATGGGACCTCCCGGTGGCATGCCCATGGGACCTCCCGGCGGGATGGGGGCTGGCAACGCCGGAGCGGCCGCGGGAATGCTCGGCGGGGGCATGCCCGGAGGTATGCTCGGAGGAGGTATGCCCGGTATGCCAGGTATGCCAGGTGGTGCTGCACCGGGCGTTGCGCCCTCGACACCACCCGCGCCGGCTCGACCTGCGGATGTGAGCAAATGGACAGAAAAACAGCTGCGGGATGCCGTGATCGTCCGCGATCGCCGAGTGCTTGAAGCGATCGAGAAAAGAGTGAAGAGTAAGCCCGGCGACGCTGCCGTGGCAGAGACGCTCATGAAACTTCTGGCGGCAGCCCACGAAAAACCGCCAGTGGCTCCAGCCCAGCCCGCAGGATCGGCACCCGGGTACGGCATGCCGGGCCAACCGGGCGTTGATGGCAGTGGCGCCAGTTCCGAACCGGGAGCAGCCGGTTACGGCAGCGCCCCTGGGGCTCCAGGCTACGGGAACGCTCCAGGGGCCCCGGGACTTTCATCGCCCGCTGGTGGCCCCGGGATCGCTCCTGCAATGCCCGGCGGTCCGCAGGGGGGAGCGCCTCGCAGACCGGGCGGTGTCGGCGTTCCGGGCACTCCACAGACTTCTGAACCTCCTTCCCAGTCATCAACGTCTCCTCTTCCGCTCGACACCATGTCCCTGATGGTGCTCGAATACGCCACGGCCTGGCAGGGACCGGCAGTGGGAGCCATGCAGGGGCGACTGGGGGCTCCGGGATCCGGCCCGGGATTGTTGAGTGCTGGGGCCGCTGCAGGTCAGGACCCTGGCACCCTGTCTCTTCAAGGTGGTGGCGCGGCGCTCAATTCCGGATCCGGCGTAGCGCCCGGAGGTGCGACCCCCGGAATGCTGCCAGGTGGCTTATCGGGACCTGGTGGGATGCCTGGAATGGGACCTGGTGGGATGCCTGGAATGGGCACCGGGGCCCCCGCCGCGTCTGTCGCAACGATGACAGACCGAGAGTTGGTCAGGGCAATCGCAGCGGGATTGCTGGCGAATAACTCTGCCGAGGCATGGCAGGGACTGCTGGAGATTGTCAACGGCAGTGCGAAGAGTCCTCTGTCGCTGGAGGAGACAGTCGAGGTTGTGGTGCTGGCGCTCTGCAGCCACCAGCAGACAGATCCGGAACAGTCACGTCAGGTGTTGATGGCGATGATCAGCAGCCCGGAACGGTTCCCCACATCGACTCAAAATGCAAGTCTTCGGGCCCTTGCGTCCGTAGCTTCCCAAGTGCTCGCGAAGCAAACTGGTTTGCCGGGGGGGGGGGCCGTCCCGGAGGGTATCGGTGCTGGTCAGCTGGCAGGTGGCGGGATGCCGGGGATGCCGGGTGGAGCAGGCATGATGCCGGGAGGTGCAAGTCTCAGCGGAGGTCTTCCGGGAGCTCCTGGGATGCCTGCGATGCCGGGTGTGCCGGGAGCGGGTGGTGGACTTCCGGGAGCTCCTGGGTTGCCCGCGATGTCCGGAGGTGCTGCTGGTGTTCCTGGTGCAGCGCCAGGTTTAAGTGGAGGCGAGCCATCAGGTGAATTGGGCGGCCTGGGATTCGCAGGTGCTGGTGGCAGTGCTCCCGCGACGGCGACGGCGGCGCCGATGGAACGTCTTCCGGACGCCGTACTCGCACTGTCGGCCGATTTTTTTTACACCCCCGCGTTCGCTCAGCTCATTGTCGCCCAACTCGATCAGGTTGCTGACCTGTCCACCTCCGAATCGCTCCTGCGATTGGCTGGCAACCTGCCACTCCAGCCGGTTCGCGAGGCACTCTTCCGAGCTTTTGAGAAGCACCATGCCGGGGGCGCAGACGCTCTGAACACAGCCGGTGTGTTCCCCGACGGTATGTCTGATCCGGGCGTCCTGGTGATCCTCAAGTCGCTCCCGCGACAGCGCCCCGCTCGGGGTGACGAAGGCGAGTCAGCTCCGCTGGATTCGTGGACTGTAGCTTCACAGCAGCTTGTGCTGAGTTACACGGCGAAGCTTGCAGGCATGTCTCAGGGCGTGAGCAAACTCACAGCTAACCCCAAAAGTTTTCCGATTCGTGCCCATCGGGGGGCTGAATTTGAGTATACGGGTGTGTTGAAGCTGACTCCAGCGGCCAACGCGGCGCCCGGTACAGGCATCTCGGAGACTCGCATGTATTACGCAAGGACCTCGTTCGTGGCCAGCAAAGAGCGGGAGCGAAAGGATGCGTTGGACCATTACCGCGGACTTGGAGCGGCAATTCAGCGAGCAGATGCGGCTCGTGGAGCGATGTGGATGGACGGAGTGAAGGCCGGTTCAACCGGAATGCGGAGGTCCGTAGACGTCATGATCCGCAGTGGCGGAGCGGGTGGAGGCTTTGGCGCGGCTGCTGGTTCCGGATCCGCAGGCGGGATTGGGGCTGCTCCCGGGGTGCCTGGTCTGCCGGGCGGGGGTGGTGCTGGTCAGAGCTACACAATTGAAGTGGTAATGGTTGAGATTGCCGACCCCCGGGGTGGTTCTGGTGGCCAGGACGCGACAGCAAACGCCAACTAAACATTCCTTCCGGGAAACAGAAATGACACAGGGTGCCGATTCGCCCGAACCAGAGCAGCTGCCACGGGTGCTGGGGTTGTTTGACGCCACGATGATTGTTGTGGGATCCATCATCGGTTCTGGTATCTTTCTGAAAGTGAGTGCGGTTGACAGTCAGTTAGCGCCGTACGGGGTACTGGCGATTCTTGGAACGTGGCTGTTTGTGGGTCTGATTACGCTCTGCGGATCGCTGGCGCTGGCGGAACTGGGAGCGATGTATCCGAATGCTGGCGGTCCCTATCTCTATATACGGGAGTCCTTTGGTCAATTGCCGGCGTTTTTGTGGGGATGGACAGAGTTCTGGGTGGTGCGGACAGGTTCCGTGGGTGCTCTGGCCTGTGCGACGGTGCTCTACTTCAACCAGCTTGTGCAGCTTTCTTCACTTCAGCAGACCTTGATGGCGATTGCGATTGTGATCGGGCTTTCGGCGGCCAACTACCGCAGCACGTCGGTCGGGGCTGGGATCCAGAGTCTGGCCACGGTCACCAAAGTGGGTTTCCTTGCGGCCCTCATTTTGCTCCCGTTTATCTGGAAGGGGGCGGCATCGGCCAACTTTCATCCGCTGTGGACAACTCCGGTGGAGCCGGGTGGCTGGGGAGGTTTTGCGAGAGCCCTGGGCATCGCGATGGTTGCCGTGCTTTGGCCCTACGACGGTTGGATTAATCTGGGGCCGGTTGCGGAGGACATTCGCAATCCAATGAAGAATGTGCCCAGGGCGATGGCAATTGGGCTGGCACTGGTCATCACAGTGTATTCAGGGGCCAACATCAGCTATCACGCAGTGTTGCCAATGTCGCATTTGTCAGCGAGCCAGACGGTGGCTGCAGATGTATTTCAGGTGATGTTCGGCCCTGTTGGTGGCAGCATCGCCGCGATTGGGGTCATGATCTCCACGTTTGGCGCCACAAATTCCAACATGATTACGGGCCCAAGAATCTATCTCGCGATTGCTCGCGACGGCCTGGTCCCCGCGTGGCTGCAAAAGATTCATCCCAGGTATCTGACACCGGCAAACACGATCGTGCTGCAGGCCGTTTGGACGATCCTGCTCGTGCTGCTGTTCTCCTTCTGGACTCCGAATGCTGCAGTGGGTGATGGTGTTTCCGGGGGGACTGAGCAGCTGTATGTTGCCTTTGATAATCTGACCAACTCCGTCATTTGTGCGGGGCTGATTTTTTACGGTCTGGCAGTGGCGGCGGTGTTCGTGCTGCGAATGACGAAACCGCATGCCGACCGCCCCTATCGTACGTGGGGCTATCCACTGACTCCTGCTCTTCTTTTGACGGCCTATGCAGGTGCATTTGTGAGCCTGCTCACAGAGCAGCCAGCCCAGACAATATCGGTACTGTTGCTGATTGGAGCGGGAGTCATCTACTACATGTGTGCCCGCCTGATTGTAAGTCGTCGCAGAACCTCACGGGGAGGACGTGTCGTTGAAGCAGGTTGAGGGCAGGTGTTCAGGTTTCATCGTCGAAGTCTCAGTTCTCAATTTTGCTTCAATCTGCCAGAGGAGCATCGTCGCACGATGTGTGCAGTACTTCCGTAGAAGGGGAAGCCGCCCGGCAGGCTGAGACGCTGGTTGCGGTTATAGCAACGAGGGTGACTGGTCACCGGGGTCCCATTCGCTCAGGTCTCGCCTTTCACAGGCGATCGGTTCAGGGGGCAGGGCGGAAGTTAGAATGGGGCGTGGGGTACTCCCCACCTCCGACCTGGGATGGTGAAACGGTGTTGAAAAGGACAAACTGGAATGTTTCAGTCCAGCCACCATCGTCAGGCGCCACTTCCCGCACGAATCGCAAAAAACGTCACGTGACGCGCGGTCGATGTCAATGCCGGTAAGGCTTTGGCGAGTTCCTGATGCGATTCTGGCCGCGTTGGCACGCATCGTGACCGGGGGAGTGACATCCATTGCACGCCTTGTCACGTGGGGCGCCGTTCAAAAGACGGCCTCCGGTGTCCTTACCACCGGTTCATCATCCCACCCCCGACGCCTCTCCCCTGGGAGGGGAGAGGGGGGATTGCTGGTGGCTCGTTCACAAGTTCCGGCACGGTGGCTCGGCCGGCGGCCCAGTTCTTCAGGACCTGCAGTCGTCGCCGGCCCTGAAGAAAATAGGTGTCATCCAGTTGCTGTACTGTCTGTTGGCAACGCTGACGTCCGTATTCAGGCCAGCGGTCGCGGGGGGACAGGAGCAGGCCCTTTAACTGCATCCATTCGGCAATTGCCACAGCGATGTCTTCATGCCCTTTGAACGAGGGATGCACGTGGTCCACGAGCCGTTGTTCACCCAGCACGCCACCTCGGCACCCTGCTGCCAGCAGCGTGTGCGCATCGAGGAATTCGGTTTCGTGGGCGGCAACGGTCTGTCTGAGTATGCGTTGCAGAGGACCTGTCATGCGCAGCGGGCAGATGTCTTCATCCACCGCCCGTTGAAGGGCCCTTTGGGCGTCTTCCCAGTGGTTGATATTCAGCAGCAGTTGGCCCAGTTCATACCAGCTGAGTGCGTACCGGGGATCTGTGCGGGTAACCTGTTCTGCCAGATGCACGGCAGCAGTCGGGTCTTTCGCTGCCACGTGTCTGGCCTCGCGCAGTCGTGCTGCGATGTCAGCCTGCTGTGTCAACGTGGTGGTACCGGAAAATTCTGATTTGAATGGCGGACAGTCGCTCAGATTGATCGGCGGCTGAATCACAAGGAGCGGAAGCTCGTGCTGACGGCAGAGCAGAATGAGCCGTTGCAGGTTGCTGCCGTAGTGTCTGGCGACCTGTTCGGCGCGCTGGTCGTCCCGGTGGTAGCGTTCCAGTCCACCGTGCTGATCGAGCAGCGTTTGAACTTCGGTGGGCAGCAGTGGTCGGGGATTCGTGAGACCGCGGTGGCTGTAATCCTGCCGGCCGGCGGACACCGAAGGGCTCTTCAGGGCGTGTGTGAGTTGCACGGCTGCTCGGAAGGCCTGAAGGTGTTCGGCCACGGACCAGACAGGACCGAGGATTGGCCCAATCCGCCGCTGCCGCGGGTACGTGACATCCTCCAGAAACTCGTTCTGTCCACTGCAGAAGATAAACAGATCAGGCTCATACGTCAGGCATTCCGCAACGATCGGGAGCAGTCGATAGCTGGCGTAGGAGACGCCACCGCAGTTGACAACTTTCCAGGTTTTTCCGGGCTGTGCGGTTTCAAGGATCTGCTGGAGAAAGGTGGGAAAGCTGGTTTCGATCGAAAATGGGTGGCCCTGGACGGTGGAGCCGCCGAAGACGAACACGCGAAATTCATCAGCTGGCTTGCGGGCTGCGAACTGGTCTTCCCGAAAGTATTGCAGGCGATCAGGGGCGGTGCGGTAATGCTGTCCGTCGGCTGTCTTCAGAAACAGCGGGCGCACCGCTGTGAAGCCCACAAACGGATCGACTGTCAGGTCCTGTTCGCCCCAGCCGAAAACTCTGCAGATCGCTTCCATGCACAGCAGCGGGAACAGGGCCAGCAGCATCGCTGTGAGGCGAAACCAGAGTTGTCGCCGGGCAGACAGTGGCGGACGCACAGGAGCACAGGTCATTTGAGCGACTTGAGATAGCCTTCGATTTCGGCCTGTGGCATCAACCCGACAAATTCGCCGACCTGAACTCCGCTGCGATAGATTCGCACATCCGGAATGGACTCAGCGTTCAGATGCTGTGCGATCGGCATGTTCTGGTCGACGTCCACTTTGACAATTTCCAGCTGGTCGCCCCACGACTTCTTGATGTCTTCAAGGATCGGCCCCAGTCGCTTGCATGGGCCACACCACTCTGCCCAGCAGTCTACCAGCACCAGCCGTGAGTCGTTGCGTTTCACAGCGGCCAGAAACGTGCCCGCCTGGTGCTGGATTTTACCGTCCTTGTCGACAACAAGGATTTCCACTGGACCATCGGGGGCATCACCGAGGGGCCGACCGGTGGTGGGGCCTTCGTTGCAGCCGGCAAGCAGCAGCAGGGCGGGGAGCAGTCGGCAGAGCATTCGGTGGGGCATGAGCGTCGCATCCCGTCAACGGTGAGGTGGAAGAGCAGAAATCGGGGGACCGCAGTGAATGCCCCTGACGTTCACCTTCCCGGGTTGGACGATTTCTGTCAAGAACAGACCGCCCCGAAACCATGGATTTCCTCATCCATCAGGCTCTTCGTTCCTGTGTTCCCGTTTTCTGGTGTGCGATTTTCGACGAATGACGCGAGTTTACGTGCATCACGGTGAGCTGTCGCGCGAATTTGATTTCCGAGATTCGCGGCCTGGGGAGCCTGTGGCTGCGCGGCGGAGTTTCAGCAGGGTTTCCGCAATATCGTTCCGGAACGGTGAAATTCTTCGGGCCTGCTCAACATCCGCAAGACCTGCGGACTGGTTGCCGGACTGGAACCTCGCCAGTCCCAGCAGCAGCCAGTCCTCGGATGCACGACGCAGGGTTGTCAGCGTTTCGAGGGGAGTGATGGCCTCCCGAAATCGGGATCGCTGGAGCAGGACATCACCGGCAACGAACAGGGCATTGACTCGCCCGCCACTGCTGAGCTTCGCCGCTCCAAGGGCGCGCTGGGCGGCTGTCTGAGCCTGCAGGAGGTCGCCGGCTTCCCAGCTGACGCGTGCCAGCGCTGCGGCCACTTCTCCGTCCTCAGGTGTTTCCTGCATCAGCTGCAGCAACTCACGCAGTGCCCGGCTGCGAAATTCCGCGGACAGTTCGGGTGTTGACGCTCGCGCGGAATACTCAGCACACGCCAGTGCATGGCTGCGACGCAGCTCCTGCGGTGAAACATCGGACATCACGCCAAACGGCACCAGCTCCGCCCGACTCGCATCTCCCGCTGCCGCTGCCGGCTGCTGTTCGTGTCTGCCAATGCGGTGATGCGTAAAGGCGATGTGCGGAATCTCCGTTGAGACCTGCGGCATGTGGCAGGACACGCAGTTGTCTGCCGGCCGCACTGATGCCCGGGACTCAGCAGCCGCGCTGCAGGCGTGTTCAGTGTGACAGCCCAGACACGCCCTGCGGTACTCCTGCAACTGCTCATCCCGACTGCGTTCCACTGCATGACCGGCATGACAGGTGGTGCAGGTGAGCGTTTCTGAGTCCTGCCAGCAGCGACTGGCGGTCATCTGGTCCGAATGTCCCACAACCTTCATTTCTCCCCCGGCGTTTTGCAGAAACCAGTCGATACGGGTGTCCGTAAGCAGATTCCCGGGACGGAAATCGGCCGCGGTCCGGCCGGTCCGCAGCACCGTCGCGTCTCCCCGCAGGTGGCACTGTGCACACACCGCGTCCTGCCGGTCGCGACTGAGCTTCTGTGGGTTGATGATGGGGTCCGTTGCAACCCGCGCTGCTGATTCCTCCGACGCCCCCTTATGATGTGTCCGATGAAAGTCAATGTGAGTCGCTCCGGGGCCGTGGCAGCGTTCACAGCCGATCGCCAGCTCTGCGATTGCCAGTCGGTGAAAGGCACCGTCCACTTCCTCAATCCCGCCACAGTGACAGATGAGACACCCCGCATCCACCGGCCGTTCAAAACCCTGATGATGTTCGTGGTCATAACCCGGTGACAGGCTCCATCGGCCTGTGGATGCATACCACGTCACCGGAGATTCCGTGAGAAAGCCGTCGAACAAAGTCAGGTAAGTGCGGCTGTGGCGACCGGATCCCACAAGGTATTCAAGGCGGGCTTCGACGGTGGGGCCGCCCACCATTCCGGTTTCTTCATGCCACAGCTCGGTCCCCCGATGTTCTGATCGATACTCGCGCCGGGAGGCCGGATGTGCAAAGGCGCCGTCTGCCGGTTCCTTCCCTGCCACCACCTGACTCATCGCACGGCTGTGGGCGGTGGCCAGCCATGTTGAGTGCTGACTCTGATGGCATTCCAGGCAGGTTGCAGTGCCTGCGGTGAGATCTGCAGCGGCCGTTTCCGTGCCCGAGGCGGAATTGACCGGTTGTGGCGCCGGCTCATCATGACGATGCAGCCAGACTGTAATTCCCGGAATCAGCAGCGCTGCTGCCAGAATCCAGACACCGCGAGTTCTCACACACGTTCTCCTGATTCACACGCTCCGGAACGCCGCTGATAAAATCGCTTGTTCCCTGCTATCCAGCCTGCAGCGATTTTTCCCGGCGTTCCAGAAACGCCGCGAGGCTGCTTTCCAGCACCAGACAGCACAGGCCGGCAAGAAGGAACCAGCGCCAGAGTTTCTGGCGGGATTCGAGTTCCGCAGAGTCCTGTTGGGTGGTGTTCGAGTCCTGGTCCGACTGCGCGGCCATTCCCCGGACCTGTGCCAGTTCTGCGGGCAGTCCCAGCGCCTGCAGCTGACCGGCCGGCAGAGGTTCTGTACGGCTTTCGGCCGCTGAGACTGTCACCAGCAGACTGGTGGCGACCGGACCATTCGGGGTTTGTCCGGTGAGCAGCCAGCGACCGGGAGTGTCGAGTTCCACAGAGTCCGCGGGGGCCACGAGTGTTCCGTCCGGACGTGTCAGCGTCCAGGCGTCGCTGCCGGCCAGTGAAACGGGCTTGATCGATGTTCCGGCTTCAAAAACCTGACTGCCGGCCTGACGCGGCCATGCCAGCTGCACCAGCCGCAGGAGCAGCGGCGGGAAGCGGCTGGAGAGCGCCAGCTGGCTGTCGCCCGGCTGCCAGCCGGCTGCCAGCAGATAGATGGCGCCGCCGTTATTGGCCGGGAACTGCAGGATGGCCGGGTCGGCGGTATCCATCCGTGCGAGCACTTTTCCAGGGGCCGCGGGTGCGGACCAGGTGAGCTTTCGATAGTGCCAGAACCGGATCGACGAAAAGTCGCTGAACTGAGCAGTGGCGAACGGGGCCAGCCACTGGGAAGTCAGATCGGGTGATGTGAGGATTGCATAGTCTTTCACAACGGCCTCTTCACAGGTCACGCCTTCCGGCAACAGCGGCCGCAGGGACTGGAACATGGCCGTGGAATTCAGGGCCGCCAGAACGATGCCGCCACTGTCGGCCAGTTCCCGCAGCTGGCCCGCCAGCTTCTCCGGGAGGCTGCTGGTGACGACAGCCAGACGCATATCCGGTGTGGGGGGCAGAGCTGTGTCGTCGTCGGTGAGCAGATCTGCGACTTCCAGAGGCTCCGCTTCGTTCCCATCGAGCACGCGCTGCAGATAATAGCGCATGGTTTCGGCGTCATTGACGTCGATTGAACCGACATGAGCGATGCGGCGGGTGAGCGGTGCATTCAGGGGCAGATCGGCGACGTTATCGAAAGGATGCGGGTCGCCGGCCAGTTCCACTCCGGCCGGGCGAGGCTGTTCGCCCGGCACGTCGGGCAGAGTGATTGTCCGCCGCTGGCCAGGTGCCACATCCGCAGAAATCAGGTCTCCCAGAGGCTTGCCGGCTTCGTCAAACACCTGCAGACCGTACTGGCTGGCAGGGGCATCACCGGATGCTGTCAGTCGCACACGAATGCGCCCTGTTTTCTGGTCTTCCAGCAGACTTAACCCCGCATTCCCCGATTGCTCCGGCTGCACAATTCGCAGATCCAGCCGCACCGTGTCGGGCCAGGTACCATTTCGCAGCGTTGCCAGTTCACTGCCTTCCTGGAAGTCTGTAATCAGCACAACCACGCGGTCACTTTCTGTGCCAGCGCCTGACGACTGCCCGGCCAGTTCAGTTGCGGTTTCCAGGAGTGCTGGTCCTGTGGCCGTGCTGCGCCAGTCGGGGTCCCAGGACTCAGATGCCCGGGAAATCAGTGCGGCCCGCGATTCGACCGCCGTCTTTCGCCATTCGTCCGCGGAAATCAGCTGCTGGATCCCCTGCGAGTACTGGGCGACGCTGAGCACGTCGGCGGGCTGCAGGTCATCGGCGATCTGCTGGAGTTCTGCCAGAAGCTTTTCCCGCAGCCCATCGCGGCGCATGCTGGCACTGCGGTCCAGCAGCACTGCGATGTGTCGAGCAGGACCGCCGTTGTCCGGCCGGAGCATGGACAGACGCTGGAAGGGGCGGGAGAAGGCGAGCGCAATCAGGGCGATGGCGAGCATTCGCAGGAGCATCAGGGGCCAGTGCTGGGGGGCTGCGCGACGCGTGGTACGCGGGAGCGATGCGGGGAGAAACCGTACGAGACTGAATGGCAGACGCTGTGCCGGGACGCGACGCAGCATGTGCAGCAGAAACGGAATACTGGCGAGTGCCGCGCCAGCCACTGCAAAACCCTGTGCCAGAAGTTCCAGCATTACCGGGCCCCCCGCTGCCAGCTTTGTGCCCGTCGCCGGGCTTCGAGGAATTCGCTCAGTACCAGTTCGAGCGGTTCACTGGTGAGCAGCAGCCGGTGCGCGGCTCCCACGGCATCACATTCGGCTTTCACCAGCTGATTGTGAGCTTCCAGGCGGCTGCAGTACTCCTCACGCACCTGCTCCGGATCCGCATACACCTGCTGATCCGTCTCGAGATCCTCGAACAGATGCGGGCCGGCAAATTCGAGTCGTTTTTCGGCGGGATCGAGCACCTGCAGGACAACCACATCGTGGCGACAGCCGCGGAGTACCCGCAGTCCGTCACCAATCTCCTGAACAGGTGCGAGCAGATCCGAGATGAGCACGACCAGGCCACGGCGACGCAAACGCTGCGCAGCGTCCTCCAGCGCCACCGCCGGACGCGTCTGACGACCAGCCTCAGCAGCATCCAGCGTCACCATCAGACGCCGTAGCTGACCCGGTCGGTAGCGAGCCGGAACCACGCTCTGAACCGCGTCGTCAAACACCGTTAATCCCGCAGCATCTCCCTGGCGGTTGAGCAGCCAGCAGAGCGATGCGGCGGCGGTTTTGGCGTACTCAAGCTTGGTCCAGCCCAACGTTCCAAACGACATTGAACGGCTGATGTCCAGCACCACATAACACCGCAGGTTCGTTTCGTCTTCGAACAACCGGATATAGCTGCGGTCGGATCGGGCAAAGAGCTTCCAGTCGAGAAAACGCGGGTCATCACCCTGCGCGTACTGGCGATACTCAGAGAATTCCACAGAAAAGCCGTGCCGAGGACTGCGGTTGAGCCCGGTGCGAAAACCGTCCACCACCAGCTTCGCACGCAACTCGAGCGAGCGGATTCCCATGATCACCGCCGGGTTCATCAGCTCTGCCGGCATGTGAGCTCCTTTGCTGTTGCCAGGCACGTCTCCCATGGCGTTTTCAGGCCACCTTCGCCCGCGGACTGCCGTCCTGCGGCTGCAGGCATCGTCCACCGCGAGAATTTGAATTCCATGGCTGGCTCAACCTTCCTTCGGGTGCTGAACCACTTTCAGCAGCCGTTCGACGAGTGAATCGACGGTGACACCCTGAGCTTCTGCGCGGTAGTTGGCGAGGATGCGGTGTCGCAGGACGGGATGGGCCAGCTGCTGGATGTCCCTGGCCGATACGTAGCTGCGGCCTTCCAGCAGCGCGATGGCTTTGCCACCCAGCACGAGAAACTGCCCGGCTCGCAAACCCGCTCCCCATGAAACATATTCATTGATGAAGTCCGGCGTGCCCGGCTGGCCGGGACGCGAAGCGGCTGCCAGTCGCACGGCATAACGCACCACATCGTCGGCAATCGGGACCCGCCGCACGACCTCATGAAATTCACGCACCGTCTGACCACTGAACAGCGGGGACACCGGTTCCGCCGCGTGCGAGGTTGTCCGTCGCACGACAGTTACTTCGTCGTCTTCCGGCAGATAATCTATCAGCACGTTGAACATGAAGCGATCGAGCTGTGCTTCGGGGAGCGGATAGGTGCCTTCCATTTCGATGGGGTTCTGCGTTGCGAGGACGAAGAAGGGTTCTTCGAGCTCGTAGCGGCGACCGGCGGCCGTGACCTGATGCTCCTGCATGGCTTCCAGGAGAGCTGACTGCGTTTTGGGAGGTGTGCGGTTGATTTCGTCTGCGAGCAGCACATGGGTGAAGATCGGGCCGGGAATGAACCGCATGGAGCGATTGCCGGCGGCGTCTTCTTCGAGCACTTCTGTGCCGGTGATGTCGGCAGGCATCAGGTCAGGCGTGAACTGAATGCGGCTGAACCTGAGGTCAAAGATCTGAGCGATGGTTTTCACGAGCAGCGTTTTGGCCAGTCCTGGAGCACCTGTGATGAGGCAGTTGCCACCGGAAAGCAGAGCGATGAGCAGTTGCCGGACGACATCCTGCTGGCCAATGATGACCCGTGAAAGCTCGGAGTCGATCCGGCTGCGAAACTGACGCAGCTGGCTGATGAGTTCTCGTTCGCGGTCGGGGGTGAGTTCCGGTGCTGTCATGATGAAGTTTCAGACGTGAAGAGAAATGGGGGCGAAGGAATCATTCAGTGCGTCATGGCGTAGAAAATCACATTGATGCCGAGCGGATAGGCTTTCTTTTCAGAGAACTCGCGGAAGTACCATGGGTCTTCGCCTTCCCGCTCCCAGCCATCGCCAAGGTCGGTGTTGTGTCCGATGAAGACCATCATCCGGCCGTTGTCATCATACACAGCGCGGTAGTGCACTTCTTCGGTACCGTAACCCTGCGCAGAATAGACCTGTCCGTTGGCCAGTTGCTGGGCATAGCCGATGGCCGGGATCTGCGGACGTTCCTGCAGGTCGTACACGCAGTGAAACACGGGATGTTCGAGCGGAATGTCGACGGGCTCGCGATCCGGAAAGACCTGTTTCAGTTCGCTGTAGAATCCCTCCCACTCCTCATCGCCCCAGAAGTCGTCCACCATCAGAAAACCGCCGTTGAGCAGATACGTGCGCAGTGCGGCACGTTCGTCGTCGTCCAGATAGATGTAGCCAGGTTCGATGATGTAAATAAACGGATAGTCGAAGAGGCGAGGATCAGTGAGTTCGAGAATGACGCCGTCGGGGTTGGTGTGGAGCGAAGTGAGCTGCTGCAGACGGTACGAAAAATTCAGATCCGCGTCGGGGTAATCCGTCTGCCAGCCCCAGCGGCCCATGGAGCGGTAGCGGATGCGGGCAAAGGTGAATACATCCTGCGAAAAGTTTTCGTCAACTTTCCAGTCGGGCACGCCATTGCGTTCCACGCGACCGTCAGGACCCGTGAAGCTGCGATAACGCCCCCGCTGGCCGCCGAATTGTGCGAGCACCACGGCGGAGCAGGCGAGCATGAACAGAGCGACCGGAATTGTCAGATGACGTCGATGCATGTGTCACACGTCCTGTGGCGCTGAGTCTTGTCACGTTCTGGAGGGCGAGGCTGACGACGAGCGGCGGTTCGAGCCGAGCCAGGTACCTTGGCTCTGCGGAGAATCTTCACACAATCAGCGAGCAAAAGCCACTGCCAACTCCTCCAGCATTTGCAGAATCTGGTCGAGAATCGGGCCATCGCTTTCCGGGCGGCAGGGACTTTTGGGGTGCGTCAGCTGGGTGCGAATCCAGCCACGGCGCCGCAGAAACATGGCGGCCGAATGTCGATAGGCAGGTACCGGGGCCCGGAAGGTGAAAAAACCGAGGTACTGCAGAACATCGTTGAGCTGATAAAAGGCAGCGTCCCCTGCCTCCCACAATGCGTCCCGACGCGCGAAGACGTCCGGCGCAAAACTGCTCAGACCCAGCAGGTAGTCGCTGCCATACATCACCATGTCAATCGCGAGGTCGTTGCCCGTCAGTACCAGAAACTCCGGACGCAATTCGTCCCGCCACTGCAGCCGCTGCCATTCCAGACCGCGATGCAGCGAAGAATGCTTGGCACCCAGACACTGCGGGATCGACAGTAATCCGCGGTAAACCGTTTCGCTGTAGATACAGCCGAACGGCGCAAACATCGTCCCCAGTTCGAACCCGATAAACCGGCCGCTCAGTTCGCCCAGACGCTGGTAACTGCTGACGATTTCTTCATCAGCCTGCTGCGTGAGTCCATACGACTGGATGATGACCGGCGTGCCTCCGGCACTTTGAATTTCCGCGATCCGCTCCGCGTAGGCGTCCGCGCTGAACGACGATCCCGGCGTGTCGCCCACAAAGGCGCCCGCCACAAACAGGCCACCGGACGCGATCGTCCGGGTGCGTCTGAGCACTTCAAGGCGGGTGGCGGAGTCCAGCAGAGCGATGTAACCGGTGTCCATATTCACCGCCGGAATCAGCCCCGCACCGCAGGTTCGCTCCACGTGCCTGTCAAAAGACTCCCAGTCAACTTCGCCGGGTGACAGAAACGGCAAAAGCACCGCTGACATGCCGGTGATGCGGCGACGCGGGCGAAGCAGAGCTGGAGGGTGCAGGACAGCCGTCATGGAAGTTCTCTGAAGTTCGTCGTACAGCAGTGGAGGGTTCTCAATTCGAAGTCAGGCTGCTGAATTCGCAGGCCGGGTTCTTCAGGTGCCACGTGGTGCGGCTTTGCAGCACGGTCGCCGCATGAAACAAATCCCGCTCCTGCAGCACACGGGCCTGCAGCTGCAGACCAATCGGACGGCCGTCTGTCGTAAAGCCACACGGCACTGAGATCGCTGGCAAGCCCGCCAGATTGGTGCTGATGGTGCAGATGTCACTGAGGTACATCGCGAGCGGATCGGAGAGCTTTTCGCCGAGCGGGAAGGCGGCGGATGGAGCCACCGGGCCGGCAATCACGTCCACCTGCTCAAAGGCCCTCTGAAAGTCCTCCTGAATACGCCGACGCACTTTCAGTGCTCGCAGGTAATAGGCATCGTAATAGCCGGCCGACAGGGCATAGGTTCCCAGCATCACACGCCGCCGCACTTCAGCTCCAAATCCCTCCGTCCGACTTTGACAGTATAAATCCGTGAGGTCCGCAAACTTCTCTGCCCGATGACCATAGTGAATGCCATCGTACCGAGCCAGATTGCTGGAAGCTTCGCTGCAGGCAATCAGGTAGTAGGCGGCGACAGCGTAACGGGAATGCGGGAGTGACACGGGGATCACCTGAGCGCCCGCATGGCGAAGTTCATCGATCGCTGCGAGCACAGCCGACGCCACTTCCCCGTCCAGACCCTCCCCGAAATACTCTTCTGCCACACCCACGCGGAGAGGCCGCGTCTCTGTTGACAGTTCGGCCAGCCACCCCGGCAAATTTCCCGGAATCGAAGTGGAATCCCGCGAGTCATGACCGCTCACACATTCCAGCAGCAGCGCACAACCGGCTGCATCCACTGCCAGCGGGCCCACCTGATCCAGAGAACTTGCGTAGGCAATCAGGCCATAACGCGAGACGCGGCCGTAGGTGGGTTTGAGCCCCGTGATGCCGCAGAACGAGGCGGGCTGGCGAATGGAGCCGCCCGTGTCAGAACCAAGCGCCAGCGGGACCAGACCCGCGGCCACCGCGGCTGCTGATCCGCCACTGGACCCGCCCGCCGTGAGCTGCGGGTTCCACGGATTGCGGACAGGTCCGGCAACACCGGTTTCGGATGATGAACCCATCGCGAACTCGTCCAGGTTGAGCTTTCCGATGAGCACTCCGTCTTCGGCTTCAATGCGTTCCACCACGTGTGCGGAATAAGGAGGGATAAAATTCTGCAGCATGCGGCTGCCGGCTGTGGTGGGCAGCCCGCGCACACAGAGGTTGTCCTTGACGGCAACGGGAAGGCCCCCCAGACGTCCCACGGGCTGACCCTGCTGGCGGCGCGCGTCGATGCCTGCTGCCTGCCGGAGTGCTTTGGGGGCATCGATGTGGACGAAGGCGTTGAGGACGGGGTTGAGTTCTGTGATGCGGTCCAGACAGCGCTGCGTGAGGGCAACGGATGTCAGGTTGCCGGATTTGAGCTGTTCAAGCAGATCAGGAGTTGGCGTGTGCGGCATGGGCGAGTAAGAAACCGAGAGTGATTTTGGGGTGACAGGAATTTGCGGAGCATAGAGTAACGCGGGGAAAATGGCGAACTCCACCCCCCTCCCCCGGCAATGGTTCTCTGGAAAATCCGCAGGGTATCAATGGGACGGGGCCGAAGAGTGCGGGGGACCAAAAAGGTGTGTCGAGGGGCAAGGACGGATTTCCCGGCGACCCGTACACGATCGGCCGATTGACGTCACGCCGATTCACGTCCTGAAATCCGCCCGCTCCTCTGCGACGATCGCCGAGCTCATCGCCAATAAACGCGCCCTCGGCCGCCCGAAGGACCTCGCAGACATCGACATGCTGCAACAGTTCTCAGACTGCGTCCTCCCCCGCCGGGCCACTTGCCATGCACACACTCGCCACACCTCCCACTCCGTTTTTCCCGTTTCCATTTGGGTTCTCTTCCAGACTCCGCTAAAATCCCGCACGGCCTCGGCCACCTGATGTCTTCCCGCCTCTGCCAAAGCCTCCCTCCCATGCTCCGACTCAGCACCCGGCTCGCCTGCCTTGTCTGTCTCTGCCTCGCTTCTGCCTGTCGGGCCGACGAATCGCCAGCCACGACTGCAGCCGCGCCCAAACCCGCCCCAAACCCCAAAACTTCCCAGATCCCCCCAGACCACCCCGAACGCGCCAAAAAAGGGCTCGAACTCTTCCGCTCCTCCGTCCGCCAGATCCTGACCGACCACTGCCTCAAGTGCCATGGCGGCACCTCCATCAAAGCCGATTTCGATCTCTCCACCCGCGAATCGCTCCTTTCCAGCGGCTTTGTCGGTCAGACGGCAGACGACAGCCACCTCGTGAAACTCATCACCCACGCCGCCGAACCCCACATGCCCTGGAAGGAACCCGGACTTTCCGACGAGCACATTGCTCGCATTCGCACCTGGATCGACCTCGGTGCCCCCTACGATGCTCCACTCGGCAATCGCCCGCGCCAGCCCGCCACAGAACTGACTGTCACCGATCAGGACCGGCAATTCTGGTCCTTCCGCCCTCTGCAGCATGCACCCGTTCCCGTCGCCGCCGATGCCGCATGGTGCCGCAATCCCATCGACCACTTTATCCGCGATCGCCAGGCCGCTGCCGGACTCACACCGAACGCCGTCGCCGATCGCCGAACACTCATGCGCCGCGCCACCTTCGACCTCCTCGGACTGCCCCCGTCCCCCGCAGACATCGAAGCCTTTGTCAATGATCCCGATCCCGATGCATGGCCGAAACTGATCGATAAACTGCTCGCCCAGCCCCAGTACGGCGAACGCTGGGCCAGACACTGGATGGATGTTGCCCGCTTTGCTGAATCACACGGCTACGAACAGGATTACGATCGCCCCCACGCATGGCACTACCGCGACTTTCTGATCCGCGCATTCAATCAGGACATGCCGTGGAATCAGCTCGTGCAGTGGCAGCTGGCCGGCGACGAACTCGCGCCCGACAACCCCCAGGCCATGATGGCCACCGGATTTCTCGGCGCTGGCGCCTTCCCCACTCAGCTCACCGAAGCAGAATTCGAATCCGCCCGGTACGACGAACTGGACGATATGGTGATGACCACCGGCGTCGCCTTTCTGGGACTGTCCGTCGGCTGCGCCCGCTGCCATGATCACAAATTTGATCCCATTCCCGCCCGCGATTACTATGCACTCGCTGCCACCTTTACCACCACCATCCGTTCCGAAACGCAGCTTGATCTGGCGCCCGAAATCAACCTGCGGAGAAAAACGGAATTCGACACCCACCTGCAGTCGCTCCGCACAGCCGCCAGCGATTACCGCCACACACAACTCCCCGCAAAACTCACCGCATGGCTTGCTGACACTCCCCCCGATGCTGCTGCCGGCCCCTGGGAATCGCTGCACCTCGAATCCGTCCGATCCTCCGCCAACACCGCCTTCCAGATCCTTCCCGACGGCTCCGTACTCGCCACCTCCGCACCCGCCGCTCAGGAAGTCATCACCATTATCGCTCAGTCCCGCCGCCCTGCCCCCGCTGCCCTCCGACTCGAAACGCTCACACACGACAGCCTCCCCCGCCGCGGTCCCGGCCGCGCCCCCAACGGCAACTTTGCCCTCGGAAACATCCAGCTGCAACTGCTCCCGGAAGCCGGTCCTGATCACCCCGTGAGCGTCCCCTTTACCGCTGCCCGCGCCACACACCAGCAGGACAACGGAACTCTGTCTGTAGCCGCTTCCATCGACCAGGACCCCGTCTCCGGCTGGGCCGTCGATCAGGGGGGTATCGGACACGATCAGGCAGCCGTCTTCGACTTCACTCCGCCGGAAAATACCAGTCAGCCCGCAACTCGCCGCTGGTCCATCACCCTCACCTTCAATCATCCCAACGCTCGCCACTCCGCCGGACGCTTCCGCCTGTCACTCGCCAGCCTCACGAACGCCGCTGCTGAAGTCGGGTCACCAGGTCCCGACAGCAAGGTGCTCGCCGCCCTCCAGTCACTCCGCGATGGCAATACGGACACGGCCTCACCCGAATTCCTCACAGCCCTCAACTGGTTCGCCACCCAGGACCTGGAAATGCTCAAACTGCAGCAGGCCGTCGCCGCAGCAGAAGGCAAAGGCCCGCAATTGGAAATGGCCACCGTTATGGTCACCAGTGAAGGACTGCCACACATGCGACATCACGCCGATGACCGTGGCTTCCCCCACTTCTACCCCGAAACATTCCTGCTCAAACGCGGTGATGTGCACCAGAAACAGGAACGCATCAACGCCGGCTTCCTCCAGGTTCTCACGCCCGCCACGGCCGACCGCAGCCGCTGGAACGTCACCCCGCCCCAGGGCTGGACTCGAACCAGCTTCCGTCGCGCCGCCTTCGCAAAGTGGATCACCGATACCCAGGCCGGCGCCGGTTCACTGCTGGCCCGCGTGATCGTCAATCGACTCTGGCAGCACCACTTCGGACGCGGACTCGTCACCACCCCCAACGATTTCGGCCTCTCCGGCGAACGCCCCTCCCACCCCGAACTCCTCGAATGGCTCGCCCAGGAACTCATTCGCAGCAACTACAGCCTCAAACACATGCACCGCCTGATGCTCACCTGCAGCTCCTGGATGCAGTCGGGCCAGTTCGACGAAACCCGCGCAGCCATCGATCGCGACAACCTGCTGCTCTGGCGCCGCAGCCCCCAGCGTCTCGAAGCCGAAGCCATTCGCGACTCCATGCTGGCCGTCTCCGGACTGCTTGATCCAACCCCCTTCGGCCCCGGTACACTCGATCAGAATATGACTCGCCGCAGCATCTACTTCTTCATCAAACGCAGCCAGTTGATTCCCATGATGATGCTCTTCGACTGGCCCGAACACCTCGTCAGCATCGGACAACGGCCCGTTACCACCGTCGCCCCTCAGGCTCTGATGTTTATGAACAGTCCTCAGGGAAGACGCTACGCCAGCGCCTTCGCCGACAGACTGGGCCAGGGCACCGCCAGCGAAATCGCAGACAAAGCCTGGCTCCTCGCCTTCGGACGCCAACCCACCGCCGCCGAACTCGACGCCGCCACCGGGTTCCTCACCGGCTCCAGTCCGTCAGTCCCCCCCTCTGCCCCGCCCACCCGCGAAATGCTCGTCAACTTCTGCCAGACACTCTGCAGCATGAACGAATTCGTGTACGTGGATTGATCAGGCAGCAACCGGGATAACGAAACGGTGTCAAAGGCACCTGAATTCGCGTTTCGCACTCCTCACCGGACAATCGCGACGCGAAAAGGCACGACAAACGGCTGCCCGCGGAAGGACCGCAGCAAGGAACAGGGAGAAAGGAGACCGCAGCAGCATTAAGAAATCTGATAATCTCCCCGCTCCCCTGCCAGGGAGAGGGGCTGGGGGTGAGGGGTGAAACGCCCTGAACCTGCCAGGGGTGAGGTGGAATGATGAAACGGCGTTAAGAACACCGGAAGTCGTCCTTCGGACGTCGCCCCGCGTGACAAGGCGTGCAGTGGATGTCAATCCCCCGGTACCGGTGCGTGTCGGCAAAGCCAAAGTCGCGACGGGAGCGATCAGGGTTGGACCGTTCGATTGACATCGGCTGCACGTCGGGAGGCACGTTCCACCGCTGCTTCCAGTTCCCGCTGAATCTCTTCCACCGGACGCAGCGGCTGATCACTCTGTTCCACGGCCCGCACCTCGTTCCGCTCCGCGTCCCAGTGCACCGGACCGTATCTGGCTTCCCCGGGCGTGCCTGTAAGGATGTGCCACAATGCGTCACCCTTGTTGTAATGCCAGAATTCGTAGGGGAAATGCATGAAGCCATGCGTTTCCAGAATCTCTGTAATCGCCAGGCGATTTGCCAGAAATTCAGCTTCCACAAACGGGGACCGCATCGGTGTGCGCTCGCTCATTTCCAGATACGGATTCCCTCGCCACACCTCCGCTCCGTCAGTGCTGCGAAAAACGGAAATATCGATGGCTGAGCCGGACATGTGAGTGCCCACTTTGGGGACGATGGCCACCAGCACCGAACAGCGGCGGAAGAGCATTTCGGGGTCGGGCATCTGACCGCCGGTTTCCCAGAGGCATTTTCGCAGAATCGCATCGAAAATCCCGGGGCGGCTGCCGAGCGTTTTCTGCATGGAGAGGGTGCGGTAGCAGTCTTCGATTTTCAGGATCCAGCCATGGCGACTCACCGCCCGGGCAATCTGCAGCACGTCCTCCGCCAGACTGGCTCGAATCCAGTGAATCCGCTGCAGTCCCGGACCAATCGGACTGTCGCTGAACAGCAGCGGCACACCGTCGCGTGCAGCCAGCGCCGGCAGGTTCGCGAATGGCTCGCCACATTCCCGCACCGGCCATGCCGCAATCTGCTGCACGAGGTCATACCCCAGCTCCAGCTGCTGCCGCCAGTATTCGCGGCGATCGGAGTCGTCTGTTGTCATTCGATGATTCCTGCGTTGCTGATTGTGGCACAGCGTTGAGACATTCAGGGCTGGCTGCGTGGGATGAACGGCCGCAGGCTTTTCAGACCTTCACCGGTTCCACATCGAGTTCATCCATGAGTTCCGTGCTGCGGCGACCGTGACCAGTGGCGTCGGCCAGCTGCCGCGCGGCTGCGATGCTTGTGTCCAGCACCAGCCGCAGCTCGACTGTCCAGACACCGGATTCGGGCATCACGAATTCCCAGTGAGGTACCACGCAGACACTCTGATGCACCGATTCAAAGCCGTCTTCCGACTGACTGATGGTTTCAATCGGAAACGCCCAGAGACCACCGCGTTGAGTGGACTCGAGGCTGGCGTCGATGCCCAGCCATTCATCGACAAGGCTCAAACGATCGCTCTCGTGCAGATCCAGTGGTGTGTCGAGCGTTCCGAGGCGGGCGCCGTTCTGATCGTAGAAGTAGCGATCGTCAAGTCCCCCGGGCATGGCAGCAAAGTTCAGCTCAACCCCAAGGTGCAGCGGGAGCTGCGGAGGGAATCCGGAGACGTGGTACTGAATGAGGATTTCATTGGGACGATCGGACGAGAGCATCACGAGTTTGCGGATGGTGCCCGTCAGTTCAACCACCTTCCCCGTGCGAGTCAGATCCACGGCGATACGCTTGTCACCCCGCCGCAGACTGGCCTCGTAATCGCCTGTCGCGAAGTCGCCGATCACACCACGGCCCTGGCGGAATTCGTCGAACGACAGTCGTGGCTGCAGAAACAGATCCACCAGACTCTTCCGCGGCCACTCATCATACTGAATCTTCAGATGCAGGTCCGGCTGACGAAAGCGAATGTCCTTTGAAATCGCTGCCAGCTCTGTGCTGTCCGCACTGCTGCGGCTGGCTGCGTGATCCAGAATTCGCTGGTGATAGGGTTCCGGGCGGCGATTGAGTGTGGCCAGCAGATTCACGGCATTCGTGCGAATGTCCAGTTCGTACATGTGGCCGCCACAGGCCGGAGCAAACGCGGCCGACAGACGATGGTTGCAGATCCTCACTTCATTGCGACCGTCGAGGTTCAGATCTGCCACTTCAGCGCCGATCCACGCACCGCGGCCGCGAACGATTTCGTTCAGCAGATTCTCGGCACGGATGAGCTCTGCATAGACGGCATTCCGCAGATGCGGCAGATAAAGTCCTCCGAAGGCCCCATGCCAGTACGAACAGTTGCACTGGCTGCGGTAGAGATGCGTGCGGGCACGGTTCAGAAGTTCCGGGGCATTCGAGGCTTCCGCCCATGCCTCCGCAGCTGCCCCCACCGTGGCCGACATCGTCGCCAGACGATTGCTGATTCCAATCATCCGCGAATACATCTCCTGACTTTCCGGATAACGCGTCCGAAAGTTTCGCCAGAAGCCGCCACGGGTGTAGCGAAGGAGTTTCTGCCAGTCGGCGTCGTCCGGATGCATGCGGCCCAGAGTGACAAATTCCCGCTGCGATTCCGGCGGAAGCACCCACTCCGTCATCTCACGGTAACTGGCGTCCGGCAGATAACAGCGCCCCACCGGCGCAACGTCCCGCAGGACCTGAGCCGGATTGCAGAGCTGGATCCACGATTGATTTTCGCGGAGCAGATCCAGGAAGTCCCGCAGCCAGCGATCTTCATACACATGCTTTGCCGTTTCCGGCCATGACCCGAATTTCTCGCCGTCGTCGCCAAACACAAGCACCGGGTTGTCATGAGCAGCCGCGGTCTCCCGGAGATACTCAATCACCTCCGCCGGCTTCGAGAACGGAATCAGATACCTCAGCCGTTCGCTGTCCGGAAAGACCGACAACACCCGCCCCTCGTCCTCCGTCACGTAGTAACCAAACAGGTCCCTTTGCGGGATACCGGCACAGCGGAAGTGATAGTCGTCAATGATTGTGTACTGCATGCCCGCAGCAGCAATGTCGCCGGCAAATGTCTGCTCCCAGACTCGTTCGGGTAACCACATCCCGCGAATTTCAACACCAAATAACCGCCGCAGATGCTCGGCATAACCCTGAATCTGACCAATCCGGTCCCGCCGGGGAATGTTGGCCAGTATCGGCTCGTACCACGCACCGCCAATCACCTCCAGTCGCCCCGCCTGCGCCAGCGCTCGCAGCCTCGCAATGTACTCGGGACGATGACGTTCCAGCCACTCCAGCAGACTGCCCGAAGTGTGCAGGGCAAAGGGAATCTCCGGGTAGTCTTCAAGCACGCTCAGAAAGGGCTCATACGCGTCCCGATAAGCCTGCGCAAACACACCATCGAAATTGCCGATGGGCTGATGATTGTGAAAGCTGAGCACCAGCCGAACTGTTCCGGTCATTTCCCAACGCTCCCTCTGCAGGTCCCTCGAGGTGACTGAATTCCAGCCGCACTCACCCCGGTCCACCCGCAGCGAACAATAACGTCCCCCTGTCAAAAAATGCCAGATCGCAGCCTTTTCCCGAACATTTTCCCCTCGATACCCCCGGCTCAAAACCGCAGAAACCGACGCAAAATACCCAATTGCCCAAAATCATCTCCCGGTGACGGTGCGTGCCCCCGCGGCCAGGAACGCATCGGGAACGCACCAAAGCCTGACCGGCCGATTGACATCGACCGCACGCCACAGCACGGTTTTTGTATTCGTTCGGGCAGTGGGGCCTGACAATACCGGGGAGATTGAAACATCCCGGTTTGTCCGCTTGAGCACCGTTTCACAATCCCACGGCGAGGCGCCTGCTGAGCCACATCCCTGCCACATCCCTGCCACGTCACGGCACAACGTCGCGCGGCTCCGCAGGAATGCAGGCGGTGATTCACCGCGCGAACCAGCAAACGGCGGCGCGGCAGGAGCCTCGCCCAGGGATGGTGAAACAGTGTAAATTCGGGCGAATTGGGATGTTTTCAGTTCTGTTTGCCGGTTGACAGCTCTCACCGCGATCCGCTGTGCAGGGACTGTTGGTCTCTCGCAAAGGCACAAAGACGCAAAGGAAGGACAGAAGGTTCAGATTTCCAGCATTTCCAGCATTGCGCCTTGACGCCTTGGCGCCTTGGCGTGAGGTAAGAGTTGCTGCAGCAAGATGCCTGGCGACGCGTCGGCAGGAAATCCGATAGACGATCTCAAGTGTTCTTAACACCGTTTCGTCATCCCAGCCTCGCCCTCCCAGGTTGGGGCCCAGGGGTGCAGGCCCAGGGGTGCATGGCACCTGTGCGCTGAAAGTCTTTTTCGGGAAACGGGTTGCGGCGTCGCATTGCGGCCCGACTCCCTCACGGTCGCGGCTCGTTTTGTGCCTGGCGGAACTCCCTGGAAGAAAGTCAAGGCCATTCGTCCCTGCCTCGCTGCGGGCGTTTTCTGCCGAAATACACGCCCGGCCCGCCCGACACGCTCAATCCACTCCCCGCACACTCCCAATACCCATTCCCCGGCCGAGACCGCGAATCCTAGAATGCAGAGTGTCCGGCCACCTTTGCGCTCGCTCACTGCCAAAGGCTCCCGCCTCTTCACAGAGAACTTCCCATGGCATATCCGTCGTCTCGCCACACCCTCCTGCTCCTGGCCGCAGCCAGCCTGCTGCTCAACCAGACTGGCTGCGCGAAACTCATGCACAACCTCAAACCCCATCGACTCCGCATGCTGAACTACAACAGTTCTTCATCCGGTCGCGATGACGTCTACTTCAGCGTCTCAGATCCGCTGACACCAGCGCCGCAGGACAGCCTCCCCGCTGCTGTGGTCCCCGGGCAATGACAGAGTCCTTCAGTGTTGCCTGTGACAGCGAAGCCGACACCCGGCGACTCGCCGAAGCTCTCGCTGCACACCTGTCACCCGGACTCACCATCGCACTCGACGGCGAACTTGGGGCCGGAAAAACGTACTTCACACGTGCTCTCTGCAGGGCTCTGGGAGTGGATGACAGTCAGGTCAACAGTCCCACGTTTGTGCTGCTGCAGCTGTATCCCGACGGCCGCATCCCCGTCGCTCACTTTGACACGTGGCGATTGGGCGGCCCCGACGAATTCCTTGCCATCGGCAGCGATGAGTACCTTGACAGCCCCCATTGGTTATGTCTGGTGGAGTGGGCCTGCCGCGTCAGAGAATGTCTGCCGGAAGATCATTTGCAGGTGACCATTGAGCACACGGGAACTCACTCGCGACTCTTCACGCTGACCGCTTCCGGAGCACGGTCCGGGTCGATCCTGGCCGCTCTGTCATTACACGGCCGAGGGAAGCACGAAGTCTGAACTGCAGCGTGGCGCCCGCCAGGTCCCGGCGGCATTTTTCAGCTGTGGAAACGGAAAGGGCCCGAGTCCTGAGCTCGGGCCCTTTGCAGGGATCGGTGTGACAGCCGGACCGGGGATTACAGCGAGTAACCTTCGCGGTATTCACGATGAACGAATTTGTTCAGATCCGGGTGGCTGGTGCTGACAAGGTTTTTGGCATCCCAGGCGATTCGCTGGCCTTCCCCGGCACGGACGGCGAGGTTGCCGACGAGAATGGTTTCGGTGAGTCGTCCAGCGTAGCCGAAGTTGGCCATGGTACCGGGCTTGTAGTTGCCCCGCACGGACTCGACGAATTCCCATTTCTGTCGTTCGTCACCGCCACCTTTGAAGGGAATGCGGGGAATGGTGGGTTCGGGTTTTTTGAAGTCGCGGTAGTTTTCTTCGGGCAGAAGCGTGTAGGCGGCGCCGTAGTCATTCTGGGAGAGCAGCATGCCTTTGGAGCCGACGATGAGACAGGCGCTGGTACGTCCCTTGCCCTGTTTCTGATCTTCGACCTGCTTGCGGAAGCCGGCCGGGAGTTTGGCGACGAGTTCATCGGCAGGCAGATTGCCACCGTCGTACCAGAAGAATTTGCAGGCTTTCAGCCCGTCACGTTCGGGAAATTCAAACATCAGTGTGGTCGCGCCGGGGAAGGTTTCGCCTTCGACGATGCCGGGGTTCCTGACGGCAGTGACGGCGACCGGGTCCCACAGGTTGAGCGCCATGACGGGAAGGTTACACGTGTGGCAGGCCATATCGCCCAGGGCACCGGTGCCGAAGTCAACCCAGCCGCGCCAATTGAAGGAGTGATACACGCCGTTTTTGTAGGGCCGCATGGGGGCTGGGCCGATCCAGGAATTCCAGTCGAGCGATTCGGGGACGGCGTCTTCGCCGGCAGGGCGACCGATGCCCTGGGGCCAGACAGGACGGTTGGTCCAGACGTGCACTTCGCTCACCTCGCCGATGGCGCCGGAACGGAGCACTTCGACGGCTTCGCGGAGACCGTTCTCGCTGGTGCCCTGGTTACCCATCTGAGTGACCACGCCCATTTCGGCAGCCGTTTCACGCATCACGCGGGCTTCGCGAATGGACCACGTCAGTGGCTTCTGCACGTACACATGCTTTTTCATCTTCATGGCTCGCACGGCCGCCACAGCGTGAGTGTGGTCGGGAGTACTGACGCTGACGATGTCGATCTTGTCGCCGAGTTTATCGAGCATTTCACGATAGTCGGTGAACTGGGAGGCGTTTTTGAACTGCCGGGCCTTCTTTTCGAGCGTGCGGCGATCCACGTCGCAGATGCCCACGATTTCGACGTCCTGATCGGCGATATGGCTGCTGTCACTGTCGCCCTTGCCGCCCACTCCGATGCAGGCTGCGGTGAGCGATTCGAGGGCAGACCTGGTCGGGCGGGCAAACGTTTGAGGCGCGACCCAGAAGGCGGTGCCCAGTGCAGCGGAGCTGCCGATAAAACCGCGGCGAGTTGTCCTGAGTGTCATGGAGAAACCCTTGTGATGGCGGGACTAAAAGGAAGGTCGGAACGGAACAGCAGTGGTACAGGATAGCAATCATCCGGCAAACGGCAACAATAACCCGGTCTCCGCTGAAACTCACAAAATGCAGCGGACAGTCCGGGATTCTTCCAATATTCCCGCTCCCGCGACGATTCCAGCAAAACAAGAGTCCTGCTGAAGGTTTGGAGTAGCATTTCAGCAAGTCTCTGCGATAGGTTTACCGCGGTTCTGCCGCTCCCCGGTTGCCCATCCCCACGCCCGCCAGGTGACTCCGGATGAAACGCTCCTTTCAAAATCACCTGCGACTGATCGCCGGGCTGGCCTTCTGGCTGGTTCTGGCAGGCTGGGCCGCATCCGGTGTGCTTCGCCAGACTGCCGGTTCCCCGCAGACGCCTGCAGCGATGATTGCTTCCCTGAGCCGCTGGGCTACCGGCTCCTCCCGTGAAGTGCAGGCCGTTTCAGCGACCTGGATCGTGCTGGCTGCCAACGATCCGGTGTTTCTGCAGACGGACGACGGCCGGATGATTCAGGTCGGCAGTGTCCGGACCGCATACGGCACAGGAATCGACCCTGTGTACACCCAGCGGGCGCTGCTGCGGCTGGACCGTGATCTGCTTGCTGCCAACTGCCCGAACGGCTTTCTGGTGGAAATGCAGGCCGCCGATCAATCGCTCAGAGGTGTCGTGGAAACGCTGTTTTCAGAACAGCGTCGTCAGCAGATTGCTGAAATTCTGTTGCGCGACTGGCAGAAGTTCGGGGCCGAACTGACCGTGCGTCTCGAACCACTGCTGCGGGATGGAGCCGCACGATTTGCGATCACCGTCGAAGCTGAACTCCCCAAAGCGCTCGAACGCCGCCGGGAGGATCTGGCAACCCTTGCTGACCGCTACCAGACCGAAATCGTCCGCCAGAAAATCGTCCCGCTGGTCCGCACTGAAGTGCTGCCCATCATCGAAGAAGAAATCCGCCCGGCAGCGCTGGAACTCGGCCGCGAACTCTGGGATCGCGTTTCTCTCTGGTCCTTCACCTGGCGCTACCTTTACGATGTCTCTCCGCTCCCCGAACGCAATGCCGTCCGACGCGAATTCGAACGCTTCCTCGAACACGAAATTCGCCCCTCCATCGACGCCCGCACCGATGATTTTGTCAAAGTCACAGAACGCGTCGTCGCACGCATCAGTCGCAATGATCAGGTCCGCAGAACCATCCGCGAAAGTCTGCGGACGGCCGCTGCTGACCCCCGGCTGCAAAAGGTCATCCTCGACGTCTTCCGCGAAGCCATCGTTGAAAACGAAGCCGTTCGCCGCGAAATGACTGCCTGGCTGCAAAGCGCCGAAGTCGCCAGCCTGCTGCAGCTGGCGTCGAACCGCTTCGAACCCACCGTCCGGGAAATTGGCGAACTTCTGTTTGGTGGTCGCGAATCCGGAATTTCCCCGGAATTCGCACGCACACTCCGCACACAGATCCTGCTCAAGGACCGCCGCTGGCTGGTGCTCGTCCCCTTCCACCAGACGGTCACCACAAAACACGGGCGGACTGAAGATCCGGTCCACCTTCAACCCGCCTCCAGACCACAGCCATTTCCGCTTCGGTTTGAAGGGGCCGAACAGAGTCCGCTCACCACCACCCCTGCAGTTCCGCGATGAACTCCAGCGCCCAAAACCTGTCTTTCCCCAGCACTGTCATTATTTTTTCCATTGTTTGGGAAATGTGAATTCGCTATGATCCGGCCAGCGGTCAGCCTGTTGCCGTCCTGACAGTCCGGCACGGCGGTCCCGGCGTCAGTGGTTCGGTGCTTCCCCCCACCTCTCAGCCCCTCTACGCATCTCATGACAGAGTCTGCCGATCCTTCGCCGCCCCCTGTGCCACCGGCCACTCCCCGCGCGGTTCGGCCTGCTTCGCCCACTGCCCCAAGGCCCTCCCGGCTCGCCACGCCACCGCCTGTCCCTCAATCCCCTGCAGAGGTGACACCGCCCGGTGCTGCATCCGTTCTTCAGGCCCGCAATGCCAGAAAAACGCGCCGCGGCAAACCACCAGGCTGGGCGGTCGCCGTCGTCAGCCTCACACGGCGAACGAAGGAATTCATCGCCCAAAAACTTCCCGGTAATCTCATGGCTCGCAAACGCGAACTGGGCACTGCCGGAATCAGCCTGCTGCTGCACCTTGTCATCCTCCTGCTGTTTTCAATCTGGCTGCTCCCCGGCGGCGCCGCCGACGAAGTGCTCAGACTCTTCAGCGCCGCTCCCGAAGAACCACCCCCGGAAAATGTTGAAGAACTGGTCGAAGTCGTCCAGCCGGATTCGCTCCAGGATCTCAACGTCAACAGCACCATGAAGGAAATGCTGGCCGAACTCAACAAAGGCCAGCAGCGGATGCAGATTGACAGTCCCGACATGTCCGAACTCACCATGCCCCTCGAAGACCTCTCCGACGCTGCCAAAGTGCCGTTTCTCAAAGGAGACTTTGGTGGTCGCTCCGAGGCCGGTCGGCAAACCGCCGTCAAGCGTTACGGCGGCACGGCCGAAAGCGAAAAGTCGGTCAATTCCGGCCTGACCTGGCTCCAGAAAGTTCAGAAACCTGACGGTTCATGGAGCTTTGGCAACGTCGGAGAAGCGGGCGGTCCCGGAAGTATGCAGACCACCGACGCCGGTGCCACCTCCCTCGCACTGCTCACGTTCCTCGGCGGAGGTCACACCCACGAGGTCAGAGGGCCCTACAAGGAAACTGTCACCAAAGGACTGGCATGGCTCATCAAACAGGGCCAGGCGACCCCCGCCGGACTTGATCTGCGAGGCCGTTCCCAGGCCAACTCCGGCCTCTACGTGCAGGGACTCGCCACCATCTGCCTCTGCGAAGCAGCGGCACTCGAACCCAAAGACCGCACACTCCGCCGCGCTGCCTTCGCGGCCGTCAACTTCATCGAACGTTCCCAGGATCGTCAGGGCGGTGGCTGGCGTTATCAACCCAATCAGGCCGGCGATACGTCCGTCACCGGCTGGCAGATCATGGCCCTGCAAAGCGCCAAAGCAGGCCGGATTATCGTCAACACCAACGTCATGCGCGATGCCCGAAGATTCCTCGATTCCGTCGCCATCGAAAACGGATCCAAATATTCCTACGAACCCAAAGGTGGCCCCACCCCCAGCATGACGGCCGTCGGACTGCTCTGCCAGATGTACATGGGCTGGAAACGCGACCGCGCAGAACTGAAAGCCGGCGTCGAATACCTCTCTCAGACCGGCCCCAGCCCCAACAATATGTACTACAACTACTACGCCACTCAGGTCATGCATCATTTCGGCGGCGAACAATGGGAAAAATGGAACGCAAAAATGCGCGAACAACTGGTGACCTCCCAACTCAAGGATGGGCCGGGAGCCGGCAGCTGGAACGTCACCGATCCCCACGGCGGTGCAGGGGGGCGAATCTACCAGACCGCCCTCAGCGTCATGACGCTCGAAGTCTACTATCGACACCTCCCCCTCTACCGCCAGCTCGAAGGCGACTCAGAAAAAGACGAAAAGAAAAAATAAGCCCTCGCCCTCGCCCACCCTTTCAGGCCACAGACCCCCCACCGTCCCTCGCTGTTCGCCCCCTTCGCCAACTCGCCCGAAACGTTCCTCGAACCCGATGCTCGGGCGCGCAAACATGACCCCCGTCACCCTCATCACCGGGTTCCTCGGAACCGGCAAAACGACCGCCATCAGGTCTCTCCTCGATCAGCGCCCCGCTCATGAACGCTGGGGAGTATTCATCAACGAATACGGCATCGTGTCCCTCGATGAAGCCCTGCTCGATCTGCCACCCGATAGTCCGGTCAGCGTCCAGGAACTCGCCGGTGGCTGCTTCTGCTGTGAAACAGCAGAACTCTTCAAGCCGATGCTCGTACAGTTCCTCCGCCGCGTCCGCCCCCATCGACTGCTCATCGAACCCAGCGGAGCCGGACATCCCGCCAGCGTACTCGACCTGCTTCGGGAATCCCGCTTCTTCAGCGCCCACCTGACACTCCAGGCGGTTATCTGTCTCGTGGATCCCCAGGACGCAGAGAACCCCCGTATTCAAGCCAATCCGGTGTTTCACGATCAGCTGGAGATGGCTGATATCGTGGTCATCAATCACACCGATCATCGTTCCGCTGAATCCATCGCACACTGTCGTGCACTCGTCGAACAACTCGATCCCCCCAAGCTCCTGATCGCAGAAACAGCTCACGGTCAGCTCCAGCCACACTGGCTGACACTGTCCGGATCCGTCATTCGTACACCGCGTTTCCCTGATGCCCACGGCGCCAGACATCCCGGTACGCCGGAACAGTCCGGTGCTGCGGGGCTTCCCGAGGCCCTCGTTCAACTGGGACCACCCCCGGCCTCTGAAACGGCACTGCAGTCCATTCCAGCCAGACCAGCACCCGGGCAACCTCTGCAGTTCCCCAGCAGTGGC
>JBJTOM010000354.1:0-8768 GCA_046074585.1 Planctomycetota bacterium | reverse complement strand
GACGTTGCTGCCACGTGGTCCGACGACGAAGTCGCTCGGCGCTGGTGGGTCCTGTTTCCACAGCGCCGCACTTGCGACGGGCGCCCGGAACAGCCCACCTCCGAAGAGCTGAATCACATCAAAAACAACGCTGCGGGTCTGGCCGACAAACGTCGGCGGCTCAGCAGCGTCTCGTGGTTCATGAAGTGCATTTCTGAGCCCATTGCCAAGCGTGCCAACCGCGACGATCAGCTCACCGGCCACTTCTGGGAGGCTCGCTTCAAGGTTCAGCCGCTGCTGGACGAGACGGCCATTGCTGCCTGCATGGCCTATGTCGATCTCAATCCCATTCGTGCCGCGGTTGCTCAAACGCCCGAAGCCAGCGAATTCACAAGCGTGCGTGATCGCATTGCAGATCGTCAGGCCGCGGTTTCAGCCTCCTCCGCGACCGCTCAGGACACCCGGACCGAACACGGTGTTCAGGCCGGCTGGCTGGCTCCCATCCCTTTGGAAGTCTCGCGTAAAGCGTCCCGCGACCGTCCAACCACACGCCGGCTTACCAATCGCGGCTGTCTGTTTATGACTCTCGACCAGTACCTCCAGCTGGTCGACTGGACGGGCCGTCAGTTGCGGCTGGATAAGCCTGGCCAGATCCCCGAACACCTTGCGGCGATTCTCATGCGGCTCGACTGCAGCCTCGAATCCTGGCTGGATCTTGTCAGAAACTTTCGTCGCCGATTCCCGACGGAAGCTGGCCGACCAGAGACGCTGCAGGCGGTTTCACAGCTCCGTCGCGGCTGTCGGCGTTCCAGTCAGCGGCCGCAGCGTTGCTGATCGGGCGATCGGGGTTTTGTCTGTCGAAGGAACCCGATGTGGTCGCGTCAATCCACGCTGGTCACTTCGCTGGGATCGTCTATGCTCCGGAGATCTCTTCTTTGTCCCGATCTCACTCGGATTTTTCCTCCCATGGCCATTCTCGAAACACACGACCTGACGCTGCGTTACGGCCAGCGACGGGGGATTGAGGGCGTCTGTATCGGTATCGGGGCGGGACAGATCTTTGGCTTTCTGGGTCCGAATGGCGCCGGCAAGTCGACGACCATTCGAGTGTTGATGGGTTTGCTTCGAGCGGCATCCGGGACTGCCCGGATTTTCGACCTTGACTGCTGGCGACAGGGGGCGCGTATTCGTGAGGAGATTGGTTATGTTCCGGGCGACGTGCGGCTTTATCCGTGGCTCACGCTGATTCGTGGCCTTGAATTTCTCAGCCAGGTTCGTGGTCGCGACGTGCGTCCTTTCGGAATGAAGCTTGCTGAACGCTTTGCACTGGAACCTGGTCTGTCCGTTCGCAGAATGTCGCGCGGCAATCGACAGAAGACAGCCCTGATTCTGGCCATGGCTCATCAGCCGCAGTTGCTGGTTCTGGACGAACCCACTTCCGGCCTTGATCCGCTCATGCAGGATCAGCTGATGCAGTGTTTGCGGGAACAGTCTCAGCAGGGTCGCACAGTGCTCTTCAGCAGCCATACGCTGAGCGAGGTGGAGGCGTTGTGTGATCGAGTGGCGATGATTCGTCAGGGGCGAATCGTGGAAGACTCCAGTCTGGCAGCGCTCCAGGCGCGGGCGCCGCGGCGCATCGTGCTGCGACTTTCTGCGGACACGGCTCTTCCCGAAACTCTGCCGCCCGGCCTGCAGGTGCTCTGGCGACCGGACGAACGACCTTCCGGCACTGCCCTTACATCGGCCGAAGCGATGCTGCTGGCGGGGATCCCGCACGAGCATCGCGGGCGGACGTGGGTGTTCCAGCTGCAGGGCTCCTGTGTGCCGTTTCTGCAGTGGGCGGCCGCCGGCAACTTTTCGGACGTTGTGCTGGGGCCACCGTCCCTTGACGCCCTGTTCCGAGGTTATTACGAGGTCGAAGGCACGTCTGAAGGAGGCAGTTCATGCGTGGCCTGCTGAATCGAATTCGCATGGAAATGCAATGGTCGGCCTTCTGGTTCAGTCTGGGGCTGTTTACAGCCATGGGCCTGCTCACTGCGCTGCTCCCCAAAGTGCTTGGCAACATTCATGAAATGTTTGAGCGACTGCCGCTGATCAAGCCATTGATCACTGCATTGCTGGGTGTGGATCCGGGGGACAATCTATCCGCCCAGCTTTCGCAGGCATTTCTCTGGACTCATCCCACGGTGCTCACTCTGACCTGGGCCTGGGAGCTCATGTACTGTTCGCGGCTCCCGGCCGGCGAAATTGACCGCGGTACCGCTGATTTTCTGATGTGTCTGCCAGCTTCGCGGCCCCGGCTGTTCAGGGCAGAAACGTATGGCTGGCTGATTTCCGGCGCGTTGCTGCTTGCGGCCGGCTATAGCGGGCATCTGCTGGCCACGTCCTTTGTGCATCCGGAAATGCGACTCACTGTCCGCAGCACTCTGCTGGTACTCAGCAACCTGGCAGCACTGTATCTGGCAGTGGGTGGTCTGGCGTTTCTGTTGTCGGCTTTGAGTGATCGGCGGGGGAGAGCGATCGGTGCCGTCTTTGCAATTTTGCTGGCGTCGTTTCTGCTGAATTTTCTGGCGCAGTTTCAGGAGTGGGCGAAGCGGGTGAGCTGGTTGTCGATGATGGAGTACTATCGGCCGGCAATTGTGATTCAGGCTGACGAGTTTCCGGTGGGCGATGTCGTGGTTCTGCTGGGAATCGCCACCGGGACATGGATTGCCGCACTGACTGTCTTCTGTCGCCGAAGTATCTGCACTGTCTGACATCAGGTGACGGATCAAACCCGGCAGCCGCATTTCAGGAACCAATCTGCTGTACGCTTCCAACAGGAACAACCGATGCACTCATGGATTCTGCGACGACATAATCTGCAGCGTGGCCGCCTGCCGCTGCTGATGGGCATCCTCAATGTGACTCCGGACAGTTTTTCTGACGGTGGTCGGTTTGACGATTGTGGTCGAGCAGTGGAGCAGGCGCGACTGCTGCAGGAGCAGGGGGCACAGATTCTTGACATTGGCGGCGAGTCGACTCGACCGGGTGCCGAACCTGTGTCGCCTGAAGAAGAACTGCGGCGGACGATCCCTGTAATTCGGCAACTGGCGAAAGAGCTTTCGATTCCGATCAGCATCGACACCACCAAATCAGAAGTCGCTCGTCAGGCGCTCGATGCCGGTGCAGAAATTGTCAATGACATTTCCGGGCTGACATTTGACCCGTCAATGCTCGACGTCTGCCGTGAATATGATGCCGGGATCTGTCTGATGCACATTCAGGGCACGCCACAAACCATGCAGCTGAATCCGACCTATCAGAATGTGACTCAGGAGGTCTCTGCATTTCTGCAGCAGCAGGTGGATCGCTGCCTGATGGCCGGGATTGCTCCGGAACGCATGTGTGTGGATCCGGGAATTGGTTTCGGAAAGACGGCTGAGCACAATGTCGAGCTGTTGCGGTCTGTTCCTGTGCTTCAGCGGTCGCTGCAGCGTCCAGTGCTCATCGGGCACTCCCGCAAGAGGTTTCTGGCAAAGATACTCGGCCGTCCGGTTGAAGAGCGACTTGCAGGAACGCTCGGTGTTTCCATTGCACTCGCGGCAGTCGGAGTGGATATTCTGCGAATTCACGACGTTCAGCCCGTTCGTGAT
Organism: Planctomycetota bacterium; assembly: GCA_046074585.1. GTDB lineage: Bacteria > Planctomycetota > Planctomycetia > Planctomycetales > Planctomycetaceae > SXXK01. The sequence continues at coordinate 5,154 of JBJTOM010000354.1, read as the reverse complement.
GCACTCGGTGCCTGGCTGGCGCTGCAGGACCCCGCGGATGTCAGCTGAACGATTTTTTCCTGGTCAGCGTGTGGTGCTGGGTTCGCGTTCACCGCGTCGCGCTGAACTGCTGGGCTCATATCTCACCCCCCGGCAGCTCGTGATTCAGCCACCCGCCAGTCCGGACGAACCGGGCTTTGAAGGACTCAGCGCAGACGAAGATATCCGCCGTCGGCTGCTCGACATCGTCCGGCTCAAGCACGACAGTGTCTGTCAGCAGGTCAGCCAGCAGCCGGAGCGGAGCACCGCATTGCCGCCCCTGATTGTGGTTGCTGACACGACAGTGGTTGCAGGTCCCTTCAGTGGCTCCCGTCACGTGCTCGGTCAACCCCGACCCGATTTCTGGCGGGACGATGTCTGTGAATGGTTTCAGCGCTGGCTGAGTGGCAGGACGCATGAGGTCTGGACGGCCGTTCGGGTTTCCTGTGGCCGCGCCGTTCGGGAGCAGATTGTGTCGGCAGCCGTGACGTTCAGCAAGGTCTCCCCGGAACAGCTGGAGTGGTATCTGTCGACCTGCGAATCAACCGGCAAGGCCGGCGGGTATGCGGTGCAGGGCCTTGCTTCGGCGTTTGTCACGCGGGTCGAAGGTTCGCTCACGGCCATTATCGGACTCCCGCTCCTCGAAACCCTGCAACTGCTCACCGCCGTCCGTGAAGAAGCGCAGCAGTCACATCACACGGTTCACCCTGAATAAACAGGCCCTCGACATGGCTCGCATCGCCTTCCTGACGATGGACAGTCTGGCTGACTTCGTCTCATATGATCAGTTGGTTGTTGACCAGCTGCGGGAGTCCGGAGTTTCCGTCGACGAAATATCCTGGCGCGCTCCCGGCGTGGACTGGAACCGGTATTTGCTGGTTGTGATCCGCTCACCATGGGATTATCAGCAGGACCCAGTGGCCTTTCTGCAGGTCCTTGACAGAATTCAGCACTCACAAACGGTGCTGCTGAATTCACTCGATGTGGTTCGCTGGAATATTCGCAAATACTATCTGCGGGATCTGGAACAGCAGGGCGTGCGAATTGTGCCCACACTGTGGCTGGAATCACCGGGGCCGGCTGACCTTGATGGGGCATTCGATCGCCTGCAGACCGACGAACTGGTCGGCAAGCCACTGATCGGTGCCAATGCCGACCACGCATGGCGACTTCACCGCAGCACACCTCGCGCTGAATTTGACTCCGCCGTGTCAGCATGGCGCGGCACGACAGCTCTGATCCAGCCGTTCGTGCCTTCAATTCTGGATATCGGCGAGTTTTCGCTGATTTACTTTGAGGGCCGGTTCAGCCATGCCATTCGCAAGATTCCAGCCAGTGGCGACTTCCGCGTTCAGGAAGAGCATGGCGGACAGATTGAAGCCTGTAGCGCCGCTGCAGATCTGCTGGAACTGGCCGAAGCCTGCCTGCGAGCGGTTCCGGAACGCCTGCTTTATGCTCGCATCGACCTTGTGAGACTCCCGAACGGTCAGCCAGCCGTGATGGAGGCCGAACTGATCGAGCCGTCGCTCTACCTGGCCTTCGACGCCGATTCACCGGCTCGGTTTGCTGCGGCCATCCAGCGCCGGATCGCGGTATTATCAGATCAGTCCTAGGGTTTACGCTCATCGTCGCGTACAAGTCTGAAAAGACGCCCGGTGGAGTGGTGCCGATGCCAATCGGCGGGTGCAGCCCTGCAGAGCTTTGTCGGCCGCAGCGAGGACTGTTGGTCTCACGCCAAGGCGCCAAGGCGCAAAGGAAGAGCAGGAGAATGGAGAGAGTAGAGAGTAGAGAGTAAACTCTCGACTTTCTGAATTCTCCTGCCGTCTCCTTGCTGCTCTCTTCGGTCCCTCCGCGGGCAGCAGTTGGCCACGCCCTGTCGTGTGGCTACGGTCCAGGTGGAGTCCGAAACACGAATACGAGCATCCTTCACGCCGTTTCGTCATCCCAGGGCGAGGGAGCCGGACGCGGCTGGTATTCGCATTTCGTGACGTGATTCAGTATTCTCCCGGGACCCTGCTGCCCCATTTTCACTCCCACCTTGTCACGAGTTGTTCCGCATGAACCGTCCACTGCTTTCGGTCTGCAGCGCACTGCTGCTGGTCGCCCTGCCATTCGCGCTGATTTCTCCAGCCGCCACAGCTGCTGACAAAACGGATGTGACGGCCAAAGTGGCTGCTGCCGTCCACGACAACAAGCTGACTATCAGTGCGACCAATGAAACCTTTGGCGACACGGTGCCCGGTATCCCGAAGAAACTGCGGGTCGAGTATCGCGTTGGTGACAGGAAAGAAGTGAGCGAAGTGAATGAGGGCGGGCGTCTTGAAATCGCAGCGCCTGCCGGTGAAGAGCTCATCATCCTCAAAGCTCAGTACTGTCCCGCTGACGGCTCCAAACCGCTTGACTATTCGCAGCCGGCCGAATTCCTGGACACACTCCCCGGCTTCGCCATTGAGCAGGTGCTGCAGGCCGATGCATCGGTGAATGGATCATGGATCTGCATGGCCAAGGATCCGAAAGGCCGACTCCTGCTGGGTGGTCAGAACGGTCAACCCATCACTCGCGTCACGCTCGCGGCCGGCAAAGTCATCAGGCAGGAAGTTCTGACCATTCCTGTCAGCGAAACGATGGGGATGCTGTTCATCGGCGACGCGCTGTACATCAGCGGCGCGGGCAGTCGTGGTTTTGCGCTGTATCGCTGTCGTGACACCAAAGGCAACGACAGTTATGACGATGTCGAGTTCCTTCGGGAATGGCGTGGAGGGGGGGGTGAACACGGCTCTCACGGCCTGGTGCTCGGCCCTGACAGAATGCTCTATGCTGTCTGTGGAAATTTCACCGGACTGCCCCAGGACCTCACCGATTCATCCCCGCACCGCAACTACGCTGATGACCTCGCACTGCCTCGCATGGAGGACGGCAACGGGTTTGGCGCCGGTGCCAGACCGCCTGGCGGATATATCGCCCGCATGGATCTCGACGGTCGCAACATCGAGCTGTTTTCTTCGGGGCAGCGCAACACCTACGACATTGCCTTCAATGCGGACGGAGAATTGTTCGGCTGGGACAGCGATATGGAATGGGACTGGGGCACGCCCTGGTATCGTCCCGTCCACGTCTTTCACTCTGTTCGCGGTGGCGACAACGGCTTCCGCGAAGGCAGTGCCAAATGGCCCCAGTACTACCCCGACAGTCTGCCACAGACCGCCACGATCGGCATTGGCTGTCCGACCGGAGTCACGTTTGGAACCGGGGCAGCCTTCCCGGTCCGGTATCAGCAGGCATTCTACATCTGCGACTGGACTTACGGCAGACTGATTGCCGTGCATCTGCGTCCTGACGGTGCCAGCTATACGGGAAGTTTTGAGAACTTTGTTGCCCCGAAATCGCTCCGCGGCAAAGGCCCCCGCATGCCGCTCAATCTGACCGACGCTGTGATTGGCGATGACGGAGCGCTCTACTTCACCATCGGTGGCCGAGGAACTCAGGCCAGTCTCTTCCGTGTTTCCTGGCAGGGCCCCGAAAAAGTCGCGCCGCTGCCTGTCGACAAGCTGGCCGATCAGTCGGCTCGCAGTGCGCGCGAATTGCGACACAAACTGGAATCCCTGAATGTCAGACCTGATCCGGCAGCCGTAGCCATTGCATGGCCGCACCTCGGCAGCTCAGATCGCTACCTCCGCTATGCAGCCCGAATGGCTCTGGAGCGCAATCCGGTCAGCCAATGGCAGGCAAAGGCGCTTTCTGAAAAATCCCCAGCTGCTGCCGTCACAGCACTCCTGGCGCTGGCACGGCTGGGTTCTGCCGATGTGCAGCCCGCAGTCCTTCAGTCACTGGCGGCGATCCCTTCCCGTGGACTTTCCGAACAGCTTCTGCTGGAAAAACTGCGAGTGATTCAGGTGTCAATTGCCCGGCATGGGGTCCCGCAGAGTGACGTCGCCGGAAAGGTGCTGGCTGATATCGATCCGCTGTATCCCGCGGCCAGTGAGGTGCTGAATCGTGAGCTGTCGCAGATTCTGGTGGCGATGAATGCCCCCAAAGTCGTGGCGCGGACCGTCGCACTCCTGCACGCCGCCAAAACTCAGGAAGAACAAATCACCTATATTGTACAGCTGCGAAATCAGAAGAGTGGCTGGAACCCGGAGCTGCGTCGCAGCTACCTTGAATGGTGGAACGGAAACGCCTCCAGCTCGCACGGCAGCGAAGTCACCCGGTGGTTTCAGGAGGCCGGAATTCCGTTCAACAACGGCGCCAGCTACGCAAACTTTATGGCTCATGCCCATGAAGAAGCCAAATTCACGCTCACCAGTGAAGAAATCCTGGCACTCAATGATGTGCTCACCGAGTACGGTGCCCGGCACTCGCAGGAGCCCGCCCCTCCACTCAGTTCACGCCAGCTGGTTCAGGAATGGACCACAGCGGATCTGCTGCCGCTGCTGAGCAACGTCGGCAAAGGACGCAGTTTTCAGCGGGGCCGGGAGGTGTTCCATCAGGCCCAGTGCAGTGCCTGCCACCGATACGGAGACCGTGGTGGTGCAGTCGGACCGGACCTCACCGCGGTGGCCACGCGTTTTAAGCGGCAGGATCTGCTGGAATCCTCCACCGAACCCTCGAAGGTACTCTCTGAGCAGTACATGAATACTGCCATTGAAACCAAAGCTGGTCAGGTGGTGATCGGCCGCATCGTGGAAGAGACCGAACAGAAGGTGGTGCTGCGGCCCAACCCGCTGACGCCGGAAACCGTCACCGTCCAGAAGTCCGACATTGAAACTCGGGAACTGTCAAAAACATCGCCGATGCCCGCCGGTCTGCTGAACACGTTCTCTCAGGACGAGATTCTGGACCTGCTGGCTTATCTTGAATCGCTGGGAGATTCCGGACACCCCAATTTTCAGCCCTGAGTGATCCATCTGTGGACGGTTCGAAGGATTTTGCGATCAGGCGGACACGGGGCTGCACGGCCAGTTGACTGGCCGACTTTCGGACTCGACACAGCACCAGTCCCCTGCGACGCACCGTGCGGGGGATGTCAATCCTTGGTGACGGTGCGTTTCGGCGCAGCCAGCGCTGCAGCGGGAGCGAATCAGATGCCGGGGTGCACGGCACACGTGCATGGCACCTGTACGCCGAAAGTCTATTTCG
>JBJTOM010000353.1:0-7408 GCA_046074585.1 Planctomycetota bacterium | reverse complement strand
CCCGCTCGACCACTGGCGGGCGGCGATCGGCTGGTTCTGCCCACCCCTGCCGAGCGACGTGAGCACGACGAAGCCCGGCAGATCGGCCGCCTCGCTGCCGAGTCCGTAGGTCACCCAGGAGCCCATGGCGGGGCGGGGCATGCGCCCCTCGCCGCAGTTCATCAACCAGAGCGATGGCTCGTGGTTGGGGACGTCGGCATGCATCGAACGGATGATGCACATGTCGTCCACATGCTGCGCCGTGTGCGGAAAAAGTTCACTCACTTCAATCCCGCTCTGTCCATGCCGCCGAAACCTCCATGGGGACGGAAACAACGCGCCCGTCGGACGTTCCGTCTTCAGGTTTCCACCAGACAACAATTCACCCCCCCGCCGCTGCAGCTCGGGTTTGGGGTCGAAGGTGTCCACATGCGATGGACCGCCATTCATAAACAGGTGAATCACATGCTTCACCCGGGATGGCAGCTGGGCAGGTCGTGGCTGCATGGGATTGAGCGGCTCTCGTTCCGCCCCCCGCAACTGCTCTGTCCGCAGCAGCTCGGCCAGCGCGACCGCGCCGAAGCCCATGCCGCACTGCGAGAGCATTCCGCGACGACCGATCGCTGCCGCACCGACACCCTGTTGCAAAAACGGCAGTCGCCCTGGTTCCTGATTCTTCATGGCTGCTTTTCCGTGTCCTGTCTAATCCACAAAACAGAATTCGTTGGTCATCAGGAGTGCCTGAGCGAGCTGGGACCAGGCGTCCTGACGCGGTGCGGCTGCCTCCCGAAAATCGTCGTCAGACTTCCAGACCCGCGGTGCCCCCGTACCCATCGACTGAGAAATCACAAAGCGACTGCCAAACGTGTCGTGCGCAGGGCCTGCTGCACAATCCGCCACAAAATCCAGCCACTCCCCGGCCTTGAGTTCAATCGCCGGAACAGCCAGCGGCTGAGTTCCGTTGTGCACGGAGACATCGGCAAGCACCCGTCCGCCGGGAGCCACCACCCGCATGCGAATCCCGTCACCCTGCTCATTCGCATGACTCACAACTCCATGCACGAGCACTCGGCAGGCACGCTCCGTACGCCAGCGGCGAATCGCACAGTGTTCCAGGCTGTTGCCCGTATGACCACCGGTTTTATTGAGGAATACATAGCCCAGCTGAGGGTCCGGCAACTGCTCACCGTACTGCAGTCGCCCTTCCCGCACGATTCGCAGCGGCTGAAAATTGCGGACCCCTCCCGCAGACTCCAGCAGCTCGCCGAAACCATAGTTCCAGCCCTCCACTTCACCCGTCCCCTGCATCTGCTGCACCTGACTGATCAGCTCAGTTGCTGCCGCCAGCTCTTCAGGTTGGGGCGTGCGCTGGAGCACCCGTTCGAAAATGTGTTCGATCCGGGCTGCAACAGGAGCAGTCGTGACATCCGCGACGGAACCAGCAGCGGCCGCCGCAATCTCACTGGCCCTGTTCATCACAAATGCGTTGTTCAGATAGTACAGGCCCTGCTGCGGGACTGTGGTCTGATAACGCCGAGGCGCGTGCGTGTCAGGGCTGGCAAAATCAAACGTCCGAAACAATCCCGGCAGATTCTGGCGGTCAATCTTCGCGTAGACGGCCCGACGAAGCACATTCGGGTCAGCAGCCAGATCTGCAGATGGCCCCCCGATCGTTCGATCCAGCCGCCCGGCCGCACAGAGCGCCGCATCCCGCTGCGATTCAAAATCCAGACGCAGACGATTCATGCGGGCATACAAACGGTTCTCAGGATCCACTGCCTCCGCATCCGGTCTTCGATCCGATCGCTGACGCCACGACCGCGACAGCACGATGCGGCGAATGAGATGCTTCCAGGACCAGCCGTTTGCAATCCAGTCCTGTGCGAGCCAGTCGAGGAGTTCCGGATGCGTGGGCCGATCCGTGCGTACACCAAAGTCACTGGGCGTGTCGACAAAACCACTGCCCCAGAGCTGCATCCAGATGCGATTCACTGCCACACGCGCTGTGAGCGGATTGCGGGCATCCGTGATGGCGGCCGCCAGCTCCAGCCGTCCACTGCCATCCCGGAATGCTGCCGCATTCTCGCCCGCCAGTGCAGACAGAAATCGCCGCGGAACTGCAGCCCCGCGGTTGGCCGGATTGCCACGAACGAAAATCACCGGTTCGATCGGCTGCGGCCTGTCCACCAGCCGCAGCGTTGAAGGTTCGTTCTTCGGTTCGTCTGACGATGCAAACACTCCATACAGTGAATAATAGTCGGCCGCCGGAATCGGATCGTACTTGTGATCATGGCAGCGCGCACAGGCCACCGTGAGTCCCAGCAGGCCGCGAGTGACAAGGTCGATGCGGTCGTCAATGATGTCGTGCGTGTTGTTCAGAAAACGACGGCCCAGCGTCAGAAATCCCATTGCCGCCAGCTGTGCAGGGTCGTCCGCTCCCGGCAGCCGGTCAGCCGCCAGCTGACGTCGCACAAATTCGTCCCACCCCATGTCCGCGTTCAGCGAACGAATCACCCACTCCCGGTAACGCCATGCATCCTTGTAATCCCGGTCTTCCATGAAGACATAGCCCCGAGTATCCGCGTAGCGGGCCAGATCCAGCCAGTAACGCCCCCAACGCTCGCCGTAATGCGGCGATGACAGCAGCCGATCCACGTAACCCGCGTACCATTCCTCCCACGCTCCAGCCGCAGCAGCCTCCTCCCCCTCCCGCAGATCCTGATACACAGGAGGCAGCCCGGTTAAGGCCACGGCAAGTCGTCGCACCAGCACCCGCGGAGCGGCTTCTGCAGAGGGGCGCAGACCGGCAGCCGATAACTTTCCGTCAATCAGAAAGTCAATCACACTCTGGTTCGCATCCCGCGCGGACAGGTCCGGCGACCGCAGCGGCTGGAAAGCCCAGTGTTCGCGCCAACGCTCCAGACGCCGCCTGGCCTCCCCCTCAAGGTCAGCCGTGTCGGGCCATGGAGCCCCCGCCTCGATCCAGTCGGAAACCGCCTGACGCTGCTCATCCGGGAGCCGCCCGGAGGGCGGCATCGCAATGTCGTCCTTGTTGTGCTGCAGCACCTGAAACAGACGGCTTTGGCCAGGTTCACCCGGAACCACCAACGGCTGTTCCCCAGCCTTGCCCTGCAGCACATCCTGACGACGGTCCAGACGCACCCCGTGCTCCTGTTTCGTCGGACCGTGACACTCAATGCAGCGGTCCAGCAGCAGCGGACGAATGACCCTCTCAAAGGCTTCGTTTCCGTCTGCCCTGACGACAGTCATCGAACGGCCCGAAAGCAGACTCCAGAACACCAGCCAGAGCATCACGGAAAAACCGCGACGGCAGCGATCGGTGCGCCGATAAGAGGAACGCCACCAGAGCGGAGGGTTGAACACGGACATGGGAAAACCGTGATGGAATGGGAAGCAGGGGGAAGTAACGGCAGCAGCAGGACGCGGTGCACGCCCCATTCAACACCAAAAAACAGGCGCCGCACCTGAAAATCGACGCGGAACGACGCGTTTCCCCCATTCTCTCTGGTGCCATGGAAAAAATCCGAGCGAATTCCGGGGGAATGGACGGAATCACCAAAGACGGTAATCCGGAAAATCGGCGCCGATTCACCCGCCACCGCTCAGGTCACCTCATGCCAGAATCCCCTGCACCACCTCGCCGTGAACATCCGTTAATCTGTAGTCCCGACCCTGAAAACGCCAGGTCAGACGCCGGTGGTCCAGCCCCAGCAGATGCAGAATCGTCGCATTCAGATCGTGTACATGCACCGACTGCTCCACCACATCCATCCCGAAGTCGTCCGTTCGTCCCCATGAGAGACCGCCGTGAATGCCACCACCAGCCAGCCAGGCCGTGAATGCATCCCGATGGTGGTCCCGACCCGGCACAAGCCCGCCGGCAGCTTCAGCCCCCTGCCGCAGGGGCGTTCTGCCAAATTCCGATCCCCACACCACCAGCGTCTCGTCCAGGAGTCCTCGCTGCCGCAAATCCCGCAGCAACGCAGCCATTCCCCGATCCACGTCGTGGCATTTCCTGGGCAGCGCTGTCTGCAGCCCGGAGTGATGATCCCAGTCCGCATCGTACAACTCCACCATCCGCACACCCCGTTCCACCAGCCGCCGCGCAAGCAGACAGTTGTTTGCGAACGACGCCCTGCCAGGCTCCGCTCCGTACATCTGCAGTGTCGATCGGGTTTCCCCGGCGATCGACATGAGTTCCGGTACTGCGGCCTGCATGCGGTATGCCAGCTCATACTGCGCCGTCCGCGTCGTTGACTCCGGGTCACCACTGACTTCCGCCTGCAGAGCGTTCAGCGTCGCGGTGGCATTCAGCTCCCGCCGCCGATCTTCAGCCCGATACCCCTCAGGACTTGTCAAAAACAACACCGGATCACCCTGCGACCGAAACGGGATGCCCTGATACACGCCCGGCAGAAAACCGGCGGACCAGAGACTGGTGCCAGCACCTCCGGGGGGACCGCTGAGCAGCACCACGTAGGCCGGCAGATTCTGTGTTTCAGCTGCGAGTCCATAAGTCACCCACGCTCCCAGAGACGGACGTCCGCCACGGCCAAATCCGGAATGCAGTACCATCTGCGCTGGGGCATGATTGATTTCGTCCGTGTTCAGAGAACGAATCACCGCCAGCTCATCCGCTACCCGCGCCAGGTCCGGTAACAACTCCGAAATCACCTGGCCCGATGACCCATGCCGCCGAAAGCGCCACGGGGATCCTGCCAGCGCCGATGTCTTCCCGATAAACGCAAAGTTGCGTCCCCGCGTCACACTCTCCGGGCAGGGCTGATTGTGCCGTCGAACCAGTTCCGGCTTTTCGTCGAACAGATCCAGCTGCGAAGGAGCACCGATCATGTGCAGATAAATCACATGTTTCGCTCGTGCAAATACGTGCGGCAGTTGGCTCCGATCCCCGCCAGCCGCTCGCGATCCGCCATCCAGTTCCGCAAACGCCGCACCAGCGAGGATCGACAGGCCACGCAACGCCGTGCCGGTCAACTGCCGCCTCGCAATCCCTGACTGATCTGCTGACATCCCCATTGCTGCTGCTCCCCCTCACCGCACGTTCAATTCTTCGTCACCGTTTCATGCAGATTGAGTAACACCGCCGCCACACTGCTCCATGCCGCCCGCTCAGTTGCCGCCTCCACAGAATGCTCTGTTCCCCCACCGGAGTCCGCCGGACCGGCAATCAGGGCCGCATCGGCCGGGCGACTGCCGAAGGCGGCCCGCTGAGCAGCCAGAAGTCCGGCCAGCACCGACAGCTCCTCCGGCTGCGGACGCCGCGCCAGACTCAGCCGAAACGCCCGCTCCAGACGCTCTGCGTCACTGCCCCCTGGCAACTCCCGCAATACCCGTGCACCCAACGCACGCGCCGCAGAAACACTCACCGGGTCGTTCAACAACGCCAGCGCCTGCTGCGGTGTGTTCGTCCGCGGACGACGAATCGTGCAGTTCAGACGCGAAGACGCGTCAAAGGTCATCAGCGATGGATGCATCGCACTCCGCTTCAACACCACATAAATCCCTCGCCGCCACAGATCCTCACCTCCACTCACCCGATACTCGTACTGCGTGCCACCCACCTTCGCCCATAATCCCTCGGGCTGCGGAGGACGGATCGGCGGACCAAACTGCTTCTGACTCAGCAGCCCACTGACCGCCAGCAGATTGTCGCTGATCATCTCGTCGTCCATGCGAACTGCCGGCCCCCGCCATAACAGCCGGTTCCGCTCATCCACCCGCTGCCCCACTGAACTCTGTGCCGATGACTGCCGATAGGTCTCCGACAACACAATCTGCCGCAGCACATGCTTCATCGACCAGCCGTGATCCATCAGGTCCACTGCCAGCCAGTCAAGCAGCTCCGGGTGCGTCGGTGCGTCGCCCTTCACCCCAAAGTCCTCCGGAGTTGATACCAGACCCTCACCAAACAGCTCCGCCCACCAGCGATTGACAGCAGCGCGAGCGGCCAGAGGGTTGTCACGCGATACCAGCCACCGCGCCAGATCCAGACGCGTCCGCAACTCCAGCGAGGACGCCCCGCCGGGAATGGGCACAGAGGAATCTGGCCCGGCGAGAAAACCCGGAATGCCCGGTTCGACGGCAACGCCCGGCCGACGATAGTCGCCCCGCTCAAAGACGTAATTCGCACGCTTCCCGGACTGCTCAACCATCACCAGCGTTGTCTCAGGCTGCAAACCCTCCAGCTCCCGTTCCAGAACGGCCAGCTCCTCCTGCCGCAGCGCCTCCACTTCACTCGCCGTATCGTCCTCAGGACGTTCCGGCAGGCCACCACAGACGGCCTTCAGACGGAACCGGCCCAGAGTCCTTGCAGTGCCGAAATTCTGCTGCAGCTGCACCCGCAGCCTCGCACCCGGCCTGGCCTGCAGCGGTTCACGGAGCACGGCAACAAGAAAATGATCGCGGCCAAACTGAGGAGCGATGGCCCAGCCGGTTTCCGGACGACCGTCCACGGCACCCGCAGCAGCCCATTTCTGCTGAGCGAAATCAGACCATGCTGCGGAAAACTCCAGCTGGCGACGATGGCCCTCCGACTCTTCCAATTCCACTTTGAGTTCGTGCAGCACGAAATTCGGACGGTCGGCAGACCCACGGCCCGGGCCACGCCCCGGAAGCTCGTCGTGCGTGAGCGCCTCCAGCCGAATCGCATGCACGTCCCCGGGAATCACCGGGATCACCACCGTATAGGTGTCGGTGGCAGGCGGATCCGCGCCCGTGATCAGCAGGGAACCATCGTCCAGGAGTCGCCATTCGTCCATCACACCCGCGGACTGAAAGTCCGTCAACTGCAGCACAGTCTCCTGCACGGCAACGGTGGCTGGTGGCGTGGTCGCTGGTGGTGCGATTGCTGGTGGTGCGATTGCTGGTGACGTGGTGGCTGGAGCGGGGCTGTCTGTCCCCTCAGTTCGGGCTGCACCACGGCTGCGGCCTTTGCGCGGCGTGGCCGGTGGCTTCTGTTCGGCCGACGACACCTGCTTTCGCAGCGCCGCCACACGCGCCGTGATTTCGCGCCGACGACTGTCACGCTCAGGATTGCTGAGCACCATTTCAGGGCCAAGGAAGGCGATCGAGGACGGCTGTTGTGAATTCTTCCGATCTGCTTCGAGGGCTGTCTGGTTGAAGAATGCCAGCAGCCGATAGTAATCGACCTGCGTAAACGGGTCGTACTTATGGTCGTGGCACTGAGCACATTCAAGCGTGGTGCCCAGCCAGACGGCGGCCGTTGTGTTCACGCGGTCAATCAACTGCTCAGCCCGCGTTTCTTCCGGGAGCGACCCTGCTTCCACGTTGACCGGTGTGCAGCGATGGAACCCCGTGGCAATCCGCTGCGCTTCTGTTGGGTTTGCCAGCAGATCACCCGCCAGCTGCTCAATCGTAAACTGATCAA
>JBJTOM010000352.1:0-7968 GCA_046074585.1 Planctomycetota bacterium | reverse complement strand
ACCATAAGTACGACCCGATCTCACAGCAGGACTTCTACCAGCTGGCCGCTTTCTTCAACAATGTTCCCGACCGCATCGTGTCTTACAGCGCCGGGCGGATGGCCGAACCGCTTCTGAAGGTGCCAACTGCCGCTCAGCAGGCCGAACTCGAACGCCTCACCGCACTCGAAGCCGACCTGCAGACGCGGCTCCGGCAGCGCCGTGATGCTGCTGACGATGCCGTTGCCGCCTGGGAAGCCGCACTCACGCCCGCGGAACTGGACCAGCCCGCTCAGCCTGGACTGGCCGCTGCATTCACGCTGGATGAAGCGGACGGTAACTACCTTGAACAGCTTTCTGCAGCCCCCGCCGGACAGCACAACGGCCCCCGCCAGTCAGTGCCGGGACGTTTTGGCCAGGCCGCACACTTCAATGGGACCTCATGGATCGCTGCGGCCGCCGTGGGCGACTTCGAGTCGGATCAGGCGTTTGCCGTCTCCGTCTGGGTCAAGCCCGAATCCGGCGATGCCGCGACTGTGCTCAGTCGCATGGACGATGCCGCTGCGTATCGCGGCTACGATCTGATTCTGGAATCCAGTCGCCCGGCCGCTCACTTTGTGCATCACTGGCCCGATAAAGCTTTTAAGGTGGTCGCCGAAAAGCCATTGCTGCTTCACCAGTGGCAGCATCTGCTGCTTTGCTACGATGGCTCCCGCCGCTCCACAGGCGTGACGCTTTATGTGGATGGTCTGCCGCAGAAGCTGACCGCCAGGACTGACAACGCGCTCAATGGTACACTCCGCACCGACAAACCCTTTCACATCGGTCGTCGTCAGAACTCGGCTCCGTTTCGCGGAGCGATCGATGATCTGCGAGTCTTCCGTCGGGGCCTTGAGGAAGCCGACGCCAAACGCCTGGCTGCCGGAGCACCCGCTGCAGGTCTCCGCGAACTGCTGGCCACACCCGCTGACAAACGCACACCCGATCTGCAGCAGCTCATCCGCAGCTACTACCTTGATTTCGCTGATCCGCTCTCCGCAGGCCTCCGCCAGGAACTGGCCGGGATTCCGGGCAGGCGCAGTGAAATCGAAAAGCAGGTTCCTGTGACGATAGTGATGCAGGAACTGGACCAGCGAAGGCCCTCATTTCTGCTGAAACGCGGTCAGTACGATCAGCGTGGTCCGCAGGTCCGCGCGGCCATTCCCGCCGTGTTTGCCCGCAGCCTCCCGCCAGCCCCGGCTGATGCCCCGGAACCCACGCGACTGGAGCTGGCCCGCTGGCTCACAGCCCCCGGACACCCACTCACCAGCCGCGTTGCCGTCAACCGCCTCTGGGAAATGCTGTTTGGCACTGGCATCGTGGAAACCTCAGCTGACTTCGGCATTCAGGGAGCCCCCCCGTCACACCCCGAACTGCTCGACTGGCTCGCCGTGGAATTGGTGGAATCCGGCTGGAACCAGCGTGCCCTGCTGAAGGCCATGCTGCTTTCCCGCACCTACGCACAAAGTTCCACAGTCACGGCCGAACTCCGCGAAATCGACCCCCGCAACACGCTGCTCGCCCGCGCTTCCCGACTCAGACTCCCCGCAGAACTCATTCGCGACAATGCACTGGCCGCCAGCGGTCTGCTCAGCACCACTGTCGGGGGCCCCAGCGTACGTCCGTGGCAGCCGGAAGGACTTTGGGAGGATGTCTCTGTGGAACGCCGCGAGAAATATGCCACCGATGCCGGCGAAAATGCACGCCGACGAAGTCTCTACTCCTTCTGGAAACGCACCTGCCCGCCACCCGGAATGACCACCTTTGACGCTCCCGACCGTGAAACCTTCGTCATCCGCCGCTCCCGAACCAACACACCCCTTCAGGCACTCGCGCTCCTGAATGACCCTACTTACCTCGCCGCCTCGCAGCATCTGGCCAAACAATTGCTCCTGCTGCCGTCCGATGCAGAACGCTGGAATCTCGCGTTTCAGCGAATTCTCTGCCGCCCCCCGGCCGCCGCCGAAACTGAAGCCCTCGCTGCCGTGCTCAATGCCGCCCGGGAGCACTTTCAGACACACCCCGAAGCCGCTCCGCAATTGCTCAACGCCACGCTGATCGCCACCCCGCCCGCAACCGCGGAAACCAACACCGCCACGCACCATGCCCCTGTTCCAGATCCACTCGAAGTCGCCGCATGGTCCACAGCCATCACCGCACTCATCAATACCGACGAAGCGATCACACGGCCCTAGAAAACCAGCCCACTTACCTCAGACCCAACTCGGAAAACCAACGCCGTTCCCAAGGTTTTCTCAGGATTCAATGTGGGTTGCACTTGACACAGCAGGCTCTGGATGCAAAAATTTTTCCATGCAGCATTTTCTGTGCATCCTCACGCTCTGCCTGACGCAAGCCATCTGGCTGTCGTCCTCCGCATTTGCGTTTTCAGAGGGACATTCCGGCCTGTTGGATGCCGTCAACGCCATCACAGAATCCCCCGAAAGCTCGTTAATCGAACCCGAGATCGAAGAGTCCGAATTCATAGGACATTCGGGTTGGTTTGATGTCAATCTGAACCGCCCGGAACACCGGCACGAGGCCCTTGCCGCCCTGCCAGTTCCCTCTCGCCCCATCGATGCCCGCGGCTGCAGGCCCCCGCCGTCGCGTTCAGCCTGACGTCATGCCGCTCGCGCAGTGCATTCAACGTGACTGATGATGCATATGCGGGCAAACCTTTCATTGCTCAGGCCGTCCTGCAAAAGATTTGATGGGAAAATCCCATCCTCCTGCCATCGCTGGGTAAGCCTGCTCCGTCTTGTAAAACAGTCACCACGTCGCAGCGCAGTTCGGTGTTCGATGGCTCTGCAGCCAGCTCGATCTCCCTGTGATCGTCACGCCCTGCGGGCCGCACCATGTTCGTCCGCTGCAACCTGCGCCCGACACGGCGGCCACAATTCATCGGTGGCGGGAACCGCTCTTCAATCACTCCACCGCACGGAAAGACAACATGTCCGACCTCGAACTGGAAGTCGAACAGGAAATCCGTCAACTGGCAGAACTACTGCCGCTGCAGGGTCCGATCACATCCTTTGCCTTCCTGAACCCCCTGCAGGGGATGGAACAGTCGTCTTTCTTTGACGTGCTGCGACTGGTTCCGGAAATCTACGGCTGCCAGCCCTGGCTCAGCGAAACTCGCTATCGCAGCAAACTGCAGCGTGGCCGAATTCGCGAATGTGACCTGCGGGAAATTCTTGAAGAGGACTGCGGCAGCACGGCTCAGGAAACAGTCGCCGGGCTCGCACCACGCCTCGAACTGCGGCTCACGCGACTTCGTGATCTGCTCACCCCGGAAACCGATCACGAACTGCACTGGATGATCGCGGAACTGGATGGGCTGCGACGATTTCATTCGGCTGTCTCTGTTCCCTGCCGCACCGCACTCCTCGAATCCTCCCGGGCATGGCTGCTGCACTGGTCCAGCCTCACCGTGGCCGATCGCGAAGCTGCCCAACATCGAAGTATCCTTGCCACGTCCGGCATTCTGCCGACCTCCGGCTTCCCTGACCATTGGAAGGAAGGCGACTGGGAAGAGGCATCGCTGAAATGGATGTGGGCCCTCGTCCAGCGGGGGCTGGGCACGATCGAAACATCAGGGGAAAGCCAGCCGACGGTGAGTGCATCACGGATTCGCGATCTGCTGATTTCCACCACCGGCCACGATCCTGATGAACTTGTCAATGAGGTCCTCGTCGGCTTCTGTGCCGCTTGGCTGGATCAGGGCTATGCCCAATGGTCGCTGCCGGATCAGGAAGATGGATTTCTGGCGGCCTTCTGCGGCCTGTTTCGGACACCGGTCATCGGTGCCCGCCACTGGCTCCGCAAGCTCCCCGCCGCGCTTGAGCCCCTTCGCAGTGGCCAAATCACGCCGGCAGCCAGCATCCTTGAATCACTGCAGGCGTTCAGCATCCCACCCGATCAACGCGCGACCTGGCTCCGCCAGTCGCTGCTTGCCCTGCGTGGATG
This sequence comes from Planctomycetota bacterium, assembly GCA_046074585.1. Taxonomy (GTDB): domain Bacteria; phylum Planctomycetota; class Planctomycetia; order Planctomycetales; family Planctomycetaceae; genus SXXK01. Next base: position 3,984 of record JBJTOM010000352.1, on the reverse strand, counting down.
GGCAGGTATGCTCTGGCAAACCGAAACGCGCCCCGACCGCGTGTTTCGCGCCTCCCCTCCCGGTACACTCGTCCAGTTTCTGGCTGTTCGCCTCATTCTTGATCAGCTGGCTGCCACAGAGGTGATTCGTCAGCACTTCGGGGCACAGCTGAGCATTCCCGAGGCGACGGCGAGGCTGCTGCCGGAATTCCAACGCTCCCAACTGCAATCGACGGCCAGGCACGAAGCTTTCGTACTTCTCCAGCTTGCTCAGATTCATTGCTGGGGCCCAACCGAACTCGCCAGCCTGACGCCCGGGCAATGGCTGGCGCTCCAACAGGAAGTCCGCGCCTTCGACAGCCTCGAACGACGCCGACTCTTTCACCTGGCCTTCGAACGTCGACTGCTGCACCAGGCTCTTGACGCCGTCCACATCCGCGCCGCGCGGCCCCACATCAAACCTCCCAGGCCAAAATTCCAGATTGTTACCTGCATCGACGCCCGCGAAGAATCCTTCCGACGGCACCTCGAAGAGGCCTGCCCCGAAATAGAGACCTTTGGCAACGCCGGCTTCTTTTGTGTGCCCATGTACTACCGCGGCGCCGCTGAAGCCACCTGGACTGCTCTCTGCCCCGTCGTCATCACACCTAAAAACTGGATTGTCGAAGACGTCGTCTACGCCCTTGAAGACTCCCATCGACACCGCGCCACTGCCCGACGGATCCTCGGCCGCGCCTCCCAGGGAATCGATTCCAGCAGTCGTTCCTCCCTCGCCGGCGCACTGCTCACCACCTTCCTTGGACCACTCGCCACCGTGCCACTCCTCGGACGAATCCTCTTCCCGCGGTTCGCGGCCCGAGTTAATCGAACGGCCCGGCGTATCGTCGCGCCACCAGCCATCACCCGACTCCGACTCGAACGCCCCGAAGGCTCTCCTGCGGGACCAAACGAGGAAGGCATCGGCTTCACTCTGTCCGAAATGGTCAACGTCTCCGAACGCTCACTCCGCGATATCGGACTGATCACCGACTTTGCCAGCATCGTTCTGATCCTCGGACACGGCTCCGTCTGCCTCAACAACCCCCATGAATCCGCCTATCACTGCGGCGCCTGTTCGGGAAATCCCGGCGGAGCCAACGCGCGGGCACTCGCCGCCATGCTCAATGACCGCCGCGTCCGCAGACAACTGGAATCCCGCGGCATCTCCATTCCGGAAGAAACCTGGTTCATCGGGGGACTGCACAACACCGCCACCGAAGAAATCACTTTCTTTGACCTCGAACTGCTGCCATCCTCACACGTCGCCCACCTTCGCTCTCTCCGCTCTCTGCTCAGTTCTGTCCTCGAACGCAATGCTCACGAACGCTGCCGCCGCTTTGAAGCCGCCAGCCTCGATCTCCCCGCAGCAGAGGCCCTGCGACATGTTCAGGAACGCGCTGAAGACCTGGCCCAGACCCGCCCCGAATACGGCAATTGCACCAATGCCATGTGCTTCGTCGGCCGTCGCAGCCGCGTCCGCGGACTGTTTCTCGACCGCCGCTCCTTCCTCATGTCCTACGACGCAACTCTCGACACACCCGACTCCGCCATCCTTGCCCGCATCCTCGCAGCCGTCATCCCCGTCTGCGAAGGCATCAACCTGCTCTACACACTGTCCGCCATCGATAACCATGGCTGGGGCAGCGGTACCAAACTTCCGCACAATATCACCTCGCTGCTGGGCGTCATGGATGGGGCCGCCAGTGATCTCAGACCTGGCCTTCCCTGGCAGGGCGTTGATATTCATGAACCCGTTAGACTGCTGTTTCTGATCGAATCCACCCCTGATGCCCTCCTGCAGATCATGGATCGCAATTCCAATATCGCCTCCATCTGCCGCAATGGATGGGCCCAGCTCGCCGTGCTCGACCCCCACTCCAGCACCATTCAAAGATTCGTCAACGGCAGCTTTCAGCCCTACCAGCCGGAAACCGATTCACTCCCCGAAGCCAACGGCTCACTCAGCTGGTACCAGGGACGCCGTGAACATCTGCCATTTGCAACCATTCACCCCGCTCTGTGATCCCTCCACAGAAGGCCTCTGTCAGCCATGCTTAAACTTCTCGGACTGATCGTGATCGCCGCCCCTCTTCTGCTCACGGCCGTTCTCGGCCTGTGCATGCTGCTGCGTATTCAACTCAGCGAACGCAGCATCTCCCGGCTCACCGCCTGCGCTGTTGCCACCGGACTTGCCGCCTCCCTCGCAATCCTCGCCACTATGCTTGTCTCCGACAGTCGCTATGTGCCCGTTTCCGCTGGTGACTGGGTCCGACTGCCGGACCGGGCGTCTCCGCATGTCGGCGAAACAGATGTCACTCGTGAACATCACTCCACCACAGGTCTCCCCGCTGAAGCCCACTTTCACTTTACTCTCAAATTCGTTTTCGATCGGCTCAGTGTTCCATTTGTCGTTATGACGTTTGTGCTGTGCGGAGTGATCAGCGCGTTTGCCAGTCGGTATCTGCACCGCGAACAGGGTTTCCCCAGATTTTTTCTGTTCTTCTCCTTCTTTCTCACCGGAATGATCCTCTCGTCAGCCGCCGGCACCATCGAAACACTGTTCTTTGGCTGGGAACTCGTCGGCCTCTCCTCCGCTCTGCTGGTCGCCTTCTTCCAGGATCGTCGCGGACCCGTGCAGAATGGCCTCCGCGTCTGGTCGATCTACCGGATCGCGGATGCAGCATTCCTGCTGGCTGCCCTGACACTCCATCACCTCTCCGGTTCCGGGGACTTCGCTGGCCTTGCAGGGCAGGGGACCTGGCCCGAAGGCGACGCAGTGATTTCTCCAGATGCCGCTCTGCTCGTCGGCCTGCTGCTGCTCTTTGCTGCTGCCGGCAAATCCGCACTGATTCCCTTCTCCGGCTGGCTCCCGCGAGCCATGGAAGGCCCCACGCCCTCCAGTGCCGTATTCTACGGAGCCCTCTCCGTACATCTCGGGGCTTTTCTGCTCCTCCGCATGGGACCGCTGCTGGACGTGTCACTGCCGCTGCAGACACTTGTCGTGCTTCTCGGGCTCTCCACCTGCGTCTTCGCGGCCATGGCCGCCCGTGTCCAGGCCGACGTCAAAAGCAGCCTCGCATTCGCTTCACTCATTCAGGTCAGCCTGATCGTGACCGAAATCGGGTTTGGACTTCGATACATTCCGCTGATTCACATCATCGGCCACGCCTGCTTTCGCACGCTGCAACTCGTGCGCGCGCCCTCACTGCTCAAGGACTACAACTCCATGATCAATGCACTCGGTGATCATCACAGCTCCTCCGAAAGGATCGGAGTTGCCGCGCCCGCGCGCGAAGCACGTCTGTATCGCTTCGCTTTCGATCGCGGCAATCTTGACCCCATCCTCGACGACTACCTCGTCCGCCCCGTCACCGCTCTGTTTCTCTGGTCAGACCGAATGGAACGTCGCTGGACCACATGGCTCTCCGGGACCAGCAGTACCACGCAGGGCAGGCCAGCGCAGCACGCAGCGGAGGACAGTGCGCTGTCCGGCTGAATAACTGCACCGGCTGCACCACCGGTTTTATGATCCCCTCCCCCCTTAGCATTACTCGGCACGCTCGCGAAAGTTCATTCATGATCGGCGAACTCCATCTTCCATGGCTTGAAATCGCCATCCTGCTGCCCCTCGCGGGCGCAGCCGTCTGTGCCTGCACACGGAAACTCACCCGCGCCCACGCGATGGCTCTCCTCTTCGCCGCCGCGACCTCGATCTGCACCATCGGCGAATGGATCGACTTCAGCACGGTGCATTCCTTCGAGGCCCATGATCACTGGGATCTGCTGCAATGGCTCACCGGCCGCAGTGACATCATCGTGATTGATGAACTCAGTGCGCCACTCCCGGCCCTTGCCTCCCTGCTGTTTCTGCTGGTGCTCCTTGCCACACTCCGCACGAAACTGGATCGCTTCCCCCTCAGTCTGACCCTGCTCTCACTCTCACTCACCAATGCCACCCTCAGTTGT
>JBJTOM010000351.1:0-6111 GCA_046074585.1 Planctomycetota bacterium | reverse complement strand
GACCTGAACCCGCCCCTGCAAACCATCGACGCTGATCGTCGCGCCGGGCGGGTACTGAATCCTGAACTGAGACTCCGGTATCGGCGTGTCAGTATCAAACACCTGAACACTCACATCCTCACTCAACAACAGCTCTCCATTGCTCCTGATGGACTTAAACGTCCACGAAGCAATTGCATAGCCTGCTTTTGGATGGGCCTGAAACGTCAGATCAAACTGCCGTGTTGGAATCTGATTGCGTCGCGTCAGGATGCGCAGTGGCACGAATTCCCGATTCGGGTCCACCCAGACTTCTGTTGTCATCAATTCCTCGCGCTTCTCATCCACTCGGAGCGCTATGCACTCCACGTCGCCGATCTTCCTGACTTCGCTGTCAATTACAGCCCGCGACAGCGGAAAGGACAATGCGCCGGATTCGGCCGCCCGGAATGACAGGATCGGCGGAAAAAATACCTGATAAAGCCCAAAATGGCCGACGCGCTGCTTTGGACTCACACCACCAGTGGAACTGGCATCAAAGACCTGGCTGACCGAACTTGCATGGATGTAACGACTGCCCTGTTCCGTGTGAACATAGAAAGCCCTCGCCGGCAACCAGGGCACCTCCTGTGGATCACGCTCGATCGAAATTGCGATCCTGTCGCCAGAGAACCACATTTCTGAAGTCAGGTGATGACGGCGAAGACCAGTTCGGCCTGCGGCACGATCGGCATCCGAGATTTCTCCTGGTGGTGGCGATTCCATTCGCACGGAAGAGAACTTCAGATGGAGTTGCTTCGACAGTTCCCGACGCGCCTCCCAACTCTTCCGAATCCGGTCGATTCGCTCATCAGCAATCCCGTGGCTGGTCCAGGCAGCCACCAGCAACAGACACAAACCCGACAGGAACCAGGCTGGGACCTGAAATCGCATCGTGAAGACCTTCAGAGTTGCCGGACTGACCATGGTTGTCACCAGACCGGTGTGCTGGATTGCCGGAAGACCGAGCGTGATCGCACCCGTTATGGTCCAGCGACAGTGCCGGCCAGAGCGGGCCCGCTTCCTAAAGCCCTCACGCTGAATTGTCAACAGCCATTTGAAGCGAACGAGTCCTGCTCCGTGATCACAGTCGCAGTCTGTAAAACTCTGCAGCCGTCCCGCCAAAGACCCGCGCCGACTCCCCAGCACTCAACCCGGCCAGCAGTTCACGCAGCGCCCCGTAAACCTCACCATACTCTGCTGCCAATTCACACACCGGCCAGTCGCTCCCGTACATGCATCGCTCAGGGCCAAAAGCTTCGAGGGCTGTCATGACATACGGACGCAGATCGGCCGTGGTCCATGCTGACCAGGCGGCCTCTGTCACCATCCCGCTGAGTTTACAGAATACGTTCGGACACGCCGCCGCCGCCCGCAACTGCTCAGCCCATGGCTTCAACACCTGCTCACGGATTTGAGGCTTCGACAGATGGTCGATCACCAGCGGCAATTCGGGAAATGCCCTGGCCACCGTCACGGCGTGCCGCAGATGCTGGTGATAAAACAACAGGTCATACGGCACCCGATGTCGCTCCAGCACCCGCAGGCCCCGAAAGACCTCCGGACGCACGATAAAATCCTGATCGGGCTCGTCCTGCACAATGTGCCGAATTCCCGAGAACCGTGGATGCTTCTGCAACTCCTCAAGCTGCTCCTCACAGCCTGTGGAAGCCAGATCCACCCACCCCACAACACCCGCGATAAACGCGTGCTCGTCAGCCAGCCGCAACGCCCACCGCGTTTCATCAAGGTTGTGCTGAGTCTGCACAAACACCGTTCGGTCGATCCCCGACTTCCGCAAATGCGGCTCAAGATCCCGCGGCAAATAGTCCCGACAGATCGCTGCATGCCGCTCCGCGGACAACCAACCATACTCAAACGGCAAATCCAGCTGCCAGAAATGCTGATGTGCATCAATAATCATCCCTCGCCCTCACAGAACCCCGCCAGCAGGCGAAACCCGAAAATCAAAACGTCGCATGCCTCGATTTTCGGTTCCGCTGCCATGCCCGAGCCAATTCATTGGTCGCAACTCACTCAATCCCGATGGATTTCGACCCGCTGAGCAGCCAATCGGGAAAATGCGAGCCAGACATTGCTGGAGGATTGGCACAATTCCCCGTACACCATGAAAATTCCCAGTCAGAATTCTGTTTTCGTTCAGAAAACGGCATGATATTTTCCCAAAACTCCCATTTCTCCTTGCGAAACCCCGGAACTTCTGAAATCCTTTCCAAAATCAGGAAAGAGTCGCCGATTTAACTGTATACCTACCCGTTCGCTGCCTCTCAGGCATTCCCATGAAGATCGTTCTTGAGTTGCTGGACCAGTCCTCCAGTGTTCGCAGGATCACGGTTCGTCACGATATCGTGATCGGTCGAGGTTCCGACTGCAATTTGCGCCTCTCAGCACCGCAGGTCAGTCGTCGCCACTGCTTTCTTCGCGTCAGCCGGGAAGGCGTTTCCATCAGCGATCTGGACAGCAGCAACGGCACGTGGGTGAACGGCACGCGTCTGGCCTCCGGGGTTCGCAGGGAACTCAGCGACGGCACTCAGATCAGCCTTGGACCGGTGAGGTTCGTGGTGCATGTGCGGCCCGAAGCCGTTTCCAGCGGCGTGCTGCCAGGCGGAGTGCTCAATGAAGTGATCACGGAATCCGCCGGATCCTCTGCGGACACAACGTACAGTGCTCGCGAACAGGACTCAGGGCCGCATCTGTCTGAACCTCGCACCTCCTCTGTGCAGGCCCTTCAGGCCACAATTGAGCATGTCCCTTATGCTGCCGACAGTCGGCTGGAGATTATCGAACTGGGACGGCAGCTTGCGGACGCTGGCTCCGCAGACGATGCTGTGGTGATCACGCCCAACTCAACCGCTGCTGTTCCGCGGTCTGATCGTATGGATACCGCAACAACGGCTCACGACATGGATCTGCGCGGCATGGCGGCCCTTGACGGCGTCGACGTGCTCAACCCCGATGTTCTGTCCGGACAGTTTCCTCCGGATCGTCCGATGTGGTCACGCAATGATGCCCAGGCAAACGACGATGGTGAACCGCCATTGCCTCCGACGCTGCGTCTGAATCCGTGGTTTCCCGCTGCACCTGAATCGGACAGCGAAGCACTGCCCGCGGAAGAAAACCCCGAATACGAACCCGTTTCGCACATCGATCAGACGCTCCAGGCAGGCGTCGAATCTCCAGCCTCCCTCGCTGACGACGACCCCACGGCCATTCACTCGTCGGCAGCGGACGACGACGATATGGGGCCTGAACTGCACGCCTTCCTCAAAGGCCTGTAGGTGCGTTTTCACGGCCAATCGGCAGGTTTCGCCGCCTTGTTCACGGTAGCCCGCAGCATTCGCCGGTCTGCCGCCTGCTGAATTGCGTCTGAGCCGGAATGGCTCTGGTTGCATCTGTCACAGAAAATCGCCGCCCGCTAAACTCGACAACAGATTTGGGACAGCAGTCGTCTCCATTCCGGGCACTGGCACGAGGCAGGATCAGCAGGATGCGCATTATCGCCGTGATGAATCAGAAAGGCGGGGTCGGCAAGACAACGTCCAGCGTCAATCTCGCAGCAGCACTCGCACGCAGCGGGCGCCGTGTCTGCCTGATGGATCTTGACCCCCAGGGTCACGCATCACTGCATCTGGGCGTCGAAGCCGGTCCCGATGCGGCCTCGATCTATGGCGTGTTCACACAACAGAATTCTCTCGACGATACCCGTCACTTCATTTCTGATAATCTCTCGCTTGTCCCCGCAAACATTGATCTGGCGGCAACAGAAATTGAACTTTCAGGAGTTCAGGGACGCGAATTCCTGCTCCGACGCTCCATGCAGTCATGGCGTGATCAGCAGCGATTCGACTATGTCATCATGGACTGCCCGCCATCGCTCGGAATTCTGACCATTAATGCGCTCACTGCCGCCAGCGAAGTCTTTATTCCGCTGCAGCCGCATTTTTTCGCCCTGCAGGGACTCTCAAAACTCTTCGAAACCACCGCACTCGTCACACGCCGACTCAACCGCGAACTCCGAGCGACCGGAATTATGCTCTGCCTGTACGAATCCGGGACTCGACTCGCTGCTGACGTCGTCGATGACCTCCAGCATTTTCTGCAGTCAAGTGACCGTGAAACTCCATGGTCGCAGGCCCGCATCTTCCGCTCACGCATCCGTCGCAATATCAAGCTTGCTGAAGCCCCCGGGTTCGGTCAGTCTGTTCTGGATTATGCACCGGAATCGCATGGTGCGCATGACTATCTCGCCATGGCCGACGAAGTGCTCGCCATGGAAACTGCAATGCCGGCAACTTCCGGTCAGGCATCAACTTCAGGTCCGGCCCTCGCAAAAGCTGCCTGAGCCGTCGCCGAAAGGCAGATCACAGATCAGAGTCACTCTTCACCCGCTGCAGGATACAGGCCGTGAAACGCGGTTCCCTTCTCCTCCTCTGTCTTGCAGCCGCAAGCCTCGGCTTTTTCACCGCCCGCACGCTGAGTGCCCGTGACGAAAAGGCCGCAGCAGCCGCCAGGGTCCGGGAAGAATTTGAGCTCATGAAGCTCTTCGCCGAAGCCTACGGACAGGTGGATCTGCAATACGTCCGGGATGTGGATCGCCGCAAACTCATCGATAATGCCATCCGCGGAATGCTCACCGGGCTCGACCCCTGGTCCTCCTGGATTCCCCCGCAGGATCTCGCCAGATTCGAACAATACATCGATCAGGAATTCGTTGGTATCGGTCTGCAGATGGTTCCCAATCCCGCTCGAGCTGAAATTCAGAGCGTTTTGCCCGAATCCCCCGCCGCCCGCGCCGGAGTTCGCGCCGGTGATCTGCTCGTCGAAGTCGATTCCAGACCCGTCACCGGCCTCTCACCCCCGGAAATCAATCGACTCATGACCGGTCCCGAAGGACGATCCGTCACCATCACCCTTCGACGCACCGGTGAAGAACAGCCGCTGAAACTGGAAATCACCCGGGAAAGAATTCAGCTGCCCACCGTAATCCCCGCCATTCGCAATCCGGATGGTTCGCCACAGTGGCTGGTCGACCCCGCTCATCGCATCGCCTGCATTCGCATTACCCACTTCAGCCGCTCCACCATCGATGACCTCCGCAGAACACTCGAAACCGTCGCCGGCCTGAATCCCGCAGCACTCCTGATCGATCTCCGCTCCAATCCTGGAGGACTCATGGATGCTGCCATCGAAATCTGTGATATGTTCCTTGAATCCGGTCGGATCGTTTCGATGCAGGGGCGAGCAGTCAGGGAACGTGTCTGGGATGCCGCCGAAGGCACTGCCATTGCCAACTCACTGCCTCTTGCTGTCCTGATTAACCGCCAGTCAGCGTCCGCCAGTGAAGTTGTGGCCGCCGCCCTGCAGGACAACAACCGGGCCACCGTAATCGGAGAACGCAGCTTCGGAAAAGGGACCGTTCAGTCCGTGGTGCGGATGGAACGCGGGCAGTCAGCCATGAAACTCACAACCGCCGGTTATCTCCGCCCCAGCGGAATCAACATTCATCGATATCCGGAATTCAAAAACGAAGACGTCTGGGGAGTCAGCCCGGACACGGAACAGGTCGCCAGGCTCACTACGGAACAGTTCAACGCCTGGCAGAAAGTCTTCACATCCGCCGCTGACCCCACCGGCAAAACCGCCGATCTCTCTCAACTACTCGCCGCCGACCCCCAGCTGCAGCTCGCCCTGACCTGGGCCTCCTCCAGAGCTCAGACTGCAAATCCTGCCCCCTGAGCATCACTGACAGCGGTTTCTCTGCGGCCCGGATACGCGGTGTCGCGGGTCGGATGATGAATCGGTGTTAAGGGCACTCGTCCTGGTGTTTGGGACTCCGCCCCAACGTGATGCGGCGTGCAGTGGATGTTAATTCCCCCGGTAAGAGCAATTGGGCCGCCGGACGGCAGTCCGCGGGCGAAGGGCACTGCAATCGCCGCCACCGAGCTGCGCTCGTGAGGACGCGTGGTACCCAGCCAAACCATATGATGCTTCGAAGTGAGAAGTGAGAAGTGAGAAGTGAGAAGTGGGAAGTGACACACCGGTGTGGGGTGTTGCAGGGCGTTCGACCCCTCA
>JBJTOM010000350.1:0-2333 GCA_046074585.1 Planctomycetota bacterium | reverse complement strand
GCCGCGTGGGCGGCTGGAAGGAAATGCCGTCAGCTCACTCGGCAGCAGCGGCAGAGCGGCTGCTGAACACCCCGAAAGGATCATCCGGCGACGTGAAAGATTGAAACGGCCAGGTTTGCGACTGGTCATGGTCCGGGGACTCCATGGAGGTGAGAGAAACGACATGCGAGCATAGTCGATCAGGATGAAAAAGTCATGAAGCTGACCAAAGGAAACTCACCTTCGACGCGACACATCACCCTGGCTCCCCCATTCGCCGGCTGAGGGCTGAGGGGTGAAACGCTCTGAAACGTCCCTCGTAGTTCAAAATCTGAGCCTGAGGCTCAGGAGGAGCTTCGCCCTTCCCGACAAACAGACCATCACCCCACTGGCGGCGAAATATTGGCGGTCGTGAACACGAACAGAATACAGATCCAGACCACACCCAGAATGTGCCAGAATCCTGCAGCGAACGTCACCCCCCACGAATACTCGTGGTCATAACGATCTGCAAAGGCCGAAAGGGTGACCCACAGCAGGATGGACTGAGCCACCAGAAAGTGCATCGCATGCAGGGCCGTGAACATAATCACAAAGCCATGCACGCCCAGCTGAGCCTCCTCAGCGGATCGGCCCCCCTTGTCAATCGCCCAGAGCCCATATCCCTGGACCGCCACAAAAGCCATGGCGGAAATGAGCGCCTGCAGGAGCGCTCGGCGGAAATCAGGCTGCTTCTCACGCCGCACGTGCATCCGCGCCAGTTCCAGCTGCCAGCTGCCAACGGCCAGCAGCAGCGTGCTGATCACGAACGCCCACGGCAGCCGCAGCCGTTCTGCCGGGGGCTGACGTCCGAAAATCGCCCCCAGCAGCAGCGATACTGCAAGCACCATTGCGGCCTGCAGAATGGTGGCCAGAAAAAACCGCCGCGCGAGTGGAACGCGGACCACATCCCAGCGATCAGCCATCGAAAATCACGTTCCCCTACTTGCGGCGACGAGAAGTCGAGCCGGACTGGAGTACTGGCTTGCCAGCCACACTGGAGGCCGCAGAACCCGGCGGAAGTGGTTCAGTATTCTCCTGCAGCAATGCCTGGGCCGCATCCAGAGTCCGCTGAAGACTCAATAACCGATTTGTCAGCCACGTTGACGAAACCTGCCCGGAGGCAACACCGTCAGAGAACATCAGCTTCGGAACAGAGCCACCGCCGGCCTTCCCGTACAACGCCACATGCTGGGCAATGAACTTCGCCGGAAAACCCGACTTCAGCTCGGCAGCGATCGGCACCGCACCCACCAGCGAATCCGCGTAGGCCCGAGCTGCTGCGGCTGTCCGCGGTGCTGCCATCATCCACGCATGAAACGCGGCAAACTTTGCACTGCTGCAACGCCACACCGCCACCGACAGCTCACTCATCTCACACGCACCCGCGTTTGATGATGTCGTGTGCCGGTTACACATGCTGTTCAGCGGAACCGGGAGTGCAATCATCGCAGCGTCCACGTCGCGGGCCTGCAACGCCGCCGTAATTGACGCGTGATTCGCCCGGCAATGGCTGCACGTGTAATCAAACAACTCCACAAACACAATTTTCGCCGTGGGCGATCCCACAATCGGCCATGCGTTCGCATCCAGCTGCACAGGAGTGGTGGTGCCTCCGAGCGAAATGGTGACCATCCGCGGTCCCGGCACAGCCACCGGCGGTGGTGCCTGGCCGCCAGAATTCTCAGTCCCCGCCTCGTCGCCGTCAGCAGACGCCGCTCCCTTCCCCGACTGATCACCGGCGGCGGATTCCTTGCTGTCGCCAGCACCTTCGTCCGCTGTCGCCAGCATCCCGGATGATAACACGCTGCTGAGTCCCTGGAATCTCAATCCGGATGCCAGCAACAGCTGTGCCGGGGTCGCCCTGGGCACACGCAGGGCAGTTGGCGGAGCAAACACCTCGGCTTCAGCGGGCGGCGCAAAAAGCTCGCTGCCGGATTCAGCGTTCCCCGGCTGTTCGACAGCAGGAATAAACACTGGATCTGCGGGCTCCGTCCCCAGCTGCACCGCTGCCAGAAAACCAGCGGCCAGCACTGCAATCGCCCCGGCCTGCTGCTTCACAGCTCGTGTCAGCGGTGCATGGGAAAGAGCGATTCCCGCGAGCACCAGGCTGCAGGCGTGAGCACCCATGCACCATGGACAAATGTGCTTCAACACTCCCACCTGAAGACTGATAAACCAGACCGCTGCCAGCCCGGCTGTCAAAAATCCACACCCCAGGAACGCCCACAGCGTCCGCTGAAAGGCAATCGTCGCCGGGCGACGGGCAAAGCTGAGCAGCGCCAGCAGACAGCCATAAACCGCCACCGCAGGAA
>JBJTOM010000349.1:0-4501 GCA_046074585.1 Planctomycetota bacterium | reverse complement strand
GGCAATTGCCGGGAGGGCGAAGCTCCTGCTGAGCCGCCGTCGTAAAAGATATCCACCAAACACCTTCTGCGTTTCGGTGCCATGCACCTTTGCCGGGGTTTCAGGCCTGCCGGGGACAGTCCCTGCGGCGAGACCGAGGCGGAGCGTCTGATTTGACTGCCCTGGTTGGGACGATTTTTTGGTTTGTGATGATTTGGGCAGTTGCAGCGATAGCCGCTATTGCTGAGCCAGTGGAAGGCGGCCGAAATCCGGCCCGCGAAACAGCCGGGGACAGTCCCTGCAGAACCGACAACGCCGTCTCTGTGGCGTTCCACTGCCGGCGAAGGCAATTGCCGGGAGGGCGAAGCTCCTGCTGAGCCGCCGTCGTAAAAGATATCCACCAAACACCTTCTGCGTTTCGGTGCCATGCACCTTTGCCGGGGTTTCAGGCCTGCCGGGGACAGTCCCTGCGGCCTGCGGACGGAGACGTTCTGCCGGTTGTGGAGATCGCGAGACGACACCGGAACCCCGTGTTGCGGGGACAGACCCTGCGGCGAGACCGAGGCGGAGCGTCTGATTTGACTGCCCTGGTTGGGACGATTTTTTGGTTTGTGATGATTTGGGCAGTTGCAGCGATAGCCGCGATTGCTGAGCCAGTGGAAGGCGGCCGAAATCCGGCCCGCGAGACAGCCGGGGACAGTCCCTGCAGAACCAACAACGCCGTCTCTGTGGTGTTCCACTTCCGGCGAAGGCAATTGCCGGGAGGGCGAAGCTCCTGCTGAGCCGCCGTCGTAAAAGATATCCAACAAACACCTTCTGCGTTTCGGTGCCATGCACCTTTGCCCTCCACTCAGTGCAGGACACAGGCCTGATCGGATGCAGCGACGTCACATGCAGCCCCTCAATGGACCAGGTGGCGTGGCGAAAGGTTTCCCATTTTCGCTCTGGTGATTTGGTCCACTCCTGCATGACCCGATCGTATGTCGGTTTGACTCCCGACTTCAGGGCGTTGACCGGATCCAGCTGTGGAAGGTTTCGGTTTTCAATCCTTGCGGGAATCACGCAGCCGATCTTCGTTTTCGGATAGACATCGATGAGATCGATCATTCCTTCAAAATGATCCCTATGGGGATGCGTCATGACGATCAGTTCCGGCGTGCCGTTGTAATGCGACAGAATTGACATCGCCGCGGAAACTCTGTGTTTCCCATGTCTGAAGCTGTCGATGACCAGCCAACCGCCTCCCGGCGTACGGATCAGAATGCTCTCGCCTATCCCGGGACCCAGTACAAACATGTACAGCAGGTCGTCTCGCAGAGATTCCTTTGAGGGAAGGCCATTCACTGAACTGCTCCCGCGGACTCCTATGCGGATTGAACGGCCCGGAGGTACCACCCATCCGGAGGGGGCACGAGCGGCAGCAGGTGCGGATTTTTCCATGAATCGGCAGGGTGCATGGCAATCAACTGAGCGCCCGTTTCCCCGTAGTATCCCAATTCGATGAACCGGCCTTCGGACACATCGGCCCAATTAAGTTGATGCCAAAAGAATCAACCTGCGCTCTGCATAAGGTGCCCTCGAAAAATTGTGCAGATTCACCCTGATTTCCGGGTCGCCGTGCTGCGGTGAAGAAGGCAGAGTCTCCGTCTTCGTGCACTGCACTGATCCGTGCCGGTCTCCATTCATGCAGCAGGGCTCCATCGTGGGTTGTGGGCAATGCCGTGTGCGGTAACGGTGACCACCAGTCTGCCGGCCGGTGTCTGCAAAAGAGTTATTTTGCGAGGCACGATCCTCCCGGTGAAGGGGCCACGTGGCTGCATGAATGCTGCCTCGATGACACTGTCGCGGTGTGCTTTTGTCACGACCGCGTAACTCACTGAAGAACTGGCTGCTGCCGTCCACGCAATCGGGAACCTGTAGTCTGCAGGTGTTTTCGCCGAAAACTGTTGCCTCAACATCCGATTCCCCGGAATTCATCATGAAAAATCCACGGAAAATCCGCGGATGCTCGATCCTCACCCCAGCCGCCTGTATATTCACTGTCCATCGCCCGCCGTGGCCCGAAGCGGACTGTTCCGTCTTCACCGCTGGCTGGCCGCTTCACCTCAGCCCCAATGTGCTCCCAACCTGCATCAGAAGTGATGGGTGGTCATGAAAATTCACGAATACCAGGGCAAACAACTCTTCCGTGCCGCCGGCGTCGCCGTGCCTCAGGGCATTGTGGCCAGAACTCCAGACGAAGCGGCGGCCGCCTTTGAAACGCTCGGCGGGTCCCTTGCTGTCGTCAAATCTCAGATTCATGCCGGCGGTCGCGGCAAGGGGACCTTCAAGGAATACCCCGAACAGCGTGGTGTCGTCCTCGTTCGCTCCGCTGAAGAAGCCCGTCAGAACGCCCAGCGAATGCTCGGCAGCACTCTCGTCACCATCCAGACCGGCCCCGAAGGCAAGCAGGTCAACACGCTGTTCGTCGAACAGGGACTGCAGATCGCTCGCGAACTGTACCTCGGGATCGTCGTCGACCGCGAAGTCGGCGGCCCGGTGCTCATCATGTCCTCCGAAGGCGGCATGGAAATCGAAGAAGTCGCCAAACACTCCCCTGAAAAAATCCTCGCCGAACCCTTCGACGCCGTCGCCGGGCTCTATCCCTACCAGGCCCGCAAACTGGCCTACGCCCTGGGCTTCGACGCGGCTGCTGTCCGCAGTGCCGAAAAGTTCCTCCCACAAATCTGTCGTTTCTTCGTGCAGTACGACTGCAGCATGACGGAAATCAACCCGCTGGTCATCACCAAAGACGGCCAGCTTATCGCACTCGATGCAAAGGTCACCTTCGACGACAACGCCCTCTTCCGTCACCGCGACGTCGTCGAACTGCGGGATCTCAGCGAAGAAGACCCCGCCGAAGTCCGCGCCGCCGACACGGGACTCAGCTACGTCAAACTCAACGGCAACATCGGCTGTCTGGTAAACGGCGCCGGTCTGGCCATGAGCACCATGGACCTGATCAAGCTCCACGGTGGCGAACCCGCCAACTTCCTTGATGTCGGTGGCGGTGCCAGTGAAGACCAGGTGACCGAAGCCTTCCGCATCATCCTCGCCGACAAAAACGTCCGCGCGGTGCTGGTCAACATTTTCGGCGGCATCATGCGCTGCGATATTATCGTCTCCGCACTCCTGAACGCCTACGAAAAAGTCGGCTTCAACGTTCCGCTCGTTGTGCGACTGGAAGGCACAAACGTTGAGAGAGCCCGCGAAATGCTGGCGGCCAGTGGTCGAGCCATCATCGCGGCCACGGACCTCACCGATGCCGCCCGCAAGGTCGTCCAGTCACTCACTCCCTGACATCCCACCCACCCAGCCCGCGTCCCGCTCTCTCTCCACTCCCTCTTGCACGCGAATTTCTCCGATGAGCATCCTCGTTTCGAAGGCCACCAAAGTCATCACTCAGGGCATCACCGGAAACTCCGGGCTCTTTCACAGCCAGCAGTGCCGCGCTTATGCGGCAGAATGCCAGCCCGGAGTCGACGTGTTTGTCGGCGGAGTGACCCCGGGAAAGGGCGGCACCACGGTCGACGGCTTCCCCGTCTTCAACTCCGTCATCGAAGCTCGCGAAAAAACCGGTGCCAACACGTCGATGGTCTTCGTGCCACCACCATTCTGTGCGGATGCTATTCTGGAATCAGCCGATGCCGGCATGGATCTGATCATTGCCATCACCGAAGGCATCCCCGTCATGGACATGCTCCGCGTCCGCCGGGGACTCGAAAAATCCCGCTCACGACTCATCGGTCCCAACTGCCCCGGTGTGATCACCCCCGGCGTCGCCAAAATCGGCATCATGCCCGGCTATATTCATCGCCCGGGCACCATCGGGATCATCAGCAAAAGCGGCACCCTGACCTACGAAGCCGCATGGCAGCTCGGTCGCGTCGGACTCGGCCAAAGCACTGCTGTGGGTATCGGTGGCGACCCCATCAACGGCACCAGCTACATCGATCTGCTCAAAATGTTCCAGGATGACCCGGGCACCGAAGGCATCCTGCTCATCGGGGAAATCGGCGGCAACGCTGAGATTCAGGCGGCTGATTACATTCGCACCCACGTCACCAAACCCGTCGCCGGCTTTATCGCCGGACAAACGGCACCTCCGGGAAAACGCATGGGACACGCCGGTGCCATTATTTCCGGTGGTGGCGGGACCGCCGCGGAAAAGATGAAAGCACTTCGCGAAGTCGGCGTCATCGTCTCCGACAGCCCCGGTGGCATGGGCGAAGCCATGAAACAGGCTCTCGCACGGTAGACCCAACTGGGCTGCTGAAGCCGCGGAATCCACTGAACAGACGGGCCATAACTCTGGAGGGCGAAGCTCCCGCCGAGCCGTCGCTTGCTGGTCCGCGCTGTGAGTTGCTGCCAGCGTTGTTGAGGAGCCGCGGAGACTGGTGCAGGGCTCGTGGCAGGGATGTGGCTCAGCAGGAGCTTCGCCCTGCCGTGGCTCAGCAGGAGCTTCGCCCTGCCGGCCGCAGGC
>JBJTOM010000348.1:0-22871 GCA_046074585.1 Planctomycetota bacterium | reverse complement strand
AACGTGAATCACAGACAAACCGGGCCACCGGCACGAAGATACCGGCGAAATCTGCAAATCCGGCAGCGGCAGCCGGAGTGGATGGATGATCCGCAGCTGGATGCGGGTTTGCATGCAGCGGCGTTGGCCGGCCTGCGGCGGATCCACTGGTTCATTGGCACAGCGGGGGCGTTGTGGGGGGCGGTGCGTCGGGCGGCTGGTGGTCGGGGAGTGGGCGGGGCTGAGGTTGGTGGTGGAGTGCGGGCGGGTGCGGGCGTGAGTGGTGGTGGGGGTACCGTGTCCGGGGTGTTGAGAATTCTGGATCTGGCGAGTGGTGGAGGAGATTTGGCGGTGGCGATAGCGGAGCGTTGTCGGGCGTCTGGTCTGGCTGCGGTGGTGCATGGTTGTGACATCAGTGGCACTGCGGTCGCCAGGGCTCGGCATCTGGCTGAGGAGCGTGGCGTGTCGGGGGTTGAGTTTTTCCGGCTGGACGTACTTGAGGATGCGTGGCCGGAGTCGCGCTACGACGTGGTGATGAACAGTTTGTTTCTGCATCACTTATCAGAGGAGTCTGGTTTGCATTTGTTGCGGCGGATGCGTGAGTCGGGTGGATTGGTAGTGGTAGACGATCTGTTAAGGACTCAGGCGGGCTATTGGCTGGCGTGGGTGGGTTGTCATCTGTTAAGTCGCAGTCCTGTGGTGCATTTTGACGGACCGGTATCGGTGGAGTCTGCATTGTCCTGGGCGGAGGTTTTGGGGTTGGCGGAGCGGGCGGGTTTGTCGGGAGCCAGTGTGCGGTGTCACTGGCCGGAGCGATTTCTGCTGACGTGGCGGGAATCGGGACGGTCTGCGTCCGGGGTTGGCAGATGAGCGGTGGGCCGCGTAGTGCGGCGGTTGCTGGGGCGACATGGGATGTGGCGGTGCTGGGCGCGGGTGTGTCGGGAGCGGTGGCCGCGTTACTGGCGGCGCGTCAGGGTTTGCGGGTGTTGCTGCTGGAGCGGCAGTACTTTCCGCGAGGCAAGATCTGCGGCTGCTGTCTGAATCAGCGTGCGCAGGCGGTGCTGCGGCTGGCGGGTCTGGAGGGAGTGGTTTCTGAATTGTCACCGGTGCGAACGGAGGTGCTGCGACTTCAGCGGGGCGGGCGTCGTCTGGAGCTGCCGGTCCCGGGTGGGCTGGTGGTGTCTCGGCGGGCGCTGGACGAGCGACTGGTAGCGGAGGCGATTGCTGCGGGGGTGGAGTTTGTGGACGACGCGACGGCGGTGGTTGTTCCTGAGTCGGAGTCTGACCTGCGGCGACTGGACTTTCGCCGGGTGGCGGTGACGCGAACGAGCGGCGGGGGGGCTCCGGGCCTGCGTGTCGGTGGTTTCGGCGACGAGCGGACGGAGCTGCGGGGGAGCGAGATTCGGGCGCGGGTGATTCTGGCGTGTGACGGGCTGGGGCATACGAGTCTTTCGCGGCATAGGGAATTTCAGTCGCGTCCGGTTCCGGGTGCGCGAGTGGGTTTGGGAGTTGAGTGTCCGCGACTGTCGGGGGACGACCATTTTGGTGTTCACGAGATCGTGATGGCGATTGGTGGAGGCGGTTATGTGGGTGTTGTGCGAACGGAGTGTGACCGTTTGAATCTGGCGGCGGCGGTGGACAGTGGTGCCCTGCAGAAGTCGGGATCACCTGTGGCGTGTCTGTCGGAGATCTTTGCGGAGTCGGGTGTGCGTCAGCCGCAGGGGCTGGAGGCATCCCTGATTCGCGGCACTCCGCCGCTGACACGTCGTTCACCGCGGCTGGCCGGACATCGTCTGTTGCTGCTGGGTGACGCGACGGGTTATGTGGAACCGTTCACGGGGGAGGGCATGGCGTGGGCGCTAACGGCAGCATGGCTGGCGGTTCCGCTGGCGTGTGAGGGGCTGACTTCCGGCTGGACGGAGAACCTTGAGCAGCAGTATGCGAGACTGCTGGACCGCGCGGTGGGTCGTGAGCAGTTTATTTGTCGGGGTTTGGCTTCCATCCTGAGGCATCCGTTTTTGTCTGCCGCCACGATGATGGCTGCAGGATTTTGTCCGTGGGCAGTGCGCTCTGTTGTGCACCGCATCAATCGACTGCCGCATTTGCCGGAGTTCCAGTTTGAGACCGTTTGAGATTCTGGGTTTGGGGACCGCGCTTCCGGAGCATTCCATTTCCCAGTCCGGTGCTGCTGCGTTTGCAGCAACCTGTGTGCACCCGGACGCCACGGGGGGCAGGAGTGTTTCAGAGGTTATTCAGACGCTGTATCGTCGAGCGGGTCTGGAGCGACGGCACAGTGTGCTGCTGGAATCTTCAGCGGATGGTGAAGCCACAGCAGAGCGTTTCTATCGTTTTGCGAAGGCTGCCGATGACCGTGGCCCGGCCACTTCAGACCGCATGCAGCGCTATGAACAGGAGGCGCCGCGACTGGCCATCAATGCCGCTGCGGATGCACTGAGGCAGTCAGGACTGGACTCGCAGCAGGTGACGCATCTGATCACTGTTTCCTGCAGCGGCTTCAGTGCTCCAGGGGTTGACATCGCGATCATTGAATCACTGACACTCCCGGCCGGTGTGGCCCGCACACATGTCGGCTTTATGGGCTGTCATGGAGCACTCAATGGCCTGCGAGTGGCGCATGCGTTTGCCAGTGCGGATCCCGACGCCGTGGTGCTCGTATGTGCAGTGGAACTGTGCACGCTGCATCACCAGTATGGCTGGGATCCGCAGAAGATTGTGGCGAATTCGCTGTTTGCGGATGGTGCCGCGGCAGTGATTGGTCGCGCGGCCTGTGAATCGACGGCTGAGCGGTTGGCGGGGGCGGATTCGCAGCCTGCAGCGCTGCTGCCCGGAGCACTGGCGGGCAGTGCGTCGTGCATGATTCCGGGCACCACTGGAATGATGACATGGAATATTCGCGATGCCGGGTTTGAGATGTCGCTGTCGCCGGAAGTTCCCGCCGTGATCACACGACACCTGCCTGAAGTACTCAACGGTTTTCTGGCACGCCACCGCCTCACGGTGGATCAGATTGCCACCTGGTGCATTCATCCCGGCGGGCCCCGAATTCTGGCTGCCACAGCCGAAGCCGCCCGCCTCACAGACCTGCAGCTGGATCCCTCCACCACGATCCTCCGGCAGTGCGGCAATATGTCGTCACCCACGGTGCTGTTTATTCTGCAGGAACAGATTCGACGGCAGAGTCGGGGGCCCTGCGTGATGCTGGGTTTCGGCCCCGGTCTCAATGTCGAAATGGCTCTGCTCAGATAATTCCCGGAGCATCTTCATGCAGCAGCGACCCATCGGCAAAACGGGGCTGTCGATTTCCGTGATCGCCATGGGCTGCGGTCCCGTCGCAGAGCTCATGACAGGCATCGATGTGCTGCGTCAGCACGCAGTGGTGCAGCAGGCCCTGAACGCCGGAATCAACTGGTTCGATACAGCTCCCGGATACGGCAATGGACAGTCAGAGCGGTCGCTGGGTGTCTGCCTTGCAGCCTGTGACCCGCACCAGCAGGCGCAGATCGGCACCAAGGTGCGACTGATCCGCGGCAGCACCGTGTCATTTCGCGAACAGATCCGGGAGAGCGTTCGCCAGTCCCTCGAACGACTGCAGCGGCCGTCCGTGGCCCTGTTGCAGCTGCACAATGCCATTACAGAAAAGCCGGACGATCAGCCGTTTTCGGTGACACCGGATGAAGTCCTTGGACCAGGCGGGGTGGCGGACTGTTTCGACGAGCTGCGGCAGGCGGGTACGATTCTGGCTGCAGGGCTCACAGGCACCGGCCACACGTCAGCCCTGACGGAGGTTCTCTGCAGTCGGTGTTTTCACACCATTCAGCTGCCGCTGAATCTGCTGCATTCCCTTCCCGCTGCCGAAAAACAACCCCGGCAGCTGCTGGCGGTTTGTGAAGGGGCTGGTGTGAGTGTCCTGGCGATTCGGATCTTTGCCGCCGGAGCGCTACTGGGGCGGGCCCCGAGTGCTCACACCCTGAAAACGCCCTTCTTTCCGCTGTCTGTGTATCACCGCGATGGGCTGCAGGCTGAACAGCTGTGTCGAGACTGGACGGCCGCGGAGCGAGTGGAACGAGCGCTTGAGTATCCGCTGGGGCAGCCGGGAGTGGCAGCCGTGATTGTTGGTCTTGCAGATTCTGCCGAATTGTCCGAGATTACCCTCGGGCAGCAGAAAGTGGCCAGTCTTCGCGAAACACCGAAACGCTGAATTTCCTGCATGTCTCCCACTTTTCGCTGTTTCCTGGTTTGCCTGTTATGGATGGTACTGCATAATCTTGGGGAAGTCCTGGCGGAAAAATTTCTACCCGCGTGCTGCTGTCTGTTGGATTTTCCGGGTTGGTTCGTCTGCACAGGCAGTTCATCCTGTTCGTAGTTCTTCACAGGAGTGTCACTCGTGTCGGTAACGATGAAATCGTGGCTGCAGCAGGCTGCTGCCTCCTTATCCTCAGGGTTTGTCGGGCGACGTGCCGCGGGGCGAAGGCAGCGTCGAAAAAATCAGATCCCGACGTTTTCCTGCCCGGTCTTCGCTGCTGCTGAAGATCTTGAACAGCGGCAACTGCTGGCAGCGGCTGATGTCTCCGTGGTCAACGTGTCCGGCGACCCCGGCCAGACCGTGCAGCTGCCTATCAACGTCACCCGCTGGGACGTGGACCCCGGAGAACTGCTGAACGCGTTCGATATCTTCCTGCGTTACGACACCCTGCGTCTGGATCTGACATCCACCGACATTACGCTGGGCACGTTTTTCCAGCAGAATAGCTGGACCTTTTCAGCAAACGTTGTGGACACAGACGGGTTCGTTTCCATCACAGCCAACAGCCCGGCTGGTCAGCCAACCCCCGTTCCCGATGCACTGCCAAACCTGGTGACGCTTGGTTTTTCGATTTCGCCTGGCGCTTCCGCAGGGTCAGCCACAATTGACCTGCTGCAGGACCCTGATGGCTTCACCAGCCTTTACGGGCCCGTCCAGTTCTTCGACACAACCATCTACTCCGGTGTGTTAACGGTGAACGGCGGCGGTGGTGGCGGCGGTGGTGGTGGCGGTGGTGGTGGCGGCGGCGGACCAGACTCGCCTCAGGCCAATGACGACCCCGCACCTGGGGTGCCTGGTTTTGAAACGGACGAAAACACCATATTCGTCACCGGCAATGTTCTCGACAACGACTCCGATCCCAATGACAGTCTCATAGAAATCTTCAGCTTCACTCAACCCCAGCGCGGTCCGGAATCAGCCGGTACAGTGGAATCCCGCGGTGATGGTACGTTTGTGTTTAACCCCGGGACAGACTTCGACGCCCTGACCGACGGACAACTGGACTTTGCCACCTTCTCGTACGTCATCAGCAACCAGTTTGGCCAGACATCTGCTCCGGCGTTCGTCACCATCACGGTCTTTGGCATCAACGACACTCCCACGATTTCACCGATCAGCAATCGGACGATGCTGGAAGACGGAGTCCTCTCCAATATCCCTGTCACATTGACCGACCCGGATGATTCCACGCTGAACCTCAGTGTCATCTCCGATAACCCTGCACTGCTTCCTGCTGGCGCCCTGTCACTCAGCGGATCGGGGAACAACCGCCTGCTCTCGATTACACCCGCACCCAATGTCTTCGGTCTGGCGACCATCACGCTCACAGTCAGCGACGGCGTCACATCGTCGCAACAATCGTTCAATCTCGCGGTCCAGCCCGTCAACGACGCCCCGCAAATCTCAAGCATCACCGGCCAGTCAACCAACGAAGACACTCCGATTCAGAACCTTCCCTTCTCGGTATCTGATATCGATGGGGACATCCTGACCGTCAGTGTCAGCAGCAATTCGTCGACGCTGTTTCCGGCTGGCTCCCTGATCCTCGGCGGCAGTGGCAGTAATCGACAGCTGTCAATCCTGCCGGCCGCCAATCAATTTGGCCAGGCCACAGTGACAGTCACCGTCAGCGACGGTGACAAGACCGCCTCCACCACTTTCGATGTCTTCGTGAACGCCGTCAACGACCCACCGTTCATCTCCGACGTTGACAGTCAGACGACCAGCGAAGACGTCCCACTCACCGGAATCCCCCTGACCGTCATCGACGTGGATGACGTTGTCGACGTCACATTCACCAGCTCCAATTCAATCCTCCTGCCACCCGGTTCTGTGGTTGTCAGCGGCACAGGTCCCAGCCGCTCGCTCAGCATTACACCAGCTCCCAACGTCTTTGGAAATGCAATTGTCACCCTGACCGTCAGCGACGGCCAGGAATCTGATCAGACCGTCTTCAGCGTCTCGGTCAGCCCCGTCAACGACGCTCCCATCATCTCCTCAATCAACAACCAGACGGTGCTCGAAGACGGAGTGCTCAGCAACATTCCGTTCACCATTCTTGATCAGGACGACGATGAACTGTCCCTGTCCGTGACCACCAGCAATCCCACTCTGCTGCCACTCTCGTCCATCGTCCTCAGCGGTACCGGTGGCAGTCGTCAGATCTCCATCACTCCAGCAGCCGGACTTTCCGGCAGTGGCACTGTGACTATTTTCGTCACCGACGGCCTTGAAACATCCTCCAGAGCCTTCACCGTCCAGGTCAACGCGGTCAACGACCCGCCGGTAATCTCCACGATCGGTGCTCAGTCGGTCAACGAAGACGAATCCCTCACTGGCATTGCGTTCTCCGTGTCCGACGAAGACAGCTCAACACTCACCGTCACCGCCAGCACCAGCAACGCCGTGCTCCTGCCCCCCGGCAGCCTCAGCCTCACCGGCACCGGTGCCAATCGCCAGCTGGCGATCACTCCGGCTGCCAATCGCTTTGGTACAGCGGTCGTCACGGTCACCGTCTCCGATGGCCAGGCCTCAGCCAGCACCACTTTCAATCTCACCGTGAATTCCGTCAACGACGCGCCCACCGCAGTTGCTGATTCCACCTCCGTCGCTGCTGACGGGTCTGTCGTGATTCCAGTGCTCAGCAACGATATCGACATCGACGGCACGCTGAACCCCGCATCTGTCGAAATTGTCGCTGCACCGGCCCGTGGAACCGTCGTGGCCAATTCCAACGGCACGATCACCTTCAATCCGGAAGCCGGATCATCCGGGATCGCCTTCTTCAGTTATCGAGTCGCTGACAACGAAGGGGAGTTCAGTCTGCCTGCTACGGTATCCGTGAACGTTATCACCAATGCGGCCCCGGTGATTCAGCCCATCCCTGCTCAATCCCTGTCGGTCGGCGGTGCGGCCCTGCAGATTCCGCTGTCCGTCACCGATGCCGATGGTGATCCGCTTCAGATTACCGTCACGTCCGATGTCACCAGCGTGGTCTCCGGCGTCACCGTCAGCGGAACCGGCTCCAGTCGCACCCTGCAGCTCACCCCAGGCACCCGTCCCGGCGTTGCACAGGTGACCGTCACCGCTGCCGACGGCGTCAATGCCCCGGTGACTCGCACCTTCGCTGTCAGCGTCGGGCTGCTGATCGATGCCGGTGCCAGCCGAGCCACCGCGGGTGTGCTGACCCACCGCGGTTATGCCAATTCCGTGGCCACCCCATTCAGCACTTCCGCGGCCATCCAGGGGGCTCCCGCCGGCGTGCCGGCCACGCTCTTCCGCACCAATGTCTTCGACAACCCCGGTGGCCCTAACCTGCTCTTTTCGATCCCCACCGTCGCCGGACAGGTTTACGATGTGGATCTCCTGTTCTCAGAGATCTGGAGTGGCGCCTTTGGTGTCGGTCGCCGTGTCTTCAACGTGAAACTCGAAGACTCCCTCGCCATTGAAAAGCTCGACGTATTCGCCGCCGCCGGACGCTTCCGCGCCCTGACTCGCACCTTCCAGGTCACCGGCGATGGCACCCTTTCCGTCGAACTCCTGAGCATCATTCAGAATCCCAATATCTCCGGGATCCGCGTCCGCCCCTCAACAGCGCCCAACACCGCTCCCACCATCTCCACCGTCGCCACTCAGCAAACCAGCGAAGACACCCCCATCACGGGGATCGCATTCTCCGTCGCTGACGCCGAAGAACAGCCACTCACGGTCACCGTTGCCAGCGCCGACCCACTGCTGCTTCCCGCCACTGGCCTGGTACTCACCGGCACCGGAGCCAATCGTCAGCTGGCCATCACACCCGCTGCCAATCGCTTCGGCACCACTCAGGTCACTCTCAGCGTCTCAGATGGCCGCGCCACGACCACCAGCTCCTTCACTGTCACGGTCAACTCCGTCAATGACGCCCCCATCGCCACCGATGACAGTGCCAAAACCGCCGTCAATGCCGCCGTTTCCATCCCGGTACTCGGTAACGACAGCGACATTGATGGCACCCTCAACCCCAGCTCCATCGCCATCGGACAGCAGTCCCCCAACGGCACGGCCGTGCCCAATGCCGACGGCACGATCACCTTTATTCCGGCAACCGGTTTCACCGGCACCGCCACCTTCACTTATACGGTTCTCGATGATCAGGGTGGCGAATCGCAGCCAGCGACCGTCTCTGTGCTCGTCCGCAGCAACTCAGCCCCGGTCGTCTCCAGTATCTTCGGCCGCGAACAGCTCATCGGCAGTACCATCACGATCCCCTTCACCGTCACGGACAGCGACGGGGACAACCTGACCGTAACAGCAGCAGCGGAAGATGCTTCCATCGCCCGCTCAGTGGCCGTCACAGGCACCGGCAGCAGTCGACTGCTGACCATCACCGCCGGTAATATCGCCGGGCTCACCACCGTCACTGTCAGTGTCAGCGACGGCGTCACTGCCCCCGTTACCCAAACCCTCGTTGTCTCTGCCTTCACCCTGATCGATGCGGGCGCCGGCGTCCCTGTCACGGGATCGCTCCCCGACCGCACATTCCAGAACGGCGCCGGACTCCGATTCCAGGGCAGTAGTCCCGTCAGGACAACAGCCGGCACCATCGCCGCCAGTGTTCCCGATCTGTTTTATCGCTCTGTTGCGTACGATGAAGCCGGTGGCCCCGCACTGGGCTTTGACATCAAGGCAAAGACCGGCCAGTTCTTCGCGGTGGACCTCTTCTTCGCCGAAGTCTGGGCTGGTGCTCAGGGGCAGGGCAGACGCATCTTTGATGTGGTGCTCGATGGAAACAGAGTGCTTTCCGGCTTCGACATCTTCAAGGAAGCAGGCGGACTCAACATCGGGATCTCACGTCGCTTCGTCATTCAAAGTGACGGAAACATCGATGTCGATCTGCCGCGGCTCCTTCAGAACCCCGCCATCGCCGGGCTCCGCGTGACGCCCTTCAGTCCCCCGCCAGCAGACTGATCCTGCTGATGGCGAATTGTGATTCGTTCGGAGTGCATCGTTGTCTGGCGGTGCACTCCGATTCCTTTTCGCCCCAGCTCCTCACGCACCTGATCCCACTCCGCGTCCGTCCACTGTCGCAGGCACGACACCAGCCCGTCCCAGACAAACATCAGCGGCACCACGGGAATCAGCCAGCACAGCAGGATTCGCCGCAGACTCCCGCGGTGACCCATCCGCGCGGCTGGTGTCAGTAGCGCCGGAAACCAGCAGAACGACGTCAGCAGCATGGAAATCACCGTCCGCCGCACCGGCTCATGCACCACGATGCCGCCGGCCGTCTCCAGCAGAGTCTGGAGCAGTCGCGTGCGACGGTCGCGAGGAATGTGATGCAGCGACGCGGCCAGCAGCAGGAGTGTTCGCGGAGGCCACGCATGGCTGCCAAACATATCCACCGGCTCATAGATCGGCTCGATGTTCGGAAACTCCTGCTGCAATCCCCGCCATACCTCCGGAACCGGATACAGGTCGCTCGGAATCAGCCGCAGACTCTGCGCGGGTCCCGCTGGATTGCGCTGAATGAGCAGTGCAAGTTCCCGCAGAATCGGCGCAGCGCCGGCACCCGGTTCCGCCACACACTCCGCCCCCTCCGCAGCTGCTGTCCGCAGCAGATCCTCTGCCAGCAGCCTGTACCACGGCCGAAAGTTACAGTTGCAGAAATCGAGCACATCCAGCAGCGTTGTACGCAGAACGGTCGGCGTCCACGCGTGATCCATAAACTCAAACAAATGCAGCGCCATCGGTCGCATCCCTTCTCTTCCGATCGGCAACAGGCCTGAACAGCACTGTCGGCCCCGTCAGATCGACATCTGTCCCGCACCGCGAAGCGTGTCCCTCGCCCGCGTCTCCAGAAATGGCCGGTACTGCAGCATCTCCACCCGCGTCGGACTCGTGCGAATCCGGTACTGAATTCCTCGCCACGCCATGCGATCCGCAAACACCGCCCTGAGACAGGCAAACAGCGAAATCGCCGCACACAGCAGCTGTACGAGGTAGAGCTTCCACAGCGGTGCCCGACGCCCCCGACGCAGCACGCCACCGTCACCCCGCAGACGATCCGGAAGCTGATGCCCAAACCACTCCAGATGCACCACCGCAGCATGCAGGAGCAGGTAGGCTGTCAGTGAGATCGCGGCGGCTGCCGGCGGACCTGTGAGCAGGGCTACGGCCGCAAGCACCGGACTGAGCAGACACAGCGCTGTGAACACGATGCCAAACCCAATGATCCGCGGTGAGGCCGATGAATAGAGCCGGGTAAAGATCTGCTGCCTCGCAATAAACCCCGCAGCACCCCCCGGACTGCAGGTCTCCGGATTCACCATCGCCACTTCCGGAACCATCACCGTCCGCCGACCGGAACTGCGAAAATAGTCCCCCAGACACGTGTCCTCACACAACTTGTGCTCCCACACACCCTGCTCAACAGCCAGCCTGAGTTCGTCGGCACGCATCGAAAACGATCCGCCCCAGAGAATTCGGTGCCGCACCATAAAGGCTGTGGCATACAGGTTCCATTCCGTCCGCACCAGACTTCCCAGCGTCGCACGCTCCGGCACAAACCACCGCGTCCTCGTGCAGGCTCCCACGTCCGGATCCTGCAGCGGACCAGTGATCTGCCGCAGCCACTCCGGATGCGCAATCACGTCGCCGTCAATGAACGCCACACGCTCCACCGATGCCGGCAACTGCCGAATCGCATGCAGAATCGCAGTCACCTTCAAACCGCGATGGCTGGGTGGAGGCCCGGGAATCTGATGAACACGAATTCGCGAATCCCCGCGAGCGGCCTCGCTCAGCAGCTCATGCGCCGGATCACTCTCATGGTCCACCACCACGTGCACCGTGAAATTGCCATGCGTCTGCGCTGCCAGCCCCCGCAGACACTCCGTGAGCGACGGATCAGCACCACGAACGCAGAGAATCACTGCTGTCTCCGGATCCGGCTCCGCCAGCCGAGGAAACTCGGGCGATCTCGATACCGCCCCCGCACCCTGCGCCAGCTGCCATAAACAGCGACGCAGAACCAGCAGATGCCAGCAGACAACGAGATTCAGTCCCAGCACAACCCAAGCGAACACCAGCATGTGTCAGTCCATTCCGCCAACGACGCCCGCATGCCCTGCTGCTGAATACCCTCAGCCCCCCGCCTCCGCGATCGGCAACCGACACTCAGAAAGTTCAGATAATACTGAGAATTTCTCCACAAAGACCCCAATACCCGCTCTCCCCTGGAAGCGGAGAGGGAAGCTGAGCCGCCGGACGGCAGTCCGCGGGCGAAGCTTTCTGCGAGTCGTACAGTGGATGTCAATCCCCCGGTCACGGTGCGTGCCCGCGCGGCCAATACCGCATCAGGAATGCGCCAAGGCCGCACCGGCCGATTGACATCGGCCGCACGCCACACAGCGTTTTTGTGGCTCGATCCGGCCGCGCGATGTCAACTGACAGGCGGAACTGAAATATCCCGTTGTGCCCGTGTTCCCCCGTTTCGTCATCCCAGGCCAGGGGTGAGGGGTCAAATACGACCACACGCCCCCGCAACCGGAGCTGACAGCACGGGAAACAGGATGCCCACGGGTTCTGGAAGTGGTGGTGGATTGCGCGCAGGTCGGGACGTTTCACCCC
Organism: Planctomycetota bacterium; assembly: GCA_046074585.1. Classification (GTDB taxonomy): domain Bacteria; phylum Planctomycetota; class Planctomycetia; order Planctomycetales; family Planctomycetaceae; genus SXXK01. The sequence goes on along the minus strand of JBJTOM010000348.1, from coordinate 10,957 downwards.
TCACCTCCAACCTCTCTCCCCTGGGAGGGGAGAGGGGAGCCAGGTGCGCCCATTGCCCGAAAGTCAAGGCCATTGGGAGGGCGCCTGCCGGCGGATTCGTTCGAGGACGCGTACAGGGTGCAGCATGTCCTGGCGGAGTTCCGGGAGCAGCTGCACGTCGTCTTCTGTGAACAATCGCGACGAAACCCCGAAATCGGCGACCTCACGGCCCTCCAGCCAGAGCACTTCGCCGTCAGCCCCACTGGTAGGCTGCAGCCGGTGCCGGAGATCACGGGTGCGCACCGGAGACACCGTCAGCGTTTCTTCAGTCTGCAGCACGCTGCCCATGGCGACGCACACAGAAATCCCACTCAAACGTGACCAGCGAGTCCGGGCAACGGTCAGTGAACGGTAGAGCTGCCCCCAACCCGTTGTCGCTCCCTCCGTCCGCTCTCGCAGCTTGATCTCCACAAATGCCCGTGGCTCTGCCTGATTCCCCGACACAAAATCCAGTTCCAGATAGCTGTTCCGAGACCGCATTCTGTCCCCTTCTTCACAATGCAGCACCCGCTCGGTCGCTGATTCGGTAACTGATTCCGTCAACAACCGCCGGACCGCTTCTTCCCACCGCATCAGCCGCGAGTGGTATTCGCGGGCAAGTGGATCGCGCGGCCGATGATCGACAAACCGCATGCGGTGCTGACGACACCATTCCCGGTACCCCGAATTGTCAGGCCGGACCAGACGAACCTTCATGGGTGCCTCCGGGTTTTCTGAAGAGAAATGCTGAGAAATGATCTGGATGTCCCCACCAAACCGGGAGCAATGCATCCGCGGTCATCCCCAAAGCCTACTGGCCGTGCCTGGACAACCTTGTGTCCAGGCAATGTTCAGAACGGTCTCGATTCCTGAAAATAAAAAAGAATTTAGCGCGAATCTGGACAATCCCGCATGGAAGCGTGGGTAATTTGAGGTTTTTGGGTGCTTTTGCGACGAACACACTTTTGCGTGTTCACTGCGCGGCGAACGCCAAATGGCCTTAAGGTTCTCTGGAATCCGTTGACGCGGCGGGTCCCGACTCGGAAGGGCGAGGCTGGGATGACGAAACGGTGCAAACACATACAAACTTGGATGTTGCAATCCCCCCGCGATCGGCAGGCCCCACGGCCCGAACGAATAACAAAAAACGTACTGTGGTGTGCGGTCGTTGTCAATCGGCCGGTAAGGCTTTGGTGCGGTTCTGATGCCGTTCTGGCCCCGCGGGCACGCACCGTAACCGGGGGATTGACATCCATTTTTTGACGGCACCTGCCGTCAAAGAATAGAGCAGGAGAAAGGAGAGAGGAGACTCTCGACTTTCTTCATGCTCCTGCGGTCTCCTCTCCACTTTCTACTCTCGCTCGCACGCGCGAGCCCCTTCCCCGCTTCCCACGGCGAATGTGATGTGGGTCGTATGGGTAGCCCGCTTCCTCACGGGCGCGGCTCGATGATTGCGTTTTGCGTGGTTGGGTGATGGGGCACAGGGGACGCAGGGGACTCATGAGACGGATGGCCGGCGTGACGAAACAGGGGTGAGTTCCTCGTTCCTCATCGAAGCGTCCCCAGGCCGCCGCAGCTTCCCACGAAGGCCGTGGCACTGCTGTTGCCCGCGGACTGCCGTCCGGCGGCTCAGAAGCTCTTCACCGAGGGATTGACATCCACTGCACGCCTTGTCGCGTGGCTACCGTCCAGGTAGATTCCGAAGCACGAATACGAGCGTCCTTCACGTCGTTTCGTCATCCCAGCTTCGCCCTCCCGGCACCGTCTTTTGGCGGAAAGACAACGCCATTGGGCGGGTGCCTGCGGGCAAGGGGTGTCGCCAACAGCCTCTCACTACTCGCGGGGCGATTCGCCATTCCATGCGGATGCATCCCAGATCACCAGTGTTCCATCGTGCAGGGCAGCGGCCAGTTTCAGACCGTCACCTGAAAAGCTCAGATGGTTCACCCGGGACGGCAGATTGGAAAACGCGCCGAATTTCTGCCGGGTAGGGAGGTGATACAGCTGAACAGACCGGTCATCACCGCCAGTCGCCAGCGTCCTGAGATCCGGAGAAACAGCAGCCGTCAAAATGTCGATGCCGGGCTGAACCGCGAGCGTGAGTGTCGAGGAAAAGTCTGGCTCGAGGAGGCGAATCGCGCCTCGACCCTCGCAGAACAGCAGTGATCGGCCAACTCGGCTGAGCGTATGCACTTCCTGGTGATTTTGCCAGGTCTCCAGCTGGCCTGTGCCAAAATTCCAGCGCCGAATACTCCCGAGATTGTCTGCGAAAACAATCACACTGTCCGATTCAAAACAGATCGCACGAATTGTATCCGTGTCTGCTGCCAACATCCCCAGCGATTTTCCGGACACTGCATCCCACACTTCCACCTGGCCGTTGCGACAGCCTGCAGCCACTCGAGTCCCCGAATCCGCCACCGCTACACAGCGGATGCGCGAGGGAGGGCCCTGCAAGGTGTGGAGGGGGCTGAGCGTCTGTGGGTTGCGGATCATCACTCTGGAGTCGTACCCGCCCGTAACAAGAACCGTTTCAGCTGCATTGGTGGCCAGACAAGCCACCAGTGCCGTGTGCTCCCGGGCCTCGGCCAGAAGCAACCCGGACTGGCAGTCCCAGAGTCTCACAGCATGGTCATCACCTGAGGAACAGATCCGGCGTCCCCGGTCCAGAAATGCCAGACTCCACGCTTCGGAACGCGGATGCGCCGTGATTGACTGCGGCGTCACGCCGGCGTGCGACGAGTGCAGGCGCAGGCGACCGCTCACGTCACCAATCAGCAGTTGCTCAGATCCATCGATTCCGCCGAGGGCAGTCATTGTGAGCGCACCGGGATCAAAGGGGATGCGTTCAAGTTTTCCTTCCGGGATTGTCAGGCTGTACAGGCCAGCAACTTCAGCGGGTGCGGCATCGGAAAGGTCGATGGGATTGCGGGAATTGGTGGAAAAAATCAGCTCCCTGCTGCTGCGGAACCAGAATGCGTCGATGGCATCCTGCAGCGGCCCGGTTTCAGCCAGCAGCCTGCGATCGACGACTGAGTACACCTGCAGGCGGAAGGGGACCGCACGTGTGACAGCGAGCAGGCTGCCGTCTGCAGAGAATCTCAGAGATCTGAACTCTGCGGGCTCGTTCTGAAACAGAAAGCTGTCATCCGGAAGCGACACCTGTGCCGCCTGGGCCTGTTGCAGGACTTTGGGGGATGTCAGAATCATGCTGCCAACACTCGACCCATCTGCTGCAGTCGACGTGAGGCCCGCGGCAAGCAGGCTGGCATCCGCATTCAGCGCAGCGGAGTCGCATCGCATCCGTGTTGCCTGCTGTGACATCACAGATGAACTGATCGCACATGACGTCAAGGCGTCTTCCGTCGCTTCAATCACCAGCAGCCCGGATTCGGATGCATGCCCGGGAATTCCGGACACAACCGCCAGTTTTCCGCTGTGGGCGAATGCTGCGAACAGCGGACGAAAATCGATCAGTTGCTGGCTGAAAAGCACCTGCGGGCGCTGCAGATCCTGAATACTGACTTCAGCTCTGCCACCGGGGACGACATTCACGGCCAGCACCAGGTTGTTCCCGGAAAACGCCGCATTCCTGATCGCGCCGCCGGTCGTCAGCCGCTGCTCTGACAGACGTTTTCCGGACAGCAGAGACCAGTGGCTCAGCCAGCCGTCTTCACCAACGGAGCAGCAGACCGGACGGTCCTCTTCAATGACGGCCACCACAACCGGGCCGTCGTGAGCACTGATGGCAAGCGCCTGCACGGAATTCTTCCAGAGGTACTTCCATTCGAATCCGGCCAGAGTACCATCCACATCAGGACGCAGATTCCTCGTGTCCATGGAAGGCGTCAGAAAACGGCGAAGAACCGCATGGCACTCCCCGAACTTCTGCTCCTGGAATGCCCGCCACGCCACAATCATAGCCGCCGCATATTCGCCCTGGCGCGCGGCCAGAGCACTTTCATCTGCCTTGTTCTCTGCGGCTTCGGCGATGGATTTTTGTTCACGGAGCTGTCCAACGAGGCCCTGCAGCGCGCGATTCGACTGAGACAGCTGTTCAGACTGCCGCATCAGTGATGCAGGAAATGTGACGAAGAGCAGGATCAGCGTGGCGGACAATGCCGCCGGTAGCGGTTTGCGGCGCGCCCACTTGAAAATCCGTTCATGAACCGGGTAGTTCCTCGCTGAAATCAGCTGCCCGCTCTCGAACAGTTCCAGATCCGCTGCAAGTGCCCGCGCGGAACTGTATCTGGCAGCAGGACTGCGCTGCAGACACTTTCGGCAGATCGCTTCAAGGTCCGCGGGAAGATCGGGCCGGAGTGCCCGCAGGGAGCTGATGGTCTTTGACTGATTGTCCGGGGGCCGTCCCGTGAGACATTCATGCAGCAGAGCCCCAAGCGCCCAGATGTCGCTGGCAGGCCCAATATGCTCGGTCTCCCCTGCCAGTTGTTCTGGTGCCATGTAGGCTCGCGTTCCCGCCGCCGGAGTTGCCGCCACGAATTGCTTTTTCCCGGCCTGACTTTCGGATGCGTGCTCGGCAGACACGGAATCGAGAATCCTCGCGAGCCCGAAATCGGCGATCAGCGGATCGAAGCACTCGCAAAGATGGTCTGGCGGTGCCGTATCCGCCGTCCTGTCTGAATACTGATCACAAAGGGGGCGAAAAAGAATATTGCGGGGCTTCAGATCCTGATGCACGACTCCCATTTCGTGCAGGTACTGAACTCCCTCGCTCAGCCGTCGCAGCAAAGTGACCACGGTCGAAATGGGCAGGCATGCAGAAATCGCCCTGGTTCCTCCCCGCTCAGCACGCTTCTGCAGCAGCTCCGCCAGAGTGCCTCCCGCACAGTAAAGCACAACCTGATAGGTCAGCGGACCAACCGCGCCAGCTTCGAAAATTGTCAGCAACCGCGAATGCATCAGCCGTGCTGCCAGCCGGGATTCGTCCAGAAAGCTCTGACGCAGACGCTCTGAGCAAAGAATTTCCGGTCGAGGAATCTTGATCGCCACACGTCGTGAAAGCAGAGGGTCGAAGGCCAGAAGAACAATTCCAAAACCACCTCGACCAAGCTGCTGCAGAATCTCAAAACGACCGACATGCCGAGGACTTTCGGCGTCAGAGGGGGCTGCCCTGTCTGCTTCAGCAGGAACCGGCTCAGGCAGCTGCAACTGACGAGACCGTCGATCACGTTCCAGCAGCTCAAGGCAGGCCGCCAGCTTTGAAACGTGGGCCTGCTGCTCTTTCGATATGCCGAATTCATCCCACTTGAGCATCGACGTCGTGGGTGCGGACGCAGGATCCGGACTGGATACCAGATTTTCATCAAGAGCCTGCAGCAGCCGTTCAATCGGCGTCATGCTTCACTCCCATCGTGGCCGCCGCTCTCTGCAAGCACCTGCTGCAGTTGCTCAACGGCTCGCACCCAGAGTTTGCGGGCCGCGTCTGCGGTTCGCTGCATCCTCAGACCAATCTCCTCGAACGGAAGACGCTCATAGCCTCTGAGAAAAATCACCTGCTGGAAATGTTCGGGCAGTGACAGGAGTCCAGCCTGCAGCCGGACACTTTCCTCACGCTGCATTGCCAGGACCGTGGGCCCCTTTTCTGACCCTGCTGTCTGTTCAGCCAGCGGAAGATCGCGTTCTTCACGCCACACATTCCGCTTCTCTGTCTCCTGCCAGAACCGCGCAGCATTCTTCAGGTTGTGAATGAGCACCTGTCTGAGCCAGCCGCGAAACTCCGCGTCCGTCGTGCCACGGAAGTCGGGGAAATCCACCTGAGCTTCCAGAAAGGAATCCTGCACCAGATCCGAAGCACTCACCTTGGGACGGATCTCGGAACTGAGCTCTGCTTCGGCAACCATCTGCAGATACGGGCGATAAATCTCCAGCAACTGCCCAAATGCCGACATGGAACCGCACCGCGCTTCTCCAAGGAGTTTTTCGCGGAAGGCTTCGTCAATTCCGGAGGCAAGGTCGGCAGATGGCATCGGTGGGTTCAAGCCATGTCAGTTGAGATCCATCGTTTATCGAACTGTCCAACAACAAAATCCTACACCGGAACCCCCTCGACGTGCCAATCAAAAGTTGACTCCCTTCAGAAAATAAATTCCCGTCTCCCCTGCAGCGGAGACAGGCCGGGGGTGGACTGACAAAATGGTGTTAAGGTCACCTGATTTCATGCTTTTGATCAGCCCAACAATGACAAGGCGTGCGGGGGATGTCAATCCCCCGGTAACGGTGCCTGCCCGCGCGGCCAGAACCGCATCCGAACCGCACCAAAGCCTGACCGGCCGATTGACATCGACCGCACGCCACAGGACATTTTTTTTTGTGATTCGTTCGGGCAGTGGGGCCTGACGATAGCCGGGGGATTGAAACATCCCAGTTTGTCTGTTTTGCAACGTTTCAGCATCCCACGCCGGGCGTGAAGGGGCAGGACTGCTGGATTCGTCACGCCATGAACCCGCTGAACAGACACCGCAGGGCGCTGCGCAAAATTCAACGAGCAGCGGCTGTCAAGTCCCGGCCACCGCGCCAGTCCGCTCGCACACCTCCGCCGGCTCCGCAGAATCCGGCCACAAAACCAATTCCTCTCCAACTGGCGGCAATTTTCAAAAATTCCTGTCCGATTTTTGCCTGCTCCGTGCCCGGTGGAAAGGGCAACCGTTTGAAAACAGGCATTCTTTGCATGAGCAACAGCACTAGAGAACCGCGGGACAAACCGGCTGCGGCTGACGACGAACTGTCAGCCACGCAGATTGCGCCCCCGCAGTTATCCGCTGGCTCCGCACCGGTTGCGGAACGGCATTCCGGTTCATCGCCGGCGCCACCGGCAACACCCATGCCCCTGTCTGTTGCTGCTGGTAGTTACGTCGATCGCTTCGAAATCTGCTCCCCGCTGGGAAAAGGCAGTTTCGGCGAAGTCTGGAAATGCCGCGACCCACTGCTCAATCGCTTCGTCGCCATCAAGTTCGCCAAACCCCTCCCCGCTACACTGCAGGCCGCATTCGGACTCGTCGAAGAAGCGCGAAAGGTCTCGCAACTCTCACATCCCGGCATCGTGCACATTTACGACGTCATCGAGTCCGGGCAGCACGTTGCCATCGTCTCGGAACTGGTCGACGGACAAACGCTCAAAGACCGGCTCACGGCCGGCCCCATTTCAATCCACGAAGTCATCTCCATCGTCCGCGACGTCGCCGCGGGACTTCAGCATGCACACCAGCACGATCTTGTGCACCGCGACGTCAAGCCCAGCAATATCCTGCTCAGAAAAAACGGTTCCGCCACACTCACCGACTTCGGTCTGGCCGCTTCGGAAGTGCAGTTTGAGCACATGCAGGACGGGTCGTCAGGGACACTCCTGTTCATGTCCCCGGAACAGGCACGCGGTGACATTCATCTGCTCGATAATCGCTCCGACATCTTCTGCCTGGGTATCGTCCTGTTCCACTGCCTGACCGGCCGTTTTCCATATCCCGCAGCCTCAGACAGGCAAAAGTACCGCAAAAGCATCGCCACGCGTAATGCCAGGCCGCTCCGAGCCATCGACCACCAACTCCCCAAAGCACTCGATCACATCTGTGGTCGCTGCATGGCCTTTGATCCCCGCGACCGCTATCGAACCGCTCAGGATCTCATTGACGACCTTGAAGCCTTTCTCGCGTCCGAAACCGCCCCGCTGCCCTCAGCCCCAACTCGGCCCCGCCCCCAAATCCTCGTCGCTGCAGTCGCCGTCTTAGGTCTCACTGTCGCCACCTCGTCGCTGCTCCGCTCGACGTCCGCAGATCGCAACTCCACCCCGACAATCGTGGCCCCGTCAACCATCGCCTCCGGAACGGCTGACAACACCTCCGGCGACCGTCAATCCCCCAACGGCAGAAAGCCAGGCGAAGTCAATCTCCTCCAGCCTCCCCAAATCTTCGCCTGGCCCTTCAGCGACAGTCGCGGCGATCCACAACACTCTCCAGAGACACAAACATGGAGCGTCCGGTCGGAGAGAACGCGTTTCGTCGCCGTCTGTGGCGAAATTGATCCCAGCGTCCGGGAACTGAATCTGAGTGTGGAAATTAATCTGCGGGACTGGATCGGAGGGGCCGGCCTGATGTGGGGGTTGAGAAGGAATGGGGAAGGCAACAAACCAGCAGACTACCTCTGTTACACGGCTGAATTCCTCAGGTCTGCACCGGAATCACCCCCGCTGATTTGCGTGAGTGAACTGACGATCACGGATGTGGATGCACAGGAAAAACAAATTCCATTCCGTCGTGAAATTGCGACGACAGAAGTTCCTGTGCCACCCCACATCACATGGGCAACACTCGAAATCCGAATCAAACCCGAAATGGTTGATGTGTTTTTTCAAGAGACCCATGTCTGCTCTCCAAAGGATCTGAACCATCCCGAAAAGAGCTGGCTTCCCGAAAATCAGTCGTCGTCCGGTGCAGGTCTGACCGGCAGGGGCGCGATGGTCGCGTTCAGACGATTGAAGTTTTTGTAAATCGGAAAATGGAGCATTTCAAATGGCCACGACTTATGGCGAGGTGTCGTCAAAGGACATCAGATCCATCGAAAGGGTTACGGTAACATTTACCAAAACACAAGGCCTGCCGATGGGCCAGTACCGCATTGAGGCCACTGTTGTCCCTCCTTCGGCAAAAGCCACAGGCACCCCGAAGGCGACGCTGAACATCATCAAGGGTGGCAGTGTCAGGCAACCGTTTGTCAATCAAATCTTGCAACGCGTTCCCGGGACAAGTAATGTCTGGACCTTCTCTGGCACTTCCAGCGAGCCGGACAACCCAAACGGCGCCTACTGGGCTGTAGTGGAGGTCGAATGGATCATTCAATCGGATCCGGAAAAAACGGAATCCCCTGTCACCCCCTACCCCTGACGCTGACACAACCCCAGTGATTTCTGCAGGCCGACTTTTGCCGGAAAATCAACGCCGCTGGGCGGCCTGCGGGCAAATCCCAGACCCAAAGCTACTCCCCCAAAATCAGAAAAATTTTCGGATTTCCCGTCTGGGTTTCCGTCCCCTCTGGCATCCCGATGCCGCGCGGTTTCCTGGGACAGAAAACCTTTATCCTGAGCTTCGCGGGTTCGATGTTAACCGCCGTCGACGTCCTGGAACGCTGTGCCCGTCTGTATTGGTCGCCCCCAATGATTACTCCGGCTGGCTTTGCACAGGCCCAACCGGGCATTACCGAGGGAGTGCAGGCATTGAGCAGCATCTGTTCTACGTCGCTCAACTGGACGACGGCACCTGGATCACACTCCCGCCAGCCGAATTCACCTCCCGCTTCGGCTGGAACAACGACCCCGAACAGGCCACGCTGCTGAAGATACGGCAGGAATAGACACGCTCGGCCGTGTGTGTAAAGCACGCTCGCGATCGAGGATGCAGCGAGGCATTGGCAACTCCTCTTCAAAATTGCTGCCTTCGGCAGCCACTCGTTCCACCGTTTGCCCCTGGCCTCACCTCAAAGAATCTCAAAGGACAGACAATGCGGCCGCTGCTCAGGACCCCCGACAGATCGCACCCCCGCGTCATCTCCGTTGCCCTGTTTCTGTTCTGTCTGCCGATCGCAGGTCAGCCTCTGCTGGCCCAGGTCAGTCCACCCGCCACCGAATGGACAACCGTGTATGGGACGCCGGAGTATGAGAACGATGGCGAGCTTGCCATCGACTCGAACAGAAACCTGTTTGCTGTTGGCAGCACATTGGGATCCTATCCCGGCCAGACCAGTGCCGGCAATACAGATGCCACGCTGGTGAAGTTCGATTCCAGAGGGCGTCAGCTGTGGGTCCGGCAATGGGGCGGAGACCAGTCGGACGTGGCTGTCGGCGTGGATACGGATGTTTTTGGCAACGCCTACGTGACCGGCTGGTTTCTCGACAGCACAACAAATGCAAACGCAGGGTTCCTGCGGAAGTTCAATGCCAGTGGCGACTGCTGCTGGTCCCACAAGTTTATCGTCGCGGTTGGTGCGTCCGGGGATGACGTGACCGTCTGGAGAAATCGCTTCGTTTACGTCTGTGGGTTAGCCGGCCGGCCATCGCTGCCTGGCGGGAATTCGTTTGGCTTCATTTCAAAATATGATGTTCTCGGACGTCATTACTGGACAAAGACCATCGGCGATCCACGGCCCGGAGCTCTGGTTCATCCCAGTTCCCTTGTCACGGATGCCGTCGGCAACATCTACGTCACCGGTGCCACCTATGACACGCTGAATGGACAACCCGTCGTCAAATGGGGCGATGCCTTTGTCGTCAAATATGACACCAGCGGTCGAGAATGCTGGACACGGACCTGGGGCACCGACGCGGACGAATGGACACGCGGAATCTGCCTCGATTGTGCAGGAAACATTTACCTGACCGGCGGAGCCCGAAAGTGGAGCAATCCTGCGAGGCAGCCACCCGTTGATCGTGATGACCGCACGCAGCTTGAAGCACTCCGAACTGAGAGCCAGGATTACTGGGCCTTCGTTGTTCAACTGGATTCTCAGGGAACGTTTCAGTGGGAGTCTCGCATCAATCGCACCGACGATGCCATCAATGTGGCCGCTGACCGCTGCGGACGACTATACCTGAGCGGCTTTGGGTTCGCCGCGAGGATGTCCGGCAGCCCGGCTCAACTGGACTGGAAAATCAGAGCTCCCGCGTTCAACCATGGTCTCGTACTGGACCCCGCCGGTGCCGTGTACCTGCACGGTGATACCGAAGTCCCATGGAATGGCCAGCCCCTGATCGGAAAACGGGATGGCGTGTTGATCAAGCTCAGTCAGACGCCGTGAAATGCCTTTGACCTTCAGGGGAGGAGGAGCGCCAGCGGGAGGGCGAAGCTGGGATGGCGAAACGGTGTTAAGGACACTTGATTTCGTACTTTTGATCAGCCCCACGTGACAAGGCGTGCGGGGGATGTCAATCCCCCGG
>JBJTOM010000347.1:0-13492 GCA_046074585.1 Planctomycetota bacterium | reverse complement strand
GGCACATGAGCATGACTGAGCCGCAGGACGGCAGTCCGCGGGCAGGAGTGCTGGCGAGGCGTCCTGGTGGGGGCTCCGGAGGAATGAAGGTGCGGAAACCGGGAACGAGGAGTTCACCCCTGTCCCGTGGGAGGGGAGAGGGGGGATTGGCGGCGGGAGCGGAGTTCGCTGAGTCGCTGGTGGAATTCGGCTTCTGTGCCGCGGTTGACGGGTTGATAATATTCTTTGGGGACGCCGAGGTAATCCTGTTTGAGCCAGCCATCGGGGGAATCGTGGGGGTACTGGTAGCCGGTTCCGTGTCCCAGTCGTTCGGCGCCGGCATAGTGACCATCGCGGAGGTGCATGGGGACGGGGAGGATGGAGTTTTGTCGGACATCGGCGAGTGCGGCGTCGATGGCGGTGCAGGCGGCGTTGGATTTTTGGGTGCAGGCGAGAAAGGTGACGGCCTGGGCGAGGTTGATGCGGCATTCCGGCATACCGACAGTTTCCACGGCCTGCCAGCAGGCGACAGCGAGCGGGAGTGCTCTGGGGTCTGCATTTCCGATGTCTTCGGAGGCAGCGATGACGATTCGGCGGGCGATGAACCGCGGGTCTTCACCGGATTCGAGCATGCGTGCCATCCAGTAGAGGGCGGCATCGGGGTCACTTCCGCGGATACTTTTGATGAAGGCACTGGCCAGATCGTAGTGATCGTCGCCATTGGGATCGAAGCGAATGACGCGGCGCTGGAGGGATTCTTCGGCGACGGCGATGTCAACGTGTTTTGTGGTGCGCGCGACGGAGAGGACGGCAATTTCGAGTGCAGTGAGGGCGCGGCGGGCATCACCATCGCTGAGTCGTGCGAGAAATTCGAGGGCGTCCGGGTCGACCTGCACGGTGTGGGAGGCGAGTCCGCGGCGGGTATCGGTGAGTGCGCGCTGCATGAGCGACAGCAGGCTGGCCTGAGCGAGTTCGCGAAATTCGAAGACCTGACTGCGGCTGATGAGTGGGGCGACGAGCGAGAAGAAGGGATTGGCAGTGGTGGCACCGATGAGAGAGATGGTGCCGTTTTCGACATCGGGCAGCAGGATATCCTGCTGGCTGCGGGAGAAGCGATGGAGTTCGTCGATGAAGAGGACGGTGCGGGTGCCGTCTGCGGCCAGTCGATCAGCGGCGGCGGTGAGCAGTTCGCGGACGTCTTTGACTCCGGCGATGGTCGCATTCAGGCGTTCGAACTGTCGGTTGGTGTGTCTGGCGATGAGTTCTGCGAGGGTGGTTTTGCCTGTACCGGGCGGACCATAGAAGATCATGGACCCGATGCGATCGGCATCGAGCATGCGTCGGAGCAGTCTGCCGGGGCCGAGGATGTGTTCCTGGCCGCAGAATTCTGAGAGCGCGGCAGGCCGCATTCTGGCGGCGAGCGGTCTGGCGGAATCGCGATTCTGCTGTTCAGCGGCGGCAAACAGGTTCATGGTGCGGGGTGTGCGGGGAGGAGGCAACCGGGGATGAGAACGCCGTGGGGGCGGGGACAGTCAGGAGCAGGCCGGTGGATGTGGGCTGATTGGGGAGTGTGACGACTGCGGAGTGGAAAGTCATTCCAGCAGCCAGGCTTCGCGAATGAGTTCCAGTTTGCGGTAGATGGTGGCTCGGGAACGGTCCAGTCGGGCAGCGATGTCATCGACAGTGTGTCCTTCGAGGAGGAGCGTGGCGATGTTCCGCAGCAGGGGATCATCAAGTCGTTCGATGAGTTCCTGGTGAAGTTCTCTGAGAGCGTCATCGAGTCGGTAGTCTGCAGTCTGATCCAGTCCGGAGCCTGGATCCAGTTCGGAGGACGCGATGAAGACGGATTCGCCGCGGACGCGGCCATCGCCGGCTTTTTGGGTGGTTTGGCGGCGGATTTCGCTGGCCGCGCGCTGCTGCAGGCGGCGGGCCAGAACGCGCCAGAGATCGCTGCGGGTTTTGAGTTCCGGGAGGGAGCCGCTGTCGGCTGCGGCGAAGAAGGCGGCGAGCACTTCGAGGGCCAGATCTTCGCCATCACTCACTCGGCGAAAGCGTTCGGGCAGGAGTGTTTTTCCGAGTGCCGCCAGACGTCCGAAATACAGATCGAACAGTGGCTGGACGGCGTCCTGCTGACCGCGGCGAATCTGTTGCAGCAGAATTGTCACGGACCCGGCGATTGCGGTTGAGCTGTCTGGGGGAGTCGATTGCCTGGAATCCATGTGTGGCTTTCTGAGGCGTTCGGGGAGCGATATTTGGGGGAGCGGCGGGTGACGTGCGGCTGGGTTGGCAGGATATGATGCGGCGGGTCTGAGTTTCCAGCGGGAGGGGTGGCTGCAGTCAGGAAATTTCCTGCAAACCCGGGCCCACACCGGCGGCTGCTCGGTTGCCGTTTCATTCCCGAATCGTCATGATTCCGGGATTGCCTGTGCCTTGCGTGCAACCTGCGCGGGCACTCCCGCCTTCCTCCCACCAGTTGGCCGACCGCTTATGAAGACGCGTCTGTTTTTCATGATGTTTCTTGAATTCTTCATCTGGGGGGCATGGTTGCCGTTAATTTTCGGCTATCTGCAACTGCTGGGATTCTCTGCTGCTGAACAGTCGTGGATTCTGAATGCATTCCCGATTGCTTCGCTGCTGGGGATGTTCTTCAGCAACCAGTTTGCGGACCGCAACTTCGCGGCCGAACGGTTTTTGGCGTTCAGTCATCTGGTGGGCGGACTGGCGATGCTGGGACTGGGTTTTGTGACCGACTTCTGGACGTTTTTCATCCTGATGTCGGTGCACTGCGTGCTGTATGTGCCGACGATTTCCATTACGAACACGATTGCCTTTGCCAACATGAAGGATGCCCAGGCTGAATTTGGTGTGGTCCGTCTGGGGGGCACGATTGGGTGGATCGCCGCATCGCTCCCGTTCACCTTTATCTTTGTGGACTGGAAGGTGGTTGACGCCGCCAACGCTCAGGATTTCGTGGGTTGGCTGGGAACGGTGCTGGCCAGCGGACTGCAGGGTGACGCTCTTCGCGAGGCGACGAAGTACACGTACATCGTCGCGGGGGCAGCTTCAGTGCTGCTGGCCGTGTACAGTCTGACGCTTCCCCACACTCCTCCAAAACCCGCCTCTCCGGATGGTTCACAGTCTCTGGCGTTCGTTGAAGCCCTGCGGCTGCTCAAGCACCCCTTTGTTTTGGTGCTCTGGATCGTCGCGTTCCTGGATTCCTTCGTGCACAACTGCTATTTCAACTGGACGGGTTCGTTTCTTCAGTCGTCCGCAGTGGGTGTTCCGGGCAACTGGGTGATGCCGGTGATGAGTATCGGACAGATTGCAGAGATTCTGACGATGCTGGTTCTGGGGTATGCCCTGCGAGCATTGGGCTGGCGGACGACGATGATTGTGGGAGTGCTGGGGCACGCTCTGCGGTTTGCCGTGTACACGTGGTTTCCGGATCGTGATGCGATTATCTCGATTCAGGTGGTGCATGGCATCTGTTACGCGTTTTTCTTTGCCACAGTTTATATTTTTGTGGACGAGTATTTCCCGAAGGATGTGCGTACCAGTGCTCAGGGTTTATTCAACGTGATGATTCTTGGTCTGGGTGCTCTGGCCGCCAACTCGCTTTGCCCGACACTGCTGGAACGCAGCACGGTGGACAAGGTGGTCAACTACAAGCAACTCTTCCAGGTGCCCCTGGCTGCCTCCGTACTCGCCGCCATTGCTCTGGCAGTGCTCTTTCATCCCCCGAAGAAATCCGCCACTGCCGCTGGTGGCTCTGTCGCACCCCACTGACGCAGCGAGGATGGCAGCCACATGCCACAGCCGGATTCTCAGCCCCGTGTCAGGCACCTGCTGCCGCGGGGCTGCGCGATTGCTGGTCTGTGCGCCGTCTGTCTGGTGGTTCTGCCCGACTGGCTGCCGCTGGGCGTTCCGGGTGAATGGACGTGGCCTCGACTGGCGGCACCGGTTGACATCCCGGAATGGGTCGAGCGAAGTCTGCCCTGCCTGATCAGCGGTTTGCTGCTGGTGGCCGTGGCTGTTGCGGGTGACCGCCCACTGGCCCGACGGAATCGCTGGCAGCGGCTGCTGTTTTCGCTCCTGCTGGCCGGGAGTGCGGCGATATGGCAGGCAGGGGCTGTTTCTGCAACACCGTCTCCGCAGCGGGAGCTGCGATGGCTGTGGGTGAATTATGATCCCTGGGCTACCGGTTATTTTTTTGATGCCGTGGCTGATCGGCGTTCGCTGTCTGAGTTTCTGCGGGGGTATGAGGCCGAAACGGCGGCCGGTGACGTGCTGCACCGCGGTACTCACCCCCCCGGTCTGCCAGTCCTGAATCGGCTGCTGCTGCGAATCACGCGCGGCTCACCGGTGTTATCGGCCACGGTCATCAGTCTTGCTGATGGTCCGGCGCTGCAGACTTTTCGCAGTCTGGAGGGACAGGCGGCGCTGGCCTCGCCACTCACTGATCCGGACCTTGCAGCACTCGTACTGTGCTCGGCCGTGGCGCTTGGCTGCTGTGGCTGTCTGCCGGTGCTTGTGTTCCTGCTTCTGGAACCTGTTGTCGGTCATCGGGGTGCGTGGCGATCAGCGGTGCTGTCGGCAGCAATCCCGGCTGTTGCCGTGTTTCTGCCGCGTTCTGACATGCACTATGCAGCGAGCGGTTGTCTGCTGCTGTTGCTGGTGGGGCGTGGGATGTCTGCGACCGCTCGCGTCCCCCGTCTGCTGCTGAGTGTCGTTGGGGGTGTTTGGCTGTTTGGCTGCCTGCAGGTGAGTCTGGCGCATCTGCCGGTGCTGGCGGCAGCCGGGATCTGGACGTTTCTCGGGGCATTGCGGCGACCGTACGGTGCCGGGCGGGACGTGGTCTGGTTCTGGGGCATTCTGCTGGCTGCGTTCCTGACGGCAGCCGTGTTGTTCAGCGTGTCCACAGGCTGTCGGCCGTGGGTGGTTTGGCGACAGAATCTGATCAACCACGAGGCATTCTACAGCGAGTACTCCCGCACCTGGTGGAAGTGGCTGCTGGTGAATCCGCTGGAGTTATTCTTTGCGTCGGGGCCTCCGCTGGCACTGGCTGGAATTGCGGGGGCGAGTGCGGCAGTGCGGCAGCTGTTTTCGCGCAGTCCGATGGAGCCTCAGAAAACTCTTGCGGCTGCTGTTTTTCTGGTGTGGTTGCTGCTGCTGCTGTCCGGAAAGAATCAGGGGGAAGCGGCCCGGCTGTGGACGTTTCTGACTCCCTGGGTGTCGGTGTGTGCCGCTGCGCGTCTGGAACCGGCCGGTTCCGTGAAGGGTGCGGGCACAGACCAGGCGCCGTGGCTGCTCTTGCTGGTCGCCCAGCTGCTTTGCTGTGCCGTCACCGCAGGCCGCGTTTCCGGCTATCTGCAGCTGTAGTGGCGGCAGTTGATCGGTGGTGGGGTGTGGCGGGAGCATAGAGGAGTGGCGTCAGAAAAGCGCGATTGTGAGGGCTGTGCCGACTTCGCAGGCTCGCCACCGGTGGGCAACTGGAAAACGAGTTTCTGATGAAGGAACTCATCAGCCTGCGGAATCGGTGCGACCTAGTTTTCGCCGTTCCCGCAAACGACGCATTTGGAACGTTCGTCAGAGTTGACGAACGTGGCGATGACAGGCGAATGCAATCTGCGGGCACCGTGTGAGGTTGAGCATGGTTCGCAATTCGTCGGGTTCGCTCCTTGTGGTTGACGACGATCGGCATATTCAGTCCGCGATGGCGGATTATCTCCGGGGTCTGGGCCACCGGACAGAGACAGCATCGAACTGCACCGAAGCGCTCACCCGCATGGAAGAATTTCCATTTGAAGTGGTGATCTGCGACGTGAACCTGCCGGATTCGGATGGTTTTCATCTGCTGCAGTGGACCCGGGAGCACGCTCCGGAGACCTCCGTGATTCTGCTCACAGGTTTCGGCACGATTGAGAGTGCGGTTGAGGCCATTCGGATGGGGGCCTTCGACTATCTGACCAAACCGGTGATCGACGAAGAACTGCGGTTTTCGATTGAGCGGGCGATTGGGCAGCGACAGATTGTGGAGGAGAATCGGAAGCTCAAGGCGCAGCTCAGCCAGCGATTCGGGCTGTCCAGCGTGATTGGCAAGGACTACAAGATGCTGCGGATGTTCGAGCTGATGGAGAGCGTGGCAGACACGCGAACCACGGTTCTGATCCTTGGCGAGAGTGGCACTGGCAAGACCATGACAGCTCGGGCTCTGCACCAGCTCAGCAACCGCCGCGAGAAGCCGTTTGTGGAAGTGGCCTGCGGAGCGCTCCCGGAAACGCTCCTGGAAAGTGAACTCTTCGGGCATGTCGCCGGGGCCTTTACCGGGGCCTCGCATGACAAGGTCGGCAAATTTCTGCAGGCTGACGGTGGCACTCTGTTTCTGGATGAAATTGCAACGGCATCCCCAGCCCTGCAGGTGAAGCTGCTGCGAGTGCTTCAGGATCGCGAATTTGAACCGGTCGGCGGCAATTCAACGTACAAAGTGGACGTGCGGCTTGTGCTGGCCACCAATGTGAATCTGGAAGACGCCGTTCGCCAGGGACGGTTCCGCGAAGATCTGTATTATCGCATCAACGTGATCACGCTGACGCAGCCGGCACTGCGGGATCGCATAGGTGACATCCCGCTGCTGGCCCAGCACTACATGAACTACTTCTGTGAACAAACAGGACGCAAGGTTTCGGAAATCGACGACATGGCCATCCACGCCATGCAGAACTACAGCTGGCCGGGGAATGTTCGCGAACTGGTGAACGTGATTGAACGCGCGGTCGTGCTCTGCCGCGATGGTCGCATCACCACCACTGACCTTCCGGAAAAGCTGTTTGCCGGACAGGAAACCCGCACGACAGTTGCTGCCAGCCTTGGCAACGCTTCGCTGAAGGCCGCTCTGACAGAGCCGGAACGACAGCTGATTATTCACGCTCTGGAAAGCACGGGCTGGAATCGACAGAAGACCGCCAAGGCCCTCGGCATCAATCGCACAACGCTCTACAAGAAAATGAAGCGGTACGACATTGATTTTGAGTCGGTGTATAAGAACTTCTGATCAGCGGTCGTCAGTGAAATCGGTCAGTTCCGGGTCGTCGAGGTCCGCGACGTCAAATCCAGGTGCGCGTCCTGCAGCGGGCCCGGTACCATCCGGCGGCATGGGCCCCAGATCCTCGACCACAGCGTAGCGACCATCCCACCAGCGAAAAAAATCCATCTGACGGCAGCGACTGCTGCAGAAGGGAAGCGTTCTGCACTCAGCAGGATCGTCGATGGGTTTGCCGCAGATCGGGCAGGAAGGTGATTTGATCACGGGGACTCCGGGAGCCTCTGAAGAGAGCTACTTGCGGCCCTTTTTCTTAGGCTGCGGTGGCTCCTCTTCGGCCTCTTCCGCAAAGTCGTCGAAATCATCCACTTCCCCGGCCGAGTCGTCAGCGTAGTCCGTGAATTCCTCGTCGCTGCCGGAGTTGCCGAATTCGTCATCGCCACCCGTTTCAGCGCTGGACTTGCCAGCGTCAGACTCCTCGGCTGGCCGTGAGGCAGGGCCGGGAGCAGTGGCGGGGCCGGCAGCCGCGATCGGGTACAGGCCCGGGAAAATTACGACCGCGAACGGCAAAACTCCGATCATGATGCCGCCCAGGGCCGCGATGACAAAGACCACCCAGAGAACAGCAGACACTTTGGCGTCGTCACCCAGCATGCCACCCTGAAACAGGGCCCAGACCATGGAGGCGATGAGCAGATAGGCTGGGATCGCGGCCGCAAAAGCCGCAGCCACAAATTGCTTTCGATTCACTGCGTTCCCCCTTCACCTGCCAAAACCTGTGCCCGCCGCGCGCTTCGCAGGACCCTCGTCGGGTTGCATCGTCATCCTAAGCGCCGCAGTTGACCATTGGCAAGACCCCGGCGGCAGTTTCTGCCGTCTGCCGCCGGTAAAATCCAATCCCTCGATTCTCACGGAATCGGCGGAAATACTGGAACTTCCCAGCTCGTCTGCTCAACCGGGTTCGCCGGTTCCGGCATGGGTTCCGGCATCGGCATGGGTTCGGGCATCGGCATGGGGACCGGAGTTTCGGCGGGAGGAACCGGCATTGGATGAACGGGTTCACCCGGAGCCCTGAAGTGCTCAGGCGAACCTGGCCGTCGCGGCTGCTCCGGCATCGAACTCCCCGGGCCGGGATTCATCGGCCCAGGCTGGCCATGGGGACCAGGCTGCATGTGGGGCCCCTGGAAGCTGTGCGGACCGGGGTTCATGTGCGGACCGGGGTTCATGTGCGGACCGGGGTTCATATTCGGACCGGGGTTCATATTCGGACCGGGGTAGCCGTGTTGTCCGCAGTTGCAGCCGGGGCCGTGTGATGGTGCGGGGGAGGGCAGTCCGAAGGGGGAGTGGCAACCTGGGTCCGGAGGGAGGAAGTGGGGCTGAGGAATGGCGGGGGAGCTGCAGTTGGGGTCAGAAGTCCAGGCGGGGCTATGGCATCCCGGACCGTTCTCCCAAAAGGACTGGGAAATCGAGCAGTCAGGACCACCACAGGCGGGCAGAGGACTCTGAAAGCAGTTGCCCCCGCCACTGCAGCTGCCACCACAGGCACCGCCGCAAAGACAGGGATTGGGCCCGACCGGGTCATGGAAGCCGGTGGTGATATACTGGGATTCGCTCCAGCGATCGCCGTTGAACAGAGGCCGGGTTTTCCGCAGCGGACGGCTGGTCTTCGTCAGGGTGGGTTTTGGGCTGGGGTACCCATGCTGATGGCAGTTGCAGTTGTCGTGCTGACGACTGCTGTGAAAGACAGAATCGCGGCCGCCGGAGATTTCCATGCAGCAGCCGGTGAGCGATAAGCAGAGTGCGCTGACAAGCAGCAGGGTGCAGGGACGCATGAGAGAGAGTTCCGATCAGAGAGCGGACGCATCCGCCGGAAAACGCACTTTTCCGGGGACCGGAGGTCCGTGTGATCGATCCATCGGCTGCTCCACCTGGCAAGCTTTAACGATTACGACGACTTTTTCGATTTTTCTGATTCTGTCGCTTTCCGGTTGCCGATAAGCTGTCATTGGCGGGGATATTCGTTGACATCGGCAGGATTTGCTGAAGACGGTTCAGGGAAGAGGGAGGGGAGTTCAATGCGGACGTTGGTCTGTTGCGGAATCTCAGCGGCATTTTCTGCCGCAGCGGTGCTGATGCTGCAGCAGCTTCCCTGGGCGGGTGCTCCTTTGCAGGCCCAGCAGCCTCCGCGGGCTCAGCGGGTGATTTCGCGAACCGTACAGTCTGAGGATGCGACGCAGGCCGACGACCGTCAGGTGATCCAGGATGCACTCAGCGACATCCCGGCCCCGCGCGTCTACAACGCGGCCGGTCTGGCTCCGGATGAGGCGGTGGCTGCGTTCGTGTATCAGGCCAATGACCGCAGTGTCGTGAACATTGCCACGCGGATCGGGGCCGCGAAGGGCCTGCTTGGCGAAAATCCCACGGCCGATTCCGGTTCCGGATTTGTGCTGGATCACCGCGGCCATATTCTGACGAACAATCACGTCATTGAGAGTGCTCAGCGGATCCTGGTTACCATGCACGACGGTCAGGAGTTCGACGGTGAGCTGGTGGGGCGGGATCCGATCAACGACATGGCAGTGGTTCGCATCAAGGCCCCTCCGGAGATTCTGGTTCCGGTGCGTTTCGCCGATTCATCGGAACTGATGGTGGGCATGCGTGTGTTTGCGATTGGCAACCCATTTGGTCTGGAACGCTCCATGACCACAGGGATCATTTCCAGTCTGGATCGCACGCTGCCGGTCACCCGAGCCCGTTCGATCAAGTCCGTGATCCAGATTGATGCGGCGATCAATCCGGGCAATTCCGGTGGTCCGCTGCTGAATTCTCATGGGGAAGTCATCGGCATCAACACGGCAATTGCCAGCCGCACCGGGCAGAATTCCGGCATTGGCTTTGCAATTCCTTCCAATCTGGTGGCTCGAATCGTGCCGGAACTGATCGCGCACGGACGCTTTATTCGTCCGGAGTTTGGCATTGATGAGGTGTCGAAGACGGAGGACGGGTTGCGGATCATCACGATGGTGCCTGAGGGTCCGGCGGAGAAGGCCGGGCTGCGGGGTCCGATGATTCGCCGCACGCGTCGCGGCATCTTCACATTTGAATCGCGTGACGTGTCCACTGCCGATGTGATTGTGGGAGTGAACGGGAGGAAGACGGTGAAGCCGGATGAGTTTCTGTCGGAGGTGGAAAGTCATCGGCCGGGTGACCGGATTACGATTGAAGTGATCCGCGACGGTGCGGTGGTGTCGATCCCGGTGGTGCTGGAGTAGGCGTCATCATTACGCGAAGATTTTATCGTGCACGGTCCCGGCGACATCGGTGAGCCGGAAATCGCGGCCCGCATGTCGCCAGGTGAGTCGCAGGTGGTCAAGTCCGAGGATGTGCAGGAGCGTGGCATGCACATCGTGAATGTGCATGGGGTTATCCTGGGCATAGTAGCCGTATTCGTCGGTTGCCCCGTACCGCATGCCACCGCGGACACCGCCACCGGCCATCCACATGGTGAAGCATTCCGGGTTGTGATCGCGTCCGTCGGTGGTGCCCTGAGCCGTGGGAGTGCGGCCGAATTCGCCGCCCCAGAGGACGAGTGTATCGTGGAGCAGTCCGCGTTGTTTGAGGTCCTTGAGCAGTCCGGCAATCGGGCGATCGACTTCGAGTGCGTTTTTGGAATGTCCCTTACGCAGGTCACCGTGCTGGTCCCACTGCACGAAGGCATCACTGTGCGTCACCTGAATGAACCGCACTCCGGCTTCGGCAAAGCGTCTGGCCATGAGGCACTGTCGGGCGAAGTTTTCGGTGATTTTTTCGTCCAGTCCGTAGAGTTTCTGAGTGGCTGCGGTTTCCTGACTGAGATCCTGGAGTCGGGGCATTTCGGTTTGCATGCGAAACGCCAGTTCCCAGGTGGCTGCGCGGGCTTCGAGGTCCGGTTCGGCGGGGAGAGTGGTGGAGTGGTCGCGGTTGAGCTGCTGCAGGAGGTCCAGCTGCAGTCGCTGGGCGGCTGGAGACCAGCGATCGTTGGCGATGTACCTGACCGCCGCTGATGTGGCTGGCTGACTGGCGACTCCGAGCGGAATCCCCTGATTGCGAGCTGGGAGGAAGGCGGATCCCCAGTTATTCAGGCCTCCATGGGCAAGTGTGGGGCAGATGGTAATGAAGGATGGCAGGTTCTGGTTTTCTGTGCCCAGCCCGTAGCTGACCCAGGCTCCCATGCTGGGTCGGACAAAGTTGTCGCTGCCGGTGTGCAGCTTGAGTGCTGCGCCGCCGTGGGCGGCGTTGGTGCCATGCACGGAATTAAGAAAGCAGATGTCGTCCACACATTCGCTGACGTGGGGAAACAGATCGCTGACGGGGACGCCACTGTCTCCGCGCGGGCGAAAACGCCAGGGTGATCCCAGCAGATTTCCGGTGGGCGCGAACTGTACGCGTGGTTTTGCGAACGGGAGCGGCTTGCCGTCATCCTGCTGCAGTCTGGGCTTGTAGTCGAAGGTATCGACCTGCGAGGGTCCGCCCTTCATAAACATAAAGATCACCCGCCGGGCGCGCGGGGCGAAGTGAAAGGGGACTCGACCAGCGTCTGCGGCGGCCTGCGCGTGACACATCGCCGAAAAGGCCAGACTGCCGAAACCCACGGCCGTATTTTTGAGTGCCTGACGACGGCTGGATGCTGGTGATTGCATGCCCGAACCCCTTCAATCAATCTCAGCGAATGTAGAGAAACTCGTTGGACATCAGGAACGTCTGGCAGAGACTTGTCCAGACGGCCACGTCGTGACTGCCATTCGGGGCGTCCTGCTGCAGCTGTTGTTTCAGGTGTTCAGCGGCCAGCTGCAGGTGCGTGAGGTCGGCGGGGGTCGCGGGACGTCCCAGGGTTCTGAGCAGCAGTTGGTCGGCGCGGGTGGGGAAGTCAGGTGACTGATCCAGCAGCTGCCGGGCGAGGTGTTCTGCGGCCTGCAGGACCAGCGGACTGTTCATCAGAAACAACGCCTGTGACGCCACAGTGGATGACCCGCGGTCGCCATTGGGAACAGCCCCGTCCGTGCAGTCAAACAGCGACATGGCGTCGTAGAGGTTATTGCGGATGACAGGCAGATAAATGGATCGGCGGAAGGAGTCGTAGCGGGTGCCGTCCTTCGACGTATGATCAAACAGAAACTCGCGGTTCTTCACATGCAGCATGGACTGTCCCATGGTGGGATCCAGCTGACCGCAGGAGGCGAGTACAAAATCGCGGACCGCTTCTGCTTCCAGCCGCTGGACGCTCCAGCGCCAGTGCAGGTGGTTGTCCGGGTCGGTGTCGAAGGCAGGTTTGTCGCGGGTGGACGCCAGCTGCCAGGTGTGGGATTTCAGAATCAGGCGATGCAGAGCTTTGAGGGACCAGCCGCTGTGGACAAATTCGGCGGACAGCCAATCCAGCAGTTCCGGGTGCAGGGGCGGTTCGCCAAGCTTGCCGAAGTTGTCGGTGGATGGGGCCAGACCGCGGCCAAAGTGCCACCTCCAGACGCGATTGACGATCACGCGCGGGGTGAGCGGGTTGGCAGGACCGGCAATCCAGTTGGCCAGTTGCAGTCGGCCGCTGTGGTCGCCGGGAATCTGCAGGGAGTGATCCGGGTCGAGCACGAGCGGCAGTCCGCGGGGAACGCGGCGTCCGGGGGCGAGGTGATTGCCGCGGGGCAGGATACGGGCGGAGTCGATGGTGCCTTCTGTGACACCCATGGCCGTGGGGAGTTCGGGAGTGGCTGCTTCGAGGGATTTGAGTTCTTCGCGGAGCTGTTGCAGGCGCGTTTTCTGTTCGGCACTGAGCTGATCTTCGGGGATGGGCTGACCGGTGGATGCGGAGGCCGCTGCGAGAAAGGCGTCGACCTCGGCCTTCTTTGTGCTGATGGACTGCTGATGCAGGGCGAGTGCCGCGCGGTCGGCATCGGTCGCGATGGAATTTTCATTCCATTTGGCGATGCGTTTGAGCGACTCCATGGTTTTGGTGCTGAGAAAGATGCCGGCAAGGGAATAGTAGTCGGCCTGGGAGATGGGGTCGAACTTGTGGTCGTGGCAGCGGGCACAGCCGATGGTGAGTCCCAGCATTGAGCGACCGATGGTGTCCAGCTGTTCGTCAATAATGTCGAGGTGCAGTTTGCGTTCATCGCCTTCTGCGAGGACTTTGGGACCCAGTGACAGAAAGCCGGTGGCGATGAGCCGCTGATGACGCAGGGACGCGTCCGGCTGGTCGTCGGTCAGCAGGTCGCCAGCCAGTTGTTCGCGGAGAAACTGGTTGAAGGGCTTGTCGGCGTTGAAGGAGTCGATGACATAGTTGCGGTAGCGCCAGGCATTACCGTGGGCGATGTTTTCGTCGAGTCCGTTGGAATCGGCGTAGCGGACGACATCCAGCCAGTGTCGAGCCCAGCGTTCGCCGTAGTGTGGGGATGCGAGCAGTTGATCAACGGCGCGGTCGAGTGCGTCGGGGGACGTGTCGGCAAG
>JBJTOM010000346.1:0-21346 GCA_046074585.1 Planctomycetota bacterium | reverse complement strand
ACGGCACAACGTCGCGCGGCTCCGCAGGAATGCAGGCGGTGATTCACCGCGCGAACCAGCAAACGGCGGCGCGGCAGGAGCCTCGCCCTGGGATGGCGAAACAGTGTAAATTCGGACGAATTGGGATGTTTTCAGTTCTGTTTGCCGGTTGACAGCTCTCACCGCAATCCGCTGTGCAGGGACTGTTGGTCTCTCGCAAAGGCACAAAGACGCAAAGGAAGGACAGAAGGTTCAGATTTCCAACGTTTCCAGCTTTGCGCCTTGGCGCCTTTGCGTGAGGTAAGAGTTGCTGCAGCAAGATGCCTGGCGACGCGTCGGCAGGAAATCCGATAGACGATCTCAAGTGTTCTTAACACCGTTTCGTCATCCCAGCTTCGCCCTCCCGAAACGACACTCCTTGCCGGGAAGTCGAGTCCCTTGGGCACTCGCCTGAAAACCGGGATCTTCCGGTAAAATTCTGGCCGAGAAATTCCCCCGGCTGGCCGAATCGGGAAAATGTGCGATGATTCGTGTTGAGCGCATCATCCACTGTATCCTTTGTGTCGCAACCAGACACGCAGCCACGGTTTGTCCATGTCGAAGAAAGATTACTACGAAACGCTCGGGGTTCCTCGAGGGGCGTCCACTGAAGAGATCCGCAAAGCCTTCAAAAAGCTGGCGCGCACCGAACATCCCGACGCTCGGCCCGATGACCCCGGTGCACAAAAACGCTTCGCTGAAATCACCGAAGCCTGGGAAGTGCTCGGAAACCCCGAAAAAAAAGCCCGCTACGACCAGTTCGGTCATGGTTTTCAGGGCGGTGGCAACCCGTTTCAGGGCGGTGGTAACCCGTTTCAGGGCGGCCACCCGTTCAGTAATTTCTCCGGCGGCGCCTCTGTCGATCTCGAAGATCTGCTTGGGGGAATGTTCGGCGGTGGCAAGCGCGGGGGTGGTCGCGGCGGTGGCCGTGCACAGCGGGGCGAAGATGCTCGAGCGGAAATCACGGTGGGTTTCGACGTGGCCGTGGAAGGTGGCGAGCATGGTCTGACGCTGCAGACCGGAAGTCAGGTCGAGCACATTACGGTCAGGATTCCGGCCGGAATAGAGGACGGCAAGACGATCCGTCTGGCGGGCCAGGGTAATCCGGGGACCGGTGGGGCGCCCGCGGGAGATTTGCTGGTGACGGTGCATGTGGCTCCGCACCCATGGTTTCGCCGGGAAGGCATGAATTTGCTGGTGGACGTGCCTGTGACGATCACCGAAGCTGCGCTGGGGGGCAAAATCGACGTTCCGACTCTGAGTGAAGGTGAGTTTCTGCTGGGCATTCCGGCGGGGACCAGCAGTGGGCGACGTCTGCGGCTGAAGGGCAAGGGCGTGCGGAACGCGCGCACGGGTGAGCGGGGCGATTTGTTTGCCGTTGTCAAAGTGGTCATCCCGACGGAGCTCGATGAAGAATCCACCGCACTCCTTCGTCGTCTGGGCGAACTGCACCCCCAGAATCCGCGTGCGGGAATCTGGAACCCGGGAGCCCGGTGAGGGCGACGGTTGCAAATCGCGTCAGTGGCCGCGATTTCTGTCTGTCACTCCGCAGTCCTTCAG
Source organism: Planctomycetota bacterium (assembly GCA_046074585.1). GTDB lineage: Bacteria > Planctomycetota > Planctomycetia > Planctomycetales > Planctomycetaceae > SXXK01. The sequence goes on along the minus strand of JBJTOM010000346.1, from coordinate 19,768 downwards.
AAACAGGTCTCTGAACTCCGGGTCCGGAAGCAGAAAAGGGTGTTTGTATTGTTCGGGGCTGCCACCGGATCGCTGCAGTCTGGCCTGCTGGAGTGACTTCCACGCGGCATCAGGGAGCAGTCCGGGGCGGATGGGGCCAAGTCGTCCGGAGCCGCGTTTGTCGCGGTATTCTTCATTGGCATCGCACAGAAACTGGTCAACGGCCCCGGCGAAGGTGCTGAGCAGTTGTGGGGACGTGTCAGCAGGCAGTTGCAGATACAGGGCATAGCCGGGTGGCTGAGCCCACGCGGCTGTGAGCGTGAACAGTCGCAGCGGGACGGTGTTGCTGGCAGCCTGCCGCACGGCCTGCACCACCTGAGACTCGGAGATCTTCTCGCCTGTGATGCTGGAGATGTGGGCGCCCTTGTGAAGAAATTCAAGCAGTGGCGTCGCTCCATGAAACCCGGTGCAGCGCACGACGTCGCGGATGTGATAGCGACAGAGTCCGGAACTTGTGGTGAGCAGAATGTAGTACTCGCCACCTTCCTGGAGTTCATGGGCTTCAAGCACAACCGGGCTGGCTGACTGTTCTTCGCTCACCGGCAGAAACTCGAAAAAGTGCGTCTGAATCTCCAGCACGCCGCTGGAACGCCCGGGTTCGAGGGGCAACGTCATGCGGCCTTCGCTGGCGTGCAGTCCATGATCCCAGACGGGAATGTTTTCGCAGAGTTCGCTGAGCCCCTGTCGCCAGGCAGCCGCACTGCCACCTGTCCAGACACCAAGCACCTGCAGCCACGGCCAGAGTTTGCGGGGCGTGAGCCTGCCGTGCTGTTTCAGGATGTCTGCCAGCTGAGCGGCGCGGGTCGGCTGGGGGCCCAGTTTACAGCGAAGGCTGCTGGCCGTACGGCAATCGGCAGGAATCTGATCCCGCACGCCGTCGCGAAGGTCGCGGATGAGTTCTTCAGCGTTGTCTGTGATGTCCTGGAACAGTTGCATCAGCGTGGCAGGGTTAGCCGTCATGAACACGCCAACGTGAGGATCTGCCAGTGCCAGCAGGAGTGTGAAGCGGCGTTTGAGATGTTGCTGGTGCACTTCGGCCACGTCAGCTGACACGGTGTAGAGCGACCTGACCACGGCATTCTGCATGGTGGCGACAAGTCCGCTGATGTTGCCGCAGGGAGTTCCTCCGGGGGTGAAGGAGCGACGATGGCTGCTGGAGATCTGGACGATGTTCAGATCCGGCAGTCTGGGAAAGTGCTGGTAGACGCCGACGCCCCACTGCTGCCAGCCTCTGCGGTAGTCCTTCAGAAAGCGGCTGGTGACGGGAATCTTCTTGCTGGCATCTGTTGTCCCGCTGGTCAGGGCGAACATCAGCAGTTGGTTTTGCGGTCCCAGCAGGGCAGAGTGTTCACCGGTGGCGACACGGTCGATCCACGGCCGAAAAAACTCGTAATCAGCCACAGGAATGCGGCTGCGAAATTCAGCCAGTGACATGCCGGGATGCAGCTGGTGCTGACGTGCAAACGCGGTGTCGGCATTCAGCTGCAGCAGATCTCGGAGCAGGGCATGCTGAGTGCTGCGGCAGTCTGCGTGTGCCGAATGCAGAAAGCGGGCCCGTGCGGTGGTCAGTCGTCGACGCAGCGGCTTTCCCAGCAGGCTGCGAATCTTGTAGGCGACAGGAATAGGTGGCGGTTGCATGGGTTCGTCAGTGTCCGTCGGGACTTCCATGTTTGCGAGGATCGGAGCCGCCGAGCAGTCCGGCAGGCGAGACCGCAGTGGCCTGGGTGGCAGCGAGGCCCCCGCTGAGCCGCAGCTGATGTCCTGTTTTCGCCAGGTCGGCAGCGATGTTTTCATGCAATGCCTGTTCCAGCAGAAGTTCGTTGGGCGACCACTGATGGTGAAAACGCGGAGCAGAGACGGCGTCTTTTGGAGACATGCGAAAGAGCATCTGGTTGAGCAGATTCTGCAGAGTGGCGGTGATGATTCGGGGACCACCCGACGCTCCCGCCGAAATCACCGCTTGGCCATCCTCCACAATCAGCGTTGGTGTCATGCTGCTCAGCGGGCGTTTGCCGGGCTGGATAGCGTTGCTGGCACTTTGCAGCAGTCCAAAAGCGTTGGGCTTGCCGGGTTCGGCTGCAAAGTCGTCCATTTCGTTGTTCAGCAGAATGCCGTATTCGGGCACCACCACGAAGCTGCCAAAAGCCAGATTGATGGTTTCCGTGCACGCCACGCCGTTGCCCGCCGCATCCATCACAGAAAAGTGACTGGTTCCGCCATCGTCCTTCAGAAAGAACCGCCCGTAGCGAGCGGGTTCCAGCACGTGTTCGGGGTTGATCTGAGCAGCGATGTGGGCGGCGTAGCGGTTGCTGAGCAGACGCGGGACGGGAACCTCGACGAAATCCGTATCGCCCAGGAATTCAGCTCGATCTGCAAAGGCATGTTTCAGCACTTCAGAGACCACGTGAACATAGGGCGCTGAATTCTGCTCCAGACCTTCAAGCCTCCTGCCCGACAGTTTTTCCCACTCTTCCAGGGCCTGCAGCGACTGCAGCAGCGCAACGCCACCGCTGGATGGTGGTGGCATGGTCAGGACCGTGCGACCACGAAAGGTTCCGCGGAGCGGTTCGCGAATGGTGGCCTGGTAGCCGGCAAGGTCTGTTTCCTCAAGCACTCCATGTTCTGCCCTGATGGTGCCGGCAATCGCAGCGGCCACGGCACCTTCGTAGAAGGCGCTGGGACCATGCTGAGCGATGGCTTTGAGAACCCTGGCCTGAGGCGAGTAAAAACGGTCGCCTTTCTGCCATGGCCGGCCTTTGTTCAGATACAGGTCGATAAGCGGTGAGAATCGCTGCTGGTAACCGGGAAGGCGACGAAGTTTTTCCAGCGCCTGGGCCTGCACTTCCATGTCATGGGCATCGATGAGGACTCCGGTCTCACACAGTTCAATCGCCGGCTGCAGAAGATCCGCAAGCGGCAGGCTGCCGTAGCGTTCGGCCGCCAGACACAAACCGGCCACCGTTCCCGGAATGCCACTGGCCAGTCCTCCGCGAACGCTGAGTGCTTCGGCGGGGCGGGGCTGACTGCCCGAAAGGTAGAGCTCCGCAGAACTGCGGGCCGGTGCACGTTCGCGATAGTCAAGCGCCACTGCCGTTTGATCCGCAGCCCGCCAGATGACCATGAATCCGCCACCACCGATGCCGCAGGACGCCGGCCGCACCACAGACAACGCAAACGAGGTGGCCACGGCTGCATCCACAACGTTTCCACCACGTTTCAGAATCCTTGCTCCGGCTGCACTGGCTGCCGGATGGTCAGCCGCAACGACACTTCGAGCATACCCAGGGATGCTGTCTGTCGACTGAGCAGTCGCGGGGACCGTGCACAGCAGCAATCCTGCGACCGCAGACAGCAGAACAGTGGCCGTCCGACGCTGGAACACAAGCGGAAATGGAGCGGAGTGTCTGGTCATCAGAAAGACTGCTGCCGGGTTCGGAAAAAGCCACCGGAAAACAGGCGCGTGGCCTCTGGACATCGACCGGCGGAATTCCAGCATACGTCCTCGATCCGGGCCCGTGCAGGAGAAAACGCCGATTCCGAAGAAAATGTGCCGTTTCTGACGAATAGCTGACGGTCGCGGGCTGAGCCGGGGAGTGACTTTTCTGTGAGCAGGGCGTTAGAATGTCAGGCAGGCACGATTGTGTCAGCGGTGCAGATTATTTCGATCAGAACAACAGCACAGATGGAACACAGGATATGGCCGGATTTTTGCGAGGGTGTGTTTGTCTGTTGACAATGACCGGTGCGGCGTTCGCGGATGAGCCTCCCGCTCAGACCGTCGGCGATCTGTATCAGGCGAAAGTCTTTAAGTCGCCGCAGGACGATACCCAGGAACTCAAATATCGCCTGCTCATCCCCGACGGCTACGAGGCCGCTCAGGACGCCCGCTTCCCGCTCGTGCTCTTTCTGCACGGCGCGGGCGAACGGGGAGCAGACAACCGACGGCAGCTCGTGCACGGCGCCGCGCAGTTCTCCAAACCCGAACGCCGCAGGGAATATGCCTGCTTCGTGGTCGCTCCGCAGTGTCCTGCCGGCCGCTGGTGGACCGATTCGCTGGAACCCCTGATGGAGCTTGTGCGGCAGCTGCAGGCGGACTATCGCATCGACCCCGCACGACTCTACGTCACGGGCCTCTCCATGGGCGGCTTCGGCACGTTTGCACTCACCACCCGCTATCCGGACGTGTTCGCCGCAGCCGCTCCCATCTGCGGCGGGGGCGACCCGACGCAGGCTAAAACCCTGATCCACCTGCCGATGTGGGTCTTCCACGGTGACGCGGATCGCGTGGTTCCTGTGGGGCTCTCCAGATCCATGATCAAGGCCATCGAGACTGCCGGAGGAATGCCGAAGTATACGGAATACCCCGGCGTGGGCCACGACTGCTGGACCGAGACCTACGCCAACCCCGACTTCCACACCTGGCTCTTCGCTCAGAAGAAAGCCCGCTGACTCACGCTGCGAAGGAGCATTTCACATGGCTGACTTTCGCCGTTCCCGTCGCCATCTCGGCCTGCCCATCTGGAGCAGCGTGCTGCTCATGACCGTCAACATCGCCCTGATGGCCGTGCTCATCGTGCAATTGGCCCGGCAGAGTTCCTGGGGCAGCCTCGTTCTGGGTTCGTCCGCGCTGGCCATCAGCCTCTTCGGAATCTCATTCTATTCCTTCCTCACCATCAAGGAAATTCAGCTCAACCGACGCCAGTCCAACTTCGTCGACAGCGTCACACACGAACTCAAAACTCCCATCGCTGCACTCCGACTCTACCTCGATACCCTGCTCCTGCGCGAACCCGAAGCGGCAGATCGGCGTGAATTCTACGAAACGATGAACACCGAACTGGCCCGACTCGATCGGCTCATCAATCAGCTCCTGGAAGTGGCTCGCCTGAATGCCATCGGTCAACAGTCAGATCCGGAAACCGTACCCCTCGAACAGCTCCTGCGAACCTGCGCCCGCGCCGCCTGCCTGCCACATAAGCGGGAAGTCACCGACGTGTTCCGCTTCGACATCATGCCACTGGCACTCACGTCCCGACGCATGCTGCTGGAAATGATCTTCGGCAACCTGATGGATAACGCGGTGAAATACGGTGGACAGCCCCCGCGCGTCGAAGTCACCGCTGTCCCGCTGGGGCTCAGTCGCGTCTCCATTCGCATTCGCGACAACGGCACAGGAGTTGCCCCGGAACATCGACGGCGAATTTTTCAGATGTTCGTGCGCGGAAATGATGAACTCCAGCGAACCCGCACAGGCACCGGACTCGGACTGTACATCGTTCGCACACTGGTGAATCTGCTCCAGGGGCGTATCACCGTCACCAGTGCTGCAGACGGGGGCAGCATCTTCGAAGTCGTTCTGCCGGGGCGCCAGCCAGTCACCTCACAGCCCGCAGCCGACGAATCACAAAACCGCGTCTCGCAGCTCGCTCTGTCCGCTCAGGAGAAATCCACATGAGAATCCTCGTGGTCGAAGATGAAGATGCCATCGCGCGGGGGCTCCGCTTTAACTTCGAACGCGAAGGCTATCAGGTCGACATCGCCGGTGACGGACCCACCGCACTGGAACTCTACGAATCCGCCCAGCCACCCGTCGACCTCGTCGTGCTGGACCTGATGCTGCCACAGATGAGCGGTTATGAAATCTGCCGATCACTCCGCCGCCTTGATCTCGATATCCCCGTGCTGGCCCTGACCGCACGCACCCTGTCAGAAGACAAGATCCAGGCCTTTGACAGTGGCGTCGATCAGTACGTCACCAAACCCTTCTCTCTCCCCGAACTGCTCAGCCGAGTCCGCAACCTGCTCGATAAACGCCGCCGCCAGCTTGATCGCACAACCGTGCGACCAACTGAAGACGTGGTCCGCTTCAGCGATGTGGCCGTGGACTTCGGCCGCTTCGAACTGCGACATCGCGACGAAGTGCACCCCCTGACCACACGCGAACAGGAACTCCTCCGCTACTTCCTCGAACACGACGGCGTCGTCCTCTCCCGAGCCCGACTCCAGTCCGAAGTCTGGAAAGATTCCCCCGAAATCTCCAGCCGCTCCGTCGACAACTTTGTCATGCGACTCCGCCGCATGATCGAAGACGACCCTACCTCCCCCAGACATCTCCTCTCCATCCGCGGGACCGGTTATCGCTTCCTCCGCGAACCCATCAGCGACCCCGACCCCTCTCTCCCCTCCCAGGGAAGAGGGGCTGGGGGTGAGGGGTAAACCGGCGTTGAAACGCTCTTCAGGTCACTCAACGCGCCCACGGGACGCAGTGTTCCAGCATCGTATTTCCGGGCCCTCCAGTGACCCTTGTGGGGCCGTTGTGGCGTTCTTTGACCCCTCACCCCCGACCAGGGATGACGAAACGGTGTTAAGAACGCCTGATTTCGTACTTTTGATCAGCCCCACAGTGGCAAGGCGTGCGGGGGATGTCAATTCCCCGGTAACGGTGCGTGCCCGCGCGGCCAGAACCGCATCAGGAACGCACCGAAACCGCACCGGCCGAGTGACATCGAGCGCACGCCACAGGGGCCCAAAAGGTGCATGGCACCGATACAAAAAGGTGCATGGCACCGATAGGCCGAAAGTCTTTTTCGGGGAACGCTTTGCGGCGTTGCATTGCGGCCCGGCTCCCTCACGGTCGCGGCTCGTTTTGAGTGTGGCGAGTCCTCCCGAATTGGGGCCCGTCTGTTCGCCGGATTCCAGAGTGCTTCCAGGCAATTGGGTAGCAGCCCGACCGCTCCCAGTTGAAAGCTGTTTTCTCTTCCTCATCGCTGGTAGAATCCGGCACCGCCGGATTTCCCGGCGGTTTCCGGAGGCGAGTTCATGCATTCTTCATCACCACTCCTGTCGGCTTTTCCCGCGTGGCTGCTCATATGTGCTGCCGTGGTCGCTCAGCCACCTGGCGATTTTGCTGTGCTGGAACAGCAGTATCGCCAGACGCATCAGGGCGTGCTGCAGAAGTACTGCCTGGGCTGTCATTCCACAGCTGAGCAGCAGGGTGATCTGGATCTTGAACGCTTCCATTCGGTGAGTGACATTCGTGGGGACGTCGTCCCCTGGCAGCGGGTGGTGGAGGTTCTGGACGACGGCGAAATGCCTCCGGCCGATGCCGAGCATCAGCCGACAGCCGATCAGAAAGTGGCACTCCGCGTCTGGGTGCGTGCGCTGCTGGATGCGGACGCATTTGCGAATGCCGGCGATCCGGGTCCTGTGGTTCTGCGACGTTTGAACAACGCGGAGTTCAACTGGTCAACAGCGGATCTGACCGGGGTGGACCTGCAGCCTGCCCGCGAATTTCCCGTGGACAGTGCGGCTGGCGAAGGGTTCACCAACGTGGGTAATGCGCTGGTGATGTCGCCGGCACTCATTCAAAAGTATCTTGATGCGGCCCGTGGCATTGCTGCTCACGCAATGCTCCTGCCGGACCGCATTGAGTTTTCGCCCTCCACCACCCAGCGCGACTGGACCGACGAAAAGCTCACGGCGATTCGCAACTTCTACTCACGGTTTTCCGAGAGTGGTGGCGGGACGGCCGTGAATCTTCAGGGAATTCGCTTCGAGACCAACGGAGGTGGTCGTCTGCCGCTGGAACGCTGCTTCACGGCGCTGCTGAAAAACCGCGAGGCACTTGCCGCCGGCACGCTCTCCTTCGCAGACCTGGCTCATTCCAGCGGACTCAGCCAGCGCTACCTTGAACGCCTCTGGCAGACCCTGCAGACACCGTCATCATCCCGTCTGCAGCAACCCCTGCAGCAGCTCTGGAAGTCTGCCACACCCGATGATGCGGCCGAGTTTGTGCGGTACATCGTCAGCTGGCAGCAATCGCTCTGGCAGTTCTCCACCATTGGGCACATTGGCAAGCGGGGAGGTCCGGCAGCGTGGCAGGTTCCAGTGAATCCGCTCCAGTCCAATGCGGTACTGAAACGCGCGGTTCCTGCGGCTGACGACAAGGGCATGGTGACGATGTATCTGGCGGCCGGGGATGCCGGGGACGGCAACGTCGGCGATTTTGCACTCTGGCAGAACCCGCGATTCACCGCCCTCGGTCGTCCGGACCTGCCTCTGCGAAATGTGCGCGTGGCTGGCTGGCTGCTTGAGCAGCACCGTGAGCAGCTCAGACAGACTGCGGCCACCTGTCTGGCGGCCGCTGCTGAGATTGCCGCAGCACCCGAGGACGCGGGGGCGGCCGTAGAGATTCCAGCCGTCGCCGCGCGTCACAACGTGCCTCCGGAACTGCTTGCTGCATGGCTGAATTACCTGGGCATCGCCGGTAGTCCGGTGACGATTGACGGTCATCTGCAGCAGAAGCTGGAACGAATTGAAAACCATGAGTTTGTGAAGGGTTGGGTGGCGGCGGATGCCCTGAGCATTCTCGCGAATTCCTCGGACACCCTGGTGCGGGTGCCCGGAGATCTCGCTCCGCACAGCGTGGCCGTCCATCCGGCTCCGAACCGTCGCGTGATCGTCGGGTGGCAGGCACCTGAGGACGGCGTGTACAGTGTTGAGGGCCGAGTGCAGCGGGCTCACATGGCCTGCGGCAACGGTGTCGCCTGGATGCTCGAAGTCCGTGGCGGGAATGCGCGACGGCGTCTTGCGGCAGGGGTCGCCGATGGTCCGGCGAATGCCCCCTTCGGACCATTCCAGATGGTGCGGCTTCGCCGGGGTGACGTGGCAGCCCTTGTGATTTCTCCTCGCGACGGCAACCATTCCTGCGACCTCACCGCGATTGATCTGCGGATCACGCGTCCTGCCGTGGCCGACGGGGCTGCCCTCACATGGGATCTCGCCGCAGATGTTTCCGCAGATATTCTGGCTGGCAATCCCCATGCGGACAGTCAGGGCAATGCCGGTGTCTGGCATTTCTTCAGCGAATTGGATTCCGCAGCCGCGCCGGCCAGTATCATCCCTGAGGGTTCTCTGCTGGCTGCGTGGCTGGACACCGGGGATGCGGCAGAGAAAACGCGTCTGGCCGATCAGCTTCAACAGTTGCTCAGTGGCACAGCTCCGCCGGCGACCGACACTCCCGATGCTCAACTCCTCACACAGCTCACACAGTTCAGCGGTCCGCTGATGTCGGAATTGCAGCGGAGCCTGCCGGAGCGGATTGCGGCGGCACCGGTGCCGCCGGCTGACCAGCCTGGCCCCGACCCGGCGCTCTTCGGAACTCATCCCGCGGGTGCCCCGACAGCAGCTTCGGACCTGTGCCTGCAGGCTCCGGCCGTGTTTGAGATTCGTGTTCCGGCAGAGCTGGTGGCAGGCTGCGAGCTGGTGATGGATGCCGGGCTGCATCCGGAGGGCAGCAGTGAGGGCAGTGTGCAGCTGCAGCTGTTACAGGAACGTCCGGCAAGTCTCAGCGGTGCCGCCGCAGCGGGTGCGAAACCGGGTGCCGGCAAAGCGCGGTGGTCGGACGGCGAATCACCACCCGCCTTTGATTCACCGATCATCACACGCCCGGACAGCCCGGCTCAGGAGCGTGTCCTGCAGGATTTTGCCGGCTTCCGTGATCTGTTCCCCGCAGCCTTGTGTTACACACGCATCGTTCCGGTTGATGAAGTGGTCACGCTCACCCTGTATTACCGGGAAGATGATCAGCTGCGACGGCTGATTTTAAGCGAAGAAGAAGCCCGCGAACTGGATCGACTCTGGAACGACCTGCACTGCGTCAGCCGCTCCGCCTTTGCACTCGTCGATGCCTACGAACAGCTGTGGCAGTTCGCCACGCAGGACGCAGACCCCAGCGCCTTCACTCCGATGCGGGAGGGCATTCTGGCCGGCGCAGAAAAGTTCCGTCAACAGCTGCACGACGCTGAGCCGCTGCATTTGCAAGCCATTCTGGAACTGGCAGGCCGCGCGTGGAGACGACCGCTGGCTGAAGCCGAACAGCGGATGCTGAAAGACTTCTATCGGCAGCTGCGGGAATCAGAACTCAATCACGAAGACGCCGCCCGAATGACGCTGGCCCGCGTTCTCGCGTCCCCGCAGTTTCTTTACCGCATCGAATCCGCTGCTCCAGGAAACTCCCCTGCACCCGTTTCGGCGTCCGAACTGGCCAGCCGCCTGAGTTTCTTTCTGTGGTCGTCCATCCCGGATCAGCCATTGCTGGATGCGGCTGTCAGTGGCCGGCTGACGGGTGATGACGAACTTCGCAGGCAGTTGCAGCGAATGCTGGCAGACCCGCGCATGCGTCGTATGGCGGTTGAGTTTGGTTGCCAGTGGCTCCACGTTCGCGATTTCGATCAGCTGGATGAGAAAAGCGAACAATCCTTTCCGGAATTTGCGGAATTGCGCGGTGACATGTATGAAGAGACGATCCGCTTTTTTGAAGACCTGCTGCAGCACGATGGATCGGTGCTGAGTCTGCTGGATGCAGACCACACGTTCGTCAACGGTCGGCTCGCAGGATTCTACGGGATCCCCGGAGTCGATGGGGCTGAATGGCGAAAAGTGGAAGGCGTCCGAGCGCTGGCTCGCGGCGGTATTCTCACTATGGCGTCCACGCTGGCAAAGCAATCCGGCGCCTCGCGAACCAGCCCCATTCTTCGCGGAAACTGGGTCTCGGAATTTCTTTTGGGCGACCGTCTGCCAAAGCCACCCAAAGGCGTCCCTGTACTTCCCGAACAGGCTCCAGCCGGAATGACGGAACGGCAGCTGATTGAGCTGCACAGCAGTGACCCGGCCTGTGCGAAATGTCACAGCCGGATCGATCCGTTCGGGTTTTCGCTGGAGCAGTTCGATGCGATCGGTCGCCGTCGGGAACGTGACAGTCAGAATCAGCCCATCGACGCTGCCGCCACACTCCCGGACGGAACCCCGGTCGCCGGACTTGACGGGCTCCGCAATTATCTGCTCCACACCCGTCGACAGGATTTCCTGCAGACATTCTGCCGACGACTGCTCGGATATGCTTTGGGGCGCTCAGTGCAGCTGTCCGACGAACCCCTGCTGGCAGAGATGCTGCGGTCCCTCGAACAGAACGACTATCGCATCAGTGCCGCATTGACTGCTATCGTGCTGAGTCCCCAGTTTCGAAACATCCGCGGCATTGAACAGGAAGTGGCAGCGGAGTGAACGTGCGGTTGTCGGATGCAAGGCCGTGACGATTCGTCGAACGGACGTCAGATGGTGGTCCGCGTCTGCGCTTTGGCCAGAAGGCCGCCTGCGAACGCCATGGGAAGGTATGCAGCAAGCAGATCCAGCAGCGTAAACCAGATTGGCCCGCCGACCATCCACACCATCGTGACACCTCCCAGCAAAAACCAGAAGCCGATGGCAAGAGCAAACCGGATTCTGTAACCAGTCGCCAGCTTTGCGGCAACAAAGGCGCCGACCAGTGTTCCCAGTGCGTGAGCCAGCCATGGGGCAATAAAGTGCTGTGGTGAAAGCTGCTGAATGCTTTGCGGGAGCGTCTGCATGTCTGTCAGATCGACGCCCTCAGGCAGCGGAACCATCACGGGCCCCACGCTGACAATGGTCATGTTGACCACGCTGCCTGCGACAACACCCGCAATGACGGCGAGGAGATTCTGCAGCCGCCTGCGACTCTTTTGCACTGTCATTGCTCGCCTCTGTACTCCTGACGACTTAAACTCCTCTGCGCCAATTTATCGGCGGCTGACAAGAATGTCACGCTGATCGATCACCCACCTGCTGCAGGTAGTCATATCATGGCCTCAGACACACCACACCACGTGCAGGACGAACTCCGCTACGGTGCCCTGTTCATTCAGCACATCAAATCACTCAGTCACGAGACTCCCTTCTGCTTTCATGATCTGCAGCAGATCCGCGAGCTGACTCGCGAGCAGCTGGCAGAGCGATTTGAGCGGGAGTGCAGCAGTCTTACAGAGACAATCCGCACCCAGCCTCCCGAAGCTGCTGCCGCCATATTCCACCAGAAACGTGGCCAGCATTCGGCCAGCGCCGGCGACTTCTGGCTTGTCGGTGATGCGGCTGCTTCACTGATCGACCTGCTGATTTCCGTATTTTCAGACTGACGGTCGGAGACTGCCGTCTTTTGCTGCGCGAAATCCGTTGCGTGGCCGGGCAAAACTCTGCAGGTTTTCTGCGCACGGCATTTGCGGCCCTGCTTCACGGCAGATTTCAGCACCGGGTTTCCGGCATTTGCGGGAGGCGAGGCGATGACGACAGCGGGACCGGCTCTGTTTGCACTGAACACCAGCCGTGGCTTTGGCGAAGCGGTGGCGGCCGCGGCGCGTACAGAGCTGCTGCCGCACGAGGAGCGTTCGTTCGAGGACGGCGAATTCAAAGTGCGACCGCTGTGCAGTGTGCGAAATCGGCACGTGTTTGTGATTCAGTCGCTCTACGGCGAGGCTCATCAGAGCGTCTGCGAGAAACTCTGCAGGGTGCTGTTCTTTCTGGGAGCGGTGCGGGATGCGGGAGCCGCACGGGTCACAGCGGTGATGCCATATCTGTGTTTCGCCAGAAAGGATCAGCGCTCGAAGCCGCGGGATCCCGTCACCACGCGGTACGTGGCCGGGCTGCTCGAATCCACCGGCGCCACAGACGTTCTCACGATGGACGTGCACAATGTTTCGGCTTTTCAGAATGCCTTTCGCATCCCTGCTGAGCATCTGGAGGCCCGAGCATTACTCATGGAACCCATTGCAGTGCTGGCACAGGACATGGATCTGGCGGTGGTCAGTCCGGATATCGGCGGGGTGCGTCGAGCGATGGCTTTTCGTGAGCTGCTGGCAAGGCGGACTCGGCAGGTGATTTCAACGGCGTTTGTCGAGAAGCGGCGGAGCGCCGGCGTAGTGAGCGGTGAGCGGGTGGTGGGGGACGTTGAGGGACGCACTGTGATTCTGGTTGATGACCTCGTCAGCCGCGGCACAACGCTCGCTCGCGCTGCGGACGTCTGCCGACGTCACGGCGCGCTGCAGGTCTGGGCCGCGGTGGTGCATGGCGTGTTTGCCGCAGATGCAGAAGCGGTGCTGGAGACAGCTGGTCTGAATCGACTGGTGATCACGAATACCATTCCACCATTCCGCCTGTCGCCCGCCTTTGTCGCGCGATCGGTGCAGGTGATCAACGCTGCGCCGCTGTTTGGTGAAGCGATTCTCAGACTGCATGACGGCCGCTCACTGGTCGAACTGCAGGAACACTGAGACGGTTCGCCGTGGCCGGATCAAGGCCCTCACATTCTCTGCCGGAAATCAGTATCATGCCGGCTGCGGAAACCGACCCTGAACACTCGGTAGGGAAGGAGCACAAGGGGATGTGTCTTGGCGCACCGGGGAAAGTGATTGAATGGACCGTCCGGGACGATGTCTTCGGCCGAGCGATTGTGGAATTTGAAGGTGTGCGTCGGGAGTGTCAGATGGCCTGCGTTCCGGATGCCGTTCCCGGCGACTATGTCGTGGTGCATGCCGGACTGGCTCTTTGCCGTGTCAGGCCTGATCAGGCGGAGCTGACAATTCGCGACCTGCAGCAATTCGCCGCGGACGCTCACTGCACGAATGGAGACTCAGGTTCAGGCGAGGACATGTGATGCGGTACGTGGATGAATTCCGGGATCCGCAGGCCGCACGACAGCTGATTGAGCAGATCCGCGGCCTTGCCACACGCCGCTGGGTGCTCATGGAAGTCTGTGGCGGACAAACACATAGTCTGCTGCGGTACGGCATCGATGAAGCGCTCGAAGACTGCGTGGAGCTGATCCACGGACCCGGCTGTCCCGTGTGTGTGACGGACACAGCAGTGCTGGATCTGGCCGTCGAAGCGGCTCTGGAGCCTGGCTGGGTGCTGGCAGGCTTCGGAGACATGCTGCGCGTTCCGGGCACGCGGTTGTCGCTCCAGCAGGCCCAGGCGTTTGGGGGACGCGTGCTGGCGGTGTATTCGCCCTGGGATGCGGTGGAGTATGCTCAGCGAAATCCGCAGCTGCAGGTGGTCTTTCTGGCGGTGGGTTTTGAAACCACAGCGCCTGCCACAGCACTCGCCGTGCTCGAAGCCCATCGGCTCGGGCTGACCAACTTTTCCGTGCTGTCCGCGCATGTGCGAGTGCTTCCGGCGATGGAATGGCTGATGAAAGCGTCCATCCGCGTGCAGGCATTTCTGGCGGCCGGTCACGTCTGCACCGTCACGGGCTACGGTGACTATCACACGTTCGTTCAGCAGTACCGGCTGCCGGTGGCCATTGCAGGTTTTGAACCGCTGGATCTGCTGCTGGCGATTCACGCGTGCGTCCGGCAGCTGGAAGCCGGGACATCTGCTGTTGAAAACTGCTATCTCCGTGCGGTCATTGAAGGTGGCAATCCGGCTGCTCAGCGTCTGGTGCAGGAGGTGTACGTGCCGTGCGATCGCAGCTGGCGCGGGTTTGGCCGGATTCCCGATGGCGGACTGCGGCTGCGTCCGCAGTTTTCCGCGTACGATGCAGAGCGGCGCCTGGCGGGCGGGGCTTTTTCACAGAGCATTCGCGCAGGTACGACGGCTGCCAGTGGCGGTTTGCCCGTGATTGACGCCGCGCATGAAGCCGCGGCTGCCTGTTGCGCTGGTGAAGTCCTTGCCGGGCTGCTCAAACCCCCTGACTGTCCGCATTTCGGCCGTGGCTGCCACCCCGACAAGCCACTGGGGGCCCCCATGGTATCGTCCGAAGGCGCATGTGCCGCATGGTTTCGCTATCATCCCCCTCAGCATGAGACGGCCATCAGCAGTGAATCCCCGGCAAGGCAGAACGATGAATCCAAAATATGATCGGCCAGTGAATTGCAGCTCCCGGATGGCTGGTTGGCTGCTGTCAACGCTCCTGTTTTCATGTCCTCTGTCAGCGGACGAGCCCGGCAAAGCACCCAGGGTCAAACAACAGCCTTCCGCACAGCAGACCCCAAAACCGCAGCCGGAAGACCCTCGGGACGCCGCCCGCAAGCCACTCCCCCCGCTCCCGCCCGGCCTTCAGCAGGAGCTCCGCGGCGCCACCGCACTCAACCCCGAAGGCACGGTCCTCCTGGACCCAAAGAAGAAACAGGTCCTGCTCAGAACCGAAGTCGCCTGCCCCGACTGTATCCTCGAAATGGCCCTCGTCCCCGAAGGCAATCGCGAGCACGAAACCATCCTCCGAATCCGCGCCAAAGCCTTCGTAATCCACTCCGCTCTGCTCGCCATCGGACTGGAACCCGGCAAGCCCGCCGTATTCTCACCAGAATTCCGTCCCCCGCAGGGTCCTGTTGTGGAGATTCAGGCTGTCTGGCTGGATGCGTCCGGCAAACGCCGGCAGCGGCGGCTTCAGGAATGGGTCCGCCACAATACCCATCGTTACCAGGCCGCAAAACTCAGCGGACCCCCGCCCGGCCTGCAGCTGCCCTGGAAAAATCTCCGCTGGGACCGCTTCAACAGCGAGATACTCTGGTTCGGACCAATGACGGACGCCGAACGCGATGAATTACTGCGAAAGTGGAAGGATCCCGACTGGCAAAAGGCCATCCGCCAGTTTCACGCCGATGGTCAATCCCGCCCGATGACCGCGGAATTTGTCTTCGCCGGCAGCTCGATGGTTCGCGATGAAGAAACCGGCAGGGAATACTATCAGGCGGAAGGCGGACATCTCATCTGCACCTCAAACTTCCCCGATGCCATGCTCGATCTCCGCGAAGAAAGCTCCGCCAGCGACGGAGCCCAGACCTACGAAGGCTGGACCGAACGCCTTCCCCCGGAAGGCACTCCGGTCCTGCTTCTGCTGTCGGCTGCTCAGGAAAAAACAGAGCCACCCAAACCGGAGAAGTGAAATCAGTACTGCACCTTCAAACCCAGGCTCAGACCGTTCGCAAAGAAAAAGTCATCCACATCGGTGCTCTGACGAATATCCACATCCGTCGTCCCGCCCACAGGATTCAGCACACTGTTGTAGTAGACATTGTCGTGAGGCCGTGAAACGCCGGTGATCACCATGAAATCGTAGCCACCGTAAATCGATACGTGCTGACTCACGTTGAACTCAGCCATCAGATTCAGTTGCGTCGCCGTGGCAAACACAATCGTCTCTTCGCCGGTCCGCGTGGTCACAATCCCCAGCGGATTTGCCGTCACTTCGCCGGTAAAATCGTTCAGACCCAGCATCACGCGTGGAGTCAGGCTGAGTGTCATGTATTTGCTGGTGAGCGACAGACGCCCACCAAATTCCGGACCGTAGATGTTGTTTGACATGGTCGAGCTGATGAAAGTGTTCTGAGTGGCCGTGATGGCGGTCGCTGTGGCGACCGTCCCGTATGCTCCACGAATCCAGAAACTCTCATCCAGACTGATGTACCGCAGACCACCCAGCCACTGCCATGCCGGACCCACGCCGCCAGGAGCCCGACGGTTGGTCAGAAATGACAGTTCGGAACCCCACATCTGGCTGCTGGCCCCCAGCACCAGAGTGTCATTGAATACCAGCGCGTTCGCGTTGGACACATCCTGAACAACGCCGTCTGTCAGCAGCGGGATGAAATAGTTGGGAGACCAGGGTCGAGTTCCGGGCAGTGCCACGGAGGTCGATGTCGGGCTCGCCGCCGCACCCAGCACGGGGTCAATCTGCGGGAGTGTGCTCAGAGCCGGATTCCCGCTCGTGCGACCCCGCTCGTAAGCCAGGCGTGCCGCCGCAATCTGTCCGAAATCACTGATCGCTGTTTCTTCCTCAAACCCGAAGAAACTCAGCTCCATCTCCGCGCCTTCCAGGGCCAGTCCCCACGTACCTCGCACACCGGGGATGCTGTTGAAATCCAGCCCCTTCGTCGTCGGTATCAGTGAGTCGCCGATATTCGCGCCCCCATTGAGGTTATCCGAGTAGGGCACTGTGACATCACGTCCCTGGATCTGACTGGGGAGCGGACCGTTGATCAGCCCACCGACCGGAGCACCAATGAACTGATCACCCAGATCACCAAAGTCCCAGTAGAGAAATTCAAATCGCAGCCAGCTCTGCTGAGCCGTTTCTGTAAGAAATCGCTCGATCGGGCGGGATTCGTCCCAGGCATCCGGATTTCCACCGATGTAGTGATCCACCATCGGTGGACAGTAGCCGGGCTGCTGGACCATCGCTGGTCCGGCCGTCATCGGCCCCGGACCGCTCTGAAAATACTGAGCATTTGCGGCAGATGAGGCAGCCAGCAGAGAAACAACGGTGGCCAGGAATCGACGCAGGTTCGGACGGATCATTCGAGCCGGACCTTTTTCAAAGGGGCAGAACTTCTGGATCGTGCGAAAACACGATCTGCTGTCGTCGGTATCGTCCGGTTCCGACTTTGAACTTTGCTCCAATTGAATCGATCGGGTCGAATTTGACGGCGAATCCGCCTTTGCCGGTTATTCGGTGATCAGAGGCGGGTGAGCGGCAAATCCGGCCGATCGTCCCGCCATTCAAAATCCCCTATGCAGCGGCACGCCGACGGCCAAAGCAGCTGCGAATGTCCAGCACCGCCTCGATCACATCCGCCACATCCTGATCAGACATCGCCGGTGAAAGTGGCAGACTCACCATGTTCCTGAAAGCCGCGTGAGCCACCGGAAAGTCGTCCGGCTGCCAGCCATACCGGTTGCGGTAGAACGAATGCATGTGAATCGGGATAAAATGGACAGAACTCCCAATCCTGCGGGCTGTGAGTTCCTCAATGAAACGATCCCGGTCAATCGTCAGCTCAGACGGACGCAGCCGGAGCACATAAAGATGATGCGCGTTGGTGACATGACTGCGGGTGACGGGCGTCAGAAACGCGGCATGCCTTGAAAACGCGGCATTGTATGTCGCGACAATCTGCTTCCGACGCGCCTGCATGTGGTCGAACCGCCGCAGCTGCTGCAGCCCCAGCGCAGCCTGGATGTCCGTCATATTGTACTTAAAACCGGGCTCCACAATGTCATAGGCCCATTTTCCACCCGCCGCATACCGGCTCCACGCTTCCCTGTTCATCCCATGCAGCCCAACCACCCGAGCGCGTCCCAGGAGTTCCGGGTCACCGGTGAGCATTCCACCCTCACCTGTGGTCAGATTCTTCGTGGCATAGAAGCTGAAGGCCGTCAGATTGCTGCCACAGCCAATCGGCTGATCCTCAAAAGACGCTCCTGCCGCGTGAGCTGCGTCCTCGATCAGATGCAGTCCAAATTCCTCCGTAATCGACCGAATCGCCTTGAGCTCGACCGGGTGGCCGGCGTAATGCACGGCAATCACGGCCTTTGTGGCCGATGTCACCGCCCGCGCGACTCCGTCAGGCTGAATGTTCAGCGTGTCCGGCTCCACATCCACCAGCACCGGCCGAGCTCCCACGTGCTCGATCACGTTCACCGAGGCCGCAAATGTGAGCGGCGTCGTGATGACCTCGTCCCCAGGACCCACGTTGAGCACCTTCAGGGCCACGTGCAGTCCCGCCGTGCAGGAATTGAGCGCCAGTGCCGCAGGAGCCTTCACCGCCTGACAGAATTCACTTTCGAACTGTCGCGTTCGCGGTCCGGCAGTCAGCCAGCCAGACCGCAGCGCCGCAATCACTTCCTCGATCTCTTCCTGACCAACCAGCGGCAGCGAAAATGACAGAAACTGCTCTCTCACCGATGACCTCCATGTCATGGGAAATCGGACGTTCACCACCCCACGGCATCCTCCGTCGCCGTGTCCGGAAACATTCTAGTCACTGCACCCACCGCGTTCCAGTGCAACCCAGCTCCCCTCTCCGCTGACAGGAGAAAGGGGGTGGGGGCGTTGAATTTCGCCCGCCAAATGGCTGGATCCATGTGTAATGGTGGGTACGAACAGCCGCGTGCACGGTATCATGCGGTTTCGTTCAGTGGGGAGTCCGGAAGCAGCATTCCTGATGGACATCTGACCAGGAAGCGGTGTACAGCGATGATTTCAGGGATTTTCGGGCTCTACATCAAATACGGTGCGCCGTGTCTGACAAGGCATCAACTGAGGAATTTGACTTTTGCTTCGTGGAGGGCGACGAGATTGCGGATGAGGTCGTGCTGATCTCGGGCTGCTGATGATTCGGGCATTGGTTACCACATTTCCATCAGACCGAGCTGACCACTCCAGGTGAACCCTGCAAATCTCTTTTTCCCATGCCGCGCACCCTGCTTCACGTTGAACCGTTTAAACTCTCACAACTCAAACCAACGACCTGACGGGTGGTTCAAACACACATGGCGTCTCAAAGCTCAATTCTTGTCACCGGCGGAGCTGGATTCCTCGGATCCCACCTGACACGGCACCTGCTCAGCGAACCGTCGTTCGAGGGAATGCAGATTGTGGTTTTGGATGATCTTTCCGGAGGTTTCCTGGAAAACGTTCCCGAATCGTCGCGAGTCCACTTTGTCGAAGGAAGTATCGCTGATCCTGAACTCATCGAACGACTGTTTCGCGAGAACACATTTGCTTATGTGTTTCACCTTGCCGCCTATGCCGCTGAAGGGCTCAGCCACTTCATCCGACGATTCAACTACACGAACAACCTGATCGGCAGCGTCAATCTCATCAACGCCGCGGTGCGGCACAACGTGCAGCATTTTGTGTTCACCAGTTCGATTGCCGTCTATGGGAGCGGCCAGGTTCCCATGCGGGAATCCATGCTGCCTCAGCCTGAAGACCCCTATGGAATCGCCAAGCTGGCGGTCGAACTGGATCTGAAGGCCGCTCATGAGCAGTTTGGTCTGAACTGGACAATCTTCCGTCCGCACAATGTCTACGGAGAGTTCCAGAACATCGGAGATCGCTACCGCAACGTCGTTGGCATCTTCATGAATCGCATCATGC
>JBJTOM010000345.1:0-3559 GCA_046074585.1 Planctomycetota bacterium | reverse complement strand
CGTTGCGCCCCAGCCACACTCGCATGCCCGCGCAGCGCCCTCGCCCGCGGACTCCCGTCCGACGGCTCACCCCCCCTCTCCCCTTCCAGGGGAGAGGGGTCGGGGGTGAGGGGTCAAACACCCATCAACGCCCCACTTCCCACTTCGAAACGCAGCCCGTGGTGGGGACCCCGCTTCCTCGCGAACGCGGCTCGGGTGGGGCGTTTTGCGTGATGGCACAGATGGGACAAATGGGACCGATGAGACGCATGGCCATCGCTCCGGAGCGGGGCTGAGCTCCTGGTCCCTCATTGGCGACTCTTCACTTCGCCCCAGCGACACTCGCATGCCCCGCAGCGCCGTTGCCCGCGGACTGCCGTCCGGCGGCTCAAATCCCCGTCTCCCCAGGGAGGGGAGATGGAGTGCTGTGTTTTGGAAACCCGTTCTGGACCAGTGATTCAGTTGCCCCGTTCTCTGCTGCTCCGTAGACTGCTCAGCGTTTCGTCCGCTCCCGGCCAGGTCCCTGCACGTTCCCCGTTTGCCATGCTTCTGCGAATCACCAATCTGCGGACACCGGTGGAAGTTCCTGAGGCTCAGCTTGCCCAGCAGCTCGCCCAAAGTCTCGACATTCCGGCCACAGACATTCCCCCCCTGCGGATTCTTCGCAAGAGTCTTGACGCCCGCAGCCGCCATCGGCTCGAGTTTGTCTACAGTCTGGCCGTTTCCTCCGAGGGCCAGGAACTCGCTTCGATCCGCAGCCGCAGCGGCATTTCCGTGGAACCGTGGCAGGCACCACCCTTTGAAGATCCGGACCCCGGCTTCCAGCCGCTTCCAAACCGTCCTGTGATTGTCGGTTCCGGCCCGGCGGGGCTCCTTGCCGGCTACTTTCTTGCCCTCCGTGGCTATCGCCCCCTGATCATTGAACGCGGGCAGCCTGTTCGGGACCGAGTGCCTGCGATTCGTGCGTTTGACAGTGGCGGTGCTCACGACAACGAAAACAACTACCTGTTTGGAGAAGGCGGCGCCGGCTGTTTCAGCGATGGAAAACTCACCTGCCGCATCACGGGTCCTGACGTCGACTGGGTGCTCAACAGCTTCGTCGCCTGCGGTGGTCGACCTTCGCTTGTGTACGAACATCGCCCGCATCTGGGCAGCAATAAGCTGCCCATGATCTGCCGCAATTATCGTCGTCGCATCGAAGCCCTCGGAGGCGAATACCGTTTCAACTGCCGACTCGAAGGACTCCATTTCAACAACGGTCAACTCACCGCTCTGCACACGTCTTCCGGCACCATCCCCACCACGGTCTGCGTCCTGGCGATTGGCCACAGTGCCCGTGACACCTACGAAATGCTGCTCGAGTCAGGACTTCCGCTGCGGCAGAAGGCCTTTCAGCTGGGGCTCCGCATCGAACAGCCACAGGAACTCATCAACCAGCAAAAATATGGTCGCGACAGCTACCTGCAACTGCTCGGCGCCGCCGATTACTCCCTCGTCGCCCGTGGCCGGAAGGACCTGTTCACATTCTGCATGTGTGCCGGCGGCATCGTGATCCCCAGCATTTCAGAGCCCAACCGCTTCTGTTCGAATGGCATGAGCAATTCGCGGCACGACACGCCGTTTGCCAACAGTGGTCTCGTGGTGACGCTTGAAACCAACGAATTCGGCAGTTCGCACCCGCTCGCCGGCGTGCACCTGCAGCGTCACTACGAAGGTCTCGCCTTTCAGCTCACCGGTGGCGACTATTCCGCTCCCATCCAGCGTGCCCGAGACTTTCTGGCGAACCGCACCCCCGGCCCTCACGAAAACATTCCCTCCTCCTACGAACGCGGGACCCGTCCCCGCAACCTCGCCACCGTCCTCCCGCCCTCCATTCTCAAAGCCATTCAGGCCGGCCTTCCGCTCATGGACCGACAGTGGAACGGACGTTACCTCCCCGACGCCGTGCTTGTCGGCCCGGAAATGCGCGGCAGCTCCCCGGTGCGGATCGACCGCGACGTGGAATCCATGGAAATCCCTGAGATGCCTGGGGTTTACCCAATCGGCGAGGGGGCAGGTTATGCCGGCGGTATCGTCACCGCCGCCGTCGACGGGCTCCGCGCCGCCCGAAAAATTGTCGCTCGCTACCGCGTCCCCGACACCTGACACCGCTCCGGTTCGATTCTCCGAGAATTCCAGCGCCGGAACCAGTGGCGCAACCCCGCTGACGTCTAAACTACCGCTCAGGCACCGCTGCCCTCCGCGGTCATTTCCCGAGTCGGAATTTCACACCCTCTCCCGGATCCCAGAGCCCTCAAATGACTGATCCCTCCCGCGAAACTCTCGAAACCTTCGAAAACCCCTACCCCAGTCGCAACTTTGTGGTGGAAACCATCGCACCGGAATTCACCTCAATCTGCCCCAAAACCGGTCACCCCGACTTCGGGACCCTGACCATCACCTACGTGGCCGACAAGGTCTGCTACGAACTCAAGTCCCTCAAGCTATACCTCCAGCAGTACCGCAATCACGGTGCCTACTACGAACGGGTCACCAACATGATCCTCGACGATCTCGTCGCGGTGACCAATCCGCGATGGATGAAAATCGAAGCCGCATTTACTCCCCGTGGCGGCATTCGCACCACTGTCATTGTGGAACATGGACGGCGTCCCGAGTAGACTCTGAGGATTCTTCAGCCGCAGGCGCTGACCGTCTTCAGCGCCAGCGGACGAACCACCACAGTCTCGGAGCAATCACAGTGGCAAAGGCATGGAGTGGACGTTTTCACCAGGCGACAGATTCCCGGGTGGAAGCGTTTACAGAATCGATCAGCTTCGACCGCAGACTCTACGCCGTCGACATTCGCGGCTCCATGGCCCACGCCACCATGCTCGCCCACTGCGGACTCATCACAGCCGAAGACCGCGACCACATCTGCGCCCACCTCGACCAGATCGGCGAAGAAATTGCCTCCGGGCAGTTCACCTTTCGCCAGGATCTGGAAGACATTCACATGCACATCGAGAACGCGCTGATCACGCGTATCGGCGACGTCGGACGCCGACTGCATACCGGCCGCAGCCGCAACGACCAGGTCTCCACCGATCTCAAGCTCTACACCCGCGACGCCATCGACACCATCGACCGGCTGCTCACCGATGTCCAGCGTGCCTTCCTCGATCGCTGTGATGTGGACGCCGATGTGGTCATGCCCGGTTACACGCACCTGCAGCGTGCCCAGCCCGTGATGGCCGCTCACTACTGGCTCGCGTACATCGAAAAATTTCAGCGCGACCGTGAACGGCTCGCCGACTGCCGCAAACGCGTCAACGTCAGCCCACTCGGCGCCGCAGCGCTCGCTGGGACTTCGCTCCCCATCGACCGCACACTCACCGCCAGACTGCTCGGCTTTGACACCGTTGCAGCCAACAGCCTCGATGTCAGCAGCGATCGCGATTACCTCGTCGAATTCACCTTCTGCCTCGCACTCATCGCCACACACCTCAGCACCTGGGCCGAAGAATGGATCATCTGGTTCACCACCGAATTCAGCTTCCTCAAACTCCCGGATGCCTACACCACAGGCTCCTCCATCATG
>JBJTOM010000344.1:0-12559 GCA_046074585.1 Planctomycetota bacterium | reverse complement strand
CTGCATCCTCCGTGGACGGCGACTCCTGCAGACCCGATTCGCCGCTGCCTGACGGTCTCAGCCCGCTCTGAAGCCCCACCGACGACCTCTAATCCACTCGCAGAATTCGCATCACGCCCCCGGACGACAGCAGGCGCATTCCACCTGGAAAGTCACTGCTCCCGCTCCCCCGCACAAGCGCCGCCGCGCGGTGCCAGTGGGCTGCGCGGAGATGCTGTCGGGGCCAGCCCCTGCGGTCCCACAGCCGCACCAGAGCGTGTCGCAGGATCGCGTCCGTCACCTCGCTCAGCTCCACAACACTCAGCCGACAGCTGCGTTCGTCCTCCTGCAGTACCGCCTTGTGCAGCACTTCATCGGCCAGACCGTCAGCGACGTCAAGCAGCTCAGCGGACTGTTCAGCCAGCCTCAGGATCGCCTCATCGATCGTCGGATTGAACTGCTCCCGCAGCCTCGGCAACAGCTCATGGCGAATCCGATTTCGAGTGAATCGCGGGTCGGTGTTGGTCTCGTCCACGGCGAAAGCAATCGACTGCTCACGAGCAAACCGCTGCAACTCCTGTTTTGAAACGTCAAGGAGCGGCCGCAGCACACGCACGCTCGGTCCCAGTGTCCTTGAAACCGGAATGCCTCGCATGCCCTTCAGGCCGCTCCCGCGAAGAATGTTGTGCAGAACGGTTTCAGCCTGATCGGCCGCATGATGGGCAGTGAGCACCACCGGGAACCGCTGCTCTTCCGCCGTGCACTTCAAAAATTTCAGCCGCGCCTGCCGCGCCGCATCTTCCAGACTGCCAGTGGAATCCGCCTCCAGCTCTCCCGCTGACAGGCAGCCCTCGAACAGTTGCACTCCAAGTCGGGCTGTCGACTGCCGCACCAGATCGGCATCCTGAACACTTGCCGCACCACGCAGATTGTGATTCAGGTGGGTGGCTGCGACTGGTCGCGGTGCACGGCGGGCCAGATCTGCAGTCGCCTGCAGCAGAACCATGCTGTCGAGCCCGCCAGAGACGGCCACCAGCAGTCCCTCGCCCGCAGACGTGTGCGCCAGCAGGCACTCCTGCAGGGCTCCTTCCACGGTCGGTCGCAACTGTCTGCCGAGGTTTGCCATGAGAACACCACTCTCGCGCCAGTTGCCGATGGACGTTTCCTAGGCTGCTGATGCAGCGGCTCCATTCAGTACCTGCAGGGGCAGCGCTGTTCCGCCCGAGTGATGCACAAAAACATCCCGCGAAGGGAACGGAATCGTCAGACCGCGTTCGTCGAATCCCAGCTTGATACGCTCCGTCAGCGCAAACCTCACGGCATGAAAGTCCGCGCCGGCCACCCATGGTCGCACCACAAAATTCACACTGCTCTCGGCCATCTCGGATACCGCGATCACCGGTGCCGGGTCCTTCAGGATTCGTGGTTCAGCCGCAACCACTTCTTCCAGCAAGGCACGCACTTCCCGGAGTGGATCGTTGTAACTGCAGCCCACAACGAGATCGATGCGACGAATGGGCTCGGCCGACAGATTGCGAATCGTGCCACCCGTAATTGTCGAATTCGGCAGAATGATGCGGACGTTGTCCGGACTCAGCAGAATCGTGTTGAAGATCTGAATCTCCACGACCTTACCAAGCGAGCCTGCCACATCAATCACATCGCCAACGCGGAATGGCCTGAAAAACACCAGCAACACTCCCGATGCCACATTACCCAGCGATCCCTGAAGGGCCATACCAATCGCAAAGCCCGATGCCACCAGCACCGCACTCAGCGAAGTTGTGTCAACTCCCAGACATCCCAGCGACGCGATCACCACCACCAGCAGCATGATCATCGACGACAGGCTGCCGATAAAGCGGACGACGGTCTCATCCATCCTTGCTTTTCGGGCGGCGCGATCAATCATCCGACCGATGAGGCGACTGGCCAGACGTCCGAAAAGGAAGACCGCCATCGCCGCAGCAATTGATGGTAACCAGCGGACCGTCAGACGGATGAGCATGGCCTTGTTGAGGTCGGTCCGGACCACTTCACGAATCTGCTGAAAGACATCCGGAATGGCGGTCGGAGGACTGCTCTCACCGGCAGAATCAGTGCCAGCCGGGGGCGTCTGCGCAGCTGTCGCGGCAGACTCCCGAACCGCGTTGGACTGCGACTCGGCGGCAGGCTCGAAGCCCGTAAAGTCTGAACGCTCTGCGGCGGCCGCCGCCGGTGCCTCAACCGCTGCCGGAGAAACACCGAACGGGTTCAGCTCGTCTGCCGCCAGCAGCAGTAACAGGACTTTAAGGAACAACAGCATCCCTGCCATGGATCAACTCCTGATGGATTTGAGGGCGGTCTGTACCGCGAAGCTGATTCTACCATAGTCCCAAAAATCAGGTAAATCCCGCTTGTCGGCACTGATCAAAACAGAAACTGCTGTCCCTGCGTTGTCCGCGGAGGTCGAAACAGGTCTGTCCGCAGTGGCGGCAGCTGTGATGCCAGACCACATCGCTTCCTCTGCAGCGAAAACAGCGTCCCCACGTGATCCGCATAGTCCCCGGACCCCCGCATGCGATCGTGAAACTCACTCTGACTCAATTTGCCTCCACGGACCAGTCGCAGCCGGGATTCAACCTTGTCCGCCTCCAGAGGACGGTGCGTCCGCAGCCACTCCAGAAAGATCGGTTCCACCGCAAGCGGCAGGCGGACCATGATGTAGCCCGCTGACATCGCCCCGGCCGCAGCAGCGGCTTGCAGCACCCCGGGGAATTCAGAATCATTCAGGCCCGGAATTATTGGCGCTGCCATCACATGGACCGGCACCCCAGCTGAAGATAACGTTCGGATCGCCTCGATGCGGGCTGCCGGTGCCGAACAGGCAGGTTCCAGCACGCGTGCAAGTGACTGGTCCAGGGAATTCACACTGAGTGCAACGCGGCAAAGCCCCTGAGCAGCCAGTTCGGACAGCAGATCCAGATCCCGAACGATCATGGCATTTTTGGTGATCAGGGACACCGGCTGACGTGCCTCAAGGGCCACCTCAAGGCAATGCCGCGTCAGCCGCAGCTGACGCTCGATCGGCTGATAGCAATCCGTAACGCCCGACAGCATGATGGGGGCGCACACCCAGCCGGGCCTCGCCAGAAAATCCCGCAGGAGCGCAGGCGCATGCTGCTTGACGAAGATGCGGGTCTCAAATTCAAGCCCGGCAGACATTCCGAGATATTCATGGGTGGGGCGGGCGTAACAGTAACTGCAGCCGTGCAGACAGCCACGGTAGGGATTGAGGCTGTAACGAAACGGGATGTCAGGGCTGTCGTTTTCCGAGATGACGGATTTCGACTGATCATTCAGGTAGACCGTCTTCGGCCGCGCCAGCCCTTCCAGAAACTCTTCGTCAAATTCCAACTGCTCGAAATCCTCTACACGGATCACAGGCAGGAACCGATTTTGAGGATTCGATCCCGCTCCCCGTCCCACCGCCCTGGGCCTGTTGCTGTCCGCCTCGGAACTCACACTCCCCCCCTTCCGTCGCACCTGAAAGACGATCACCCACAGTAAAACCCGCAGAATACATAATTCCGGCAGAATTCGCCGAACAGAAAAATCAGGATTATCCCGCGAAATCAAAAACTTGCGGGAAACCAACTGCAGAATCTGTGCTGCTGCGGTCGAAAATTCCTGGGAAAAGCTTGCATTGCCTTGCTTCGTTGTTCCTGCCGAGCCGGCATGTGACCCCTTGAGGAATCCGCGATGAGAAGACACTCCCTGCTGAACAAAGTTGTCAGCCTTGCCGTCTGTTGCGGCGTGCTGCTCACACAGTCCGCGTTCGCCTTTGATGGGGCCGGCGGTCAGATCGCTCGTGACGTTGAACTGTCAGGCGCCGGGCACTTGACAGGTGCTGTGTGCACCACCGAAGGTTTGCCACTGTCCGGCAAACAGGTGCAACTGAAATATCAGGGCACGGTCGTGGCAGAAACCACCAGTGGTCGAGATGGTCAGTTTGCATTTTCCGGAGTTCGCGGAGGCGTGCATGAACTGTGCGTCGACACCACAACTTCCCAGGTTCGTCTGTGGAAGCACGGAACCGCTCCCGCAGGTGCCAATCGGCAGGTCTCCGTGGCTGTCGGTGACAAACTCGTTCGCGGGCAGATGGGCCCCGGTGTCGTTCCCTTCGCCCCAGGATATGGTTTCATGACGATGGTGAGCATTGCATCTGTGGCTGTTGCGACCACCGCGGTGATCATCGCAGTGGAAGCTGACAGTGATGCGGATGACCTCCGGGCTCAACTCGCGTCTCCGTGATTCTGTCCACTGAATATTCTGACTTCGGGCCCGCGAGTGTTCCTCGCGGGCTTTTTTCGTTCAGCAAATTGCCCTTGTTCCCGGCAATAGCTACCATTCGTACGCGAGCCCGGAGAAGGTTGCTGGCAAAAATTTCCGCAGCCTCCTCGCTTCCCACCAGCCCGAGGCCCCACTGCAAACCGGATCTCGCCTCGCGCGGCTTGCCCCATCCCGATTCTGCTCCCTCCGGGCCTCCCGCACGCGTGCGCCCTGCGCCGTCGCTGCCTGTCGTCCAACTGCCCTGCACACTATCATGCCCATCAAAGTTGCGCTGTTCCATCAGACATCCTACCACTACGACCGACTGATCAGTCTCGGTCCTCAGGTCATCCGGCTGCGACCGGCTCCCCACAGCCGCACTCCCATCGACGCCTGGTCGCTCAAAGTCGAACCCGCCGGACACTTCATCAACTGGCAACAGGACCCCTTCGGCAACTACCTTGCCAGGCTCGTCTTCCCCGAAAAGACAGACCACTTCGTCGTCACCGTCGATGTCGTCGCCGATATGACGGTCATCAACCCCTTCGACTTCTTCCTCGAAGACGAAGCCGTCGACTTCCCATTCAGCTACTCCGAAGAACTTGCTCAGGATCTCAAACCCTTCCTGCACCCCTGGTCCGACACCCCGGAAGTGCTCCAGTTCCGCCAAACCGTTGACCTGCGTCCCCGCCGTACCATCGATTTTCTCGTCAGCCTCAACCAGCTTGTGCAGCAGGCTGTCGGCTACACCATTCGGCTGGAACCCGGTGTCCAGACACCCGCCGAAACACTGCAGAAAGGAAGTGGTTCCTGCCGGGACTCCGCGTGGCTCCTCGTCCACCTGCTCCGCAGCTTCGGACTTGCGGCCCGCTTCGTCTCCGGCTACCTCATCCAGCTCACCGCGGACCAGCAACCGCTCGATGGCCCTGCCGGACCCGCAAGCGATTTCACCGACCTCCACGCCTGGACCGAAGTCTTTCTCCCCGGCGCCGGCTGGGTCGGACTCGATCCCACCTCCGGCCTTCTCACCGGCGAAGGCCACATTCCACTCGCAGCCACGCCCGCACCGCAGTCCGCCGCCCCCATCTCCGGCTGCGTTGAACCCGCGGAAGTCAGCTTTGACTTTCGCATGAGCATCGCGCGCATTCACGAAGATCCCCGAGTCACCAAACCGTTCTCCGATGCCGACTGGGAACGCATTGACCAGCTGGGCAGCGAAGTTGACCAACGCCTCGTCTCCGGCGACGTCCGACTCACCATGGGCGGCGAACCGACCTTTGTCTCCATCGATGACATGGAAGGCGCAGAATGGAATACGGCCGCTGTCGGTCCCGCCAAACAACAACTCTCCGATCAGCTCATCCGCCGCCTCCGCCAGCGATTTGCACCTGGTGCACTCCTGCACTACGGACAGGGCAAGTGGTACCCCGGCGAATCGCTCCCACGCTGGGCCTACACCTGCCTCTGGCGCACTGACGGACAGCCCATCTGGAAAAACCCCGATCTCCTCGCCCCACTCCCGGATGCCGCCAGTCAGCCCGCTCGCCACGTCAGCCCCGCCGTCGACGAACACCACGCCGCCGACTTCATGCTCGAGCTCGCACGCCGACTCGATGTCGATGATCGCTGGATCCGCCCCGCGTTCGAGGACATGTTTCACCTGCTCGAACTCGAACAACGACTCCCGGTGGATGTCGACCCACGCAGATTCGACCCCGATACGGACGAAGATCGTCGCCGACTCTGCCGCGCACTCGAACGCGGCGTCCGCCGCCCTGCCGGCTTCGTCCTCCCACTCAGCCGCGCCTGGTGGCAGGCCGATGCCCGCTGGACCAGTGGCTTCTGGCCGTTTCGTTCGCACCGACTCTTCCTGATTCCCGGCGATTCCCCCATCGGCCTCCGACTCCCCCTCGAATCACTCCCCTCTGCCGCCGTCGACATTCCCCCGGCAGACCCCTTCGCCAACCGCCCCAGCCTCCCAGGCTATGCCGAAATTCGTCGCCTGCCCCAGGAACGCTTCGCTACCACCCCGACAGACCCCGCCGCTCCCCGTCGACAAAAACAGATCCTTCAGCGGCTCGGACTCATCGATGACCCCGCCGAATCCTCCGATGACTATCCCGGCGGACCAGCATTCGCCGGTCCCGTGGTGCGCACTGCTCTCTGCGTCGAACCCCGCAACGGTCGCCTGCACATCTTCATGCCACCTGTCGGCACTCTGGAAGATTACCTCGACCTCGTCGCCTCCATCGAAGATACCGCCGACCGACTGCAGCTCCCCGTGATCCTCGAAGGCTACCTGCCCCCACACGATCCCCGCATTCAGGTGCTCAAGGTCACACCCGACCCCGGTGTCATCGAAGTCAACGTTCAGCCCGCCAGCAGCTGGGAACAACTCAAACACATCACCTGCGGACTCTACGACGACGCCCGACACTGCCGACTTGGCACCGAAAAATTTCAGCTCGATGGACGACATACCGGAACCGGTGGCGGCAATCATCTCGTACTCGGTGCCGCCGCGCCTGCCGACAGCCCGTTCCTTCGCCGCCCCGATCTGCTCCGTTCATTCATCGGCTTCTGGAATAATCACCCCTCACTCTCCTACCTGTTCTCCAGCCTGTTCATCGGACCCACCAGCCAGGCTCCACGCATCGATGAAGGTCGCACCGACGCCATCGCCGAACTGGAAATTGCCTTCGCTCAGGTGCCCGAACCCGACTCCGGCTGGATCCCCGCATGGCTCGTTGACCGACTCTTCCGCAACCTCCTTGTCGATCTCACCGGCAATACCCACCGCGCTGAAATCTGCATCGATAAACTTTACTCCCCCGATCACTCCGCCGGTCGTCTGGGACTGGTCGAATTCCGCGGCTTTGAGATGCCCCCGCATGAACGCATGAGCCTCGTTCAGCAACTCCTTCTCCGCGCACTCACCGTCGCCTTCTGGGAACAGCCGTACCGCGAACCCCTGATCCACTGGAAACACGCCATCCACGACCGCTTCCTCCTCCCACACTGCCTCTGGCAGGACCTCGATCAGGTCGTCCGTCACCTGCAAACCGTCGGCATCCCCATGCAGACCCGCTGGTTCGGTGCCCAGTTCGAATTCCGCTGCCCGCTCATCGGCACCTTCACAGCCGCCGGCGCCCACGTCGAAATCCGCCAGGCGATCGAACCCTGGTACGTTCTCGGCGAAGAACCCGGTGGCGGTGGCACCACTCGCTTCGTCGATTCCTCCGTCGAACGCCTGCAGATCAAAGTCACCGGACTGCACGCACCCCACCTCAGCATCGCAGTCAATGGCATTCGCGTCCCGCTGCAGCCTGGAACAGCCCCCGGCGAATTCATCGGCGGAGTCCGCTATCGTGCCTGGTGCCCACCCAGTTGCCTGCACCCGAATATCGGGGTGCATTCGCCGCTGATCATCGAAGTTGTCGACCGCGTCGCCCGCAGATCGCTCGGCGGCTGCCGCTGCCACGTTGATCACCCCGGCGGCAACAATCCCTCCGGCTACCCCATCAACGCACTCGCCGCCGAAAGCCGTCGCGCCGCCCGCTTCTTCCGCTTCGGTCACTCACCCGGACAACTGGACCTCCGCGAACCCCGCACCTCACAGTTCACCCCGTGGACCCTGGATCTGCGAAGACAGTGAACAGGCTGCTCGTTCGCTGTCCGATCGAAGTTAACACCTGCAGTACCGCGCTGGCAACGGCAGGGCATTTCCGAATATTAGAGTGCGGGTTCTTTTCGGATTTGTCAGACGTTGTTAAGATCCTGCCGGAATCTTTTGATGGTTATCGGGCAGCAAATATGCATGCGGTGAAATTTCAAATCGATGATGCAGACGTCCTTGCACGCTGGGTCCTCGATCTGCCAATCCTCGACTGGCAACCTGGTGTTCAGAGACTTCCGAGGATCAATGTGGTGCTTGCTGACGGAGCGGCAACAGCCATTGAAGTGACTGGCATCCTTGGACGAGGTGGATTTGGAGTTGTGCTTGACGCCACCGACGGCAACCGGCGGCTGGCCGTCAAGTTGCCGCTGTTGAATTCCATGCAGCCAAACTACGCCAAAGGTGTACCAACTGAGATTGCTGCACTGCTGCGGGCTGGAAACCTCGCTGAAGCAGTCCGTCGATTTGAGACTGAACTGCAGAGTGCCAGGATTCAATTGCAGGCCGGTCTGTCCATGCCCGCAGCAATGATCGTTACAAAAAAATTCAGAAGAGAGTGCATCGCTCTGCAGAGACTGAAACACCCGAACATCGTGAATCTGAGGTTTATAGGTGAAATCGACGCTGTTTTTTCAGGCCCTCACAGAACTCTCCTGCCCTGCCTCGCCATGGACATCGTCGACGGGGCCAATCTGCAACAACGAATCAGCGGATGCAACCAGTCACTAAAGCAAGAGCTGCCGACGATTCTGAAAGTCTGCCGCGATACAGCACTCGCCTTGGCCGCCTTACACGACATGGAACTCTGTCATCGCGATATCAGCTGGAATAACCTTCTGCTCACGCGAGAGCAGGTCCCCGTTCTGATTGACCTCGGCAACGTCAACGATCCGGACGGGGCCGGAGAGACGAGGCTGCAGATGTTTGAGGGAGCCCCGGGGGCTGCCATCGCATACACACCGGGATTTGTAGCGCCAGAGGTTGTCGAGTCATGGGCTCCCAACGAAGCGTCCGATCAGTTCTCCCTGGGAGTCCTGCTTTATGTGTGGTGCCTCCGAGGAAACGGCTGGCCCTACAATCCGAAGCCTGTCGGAAGTTTTATCACAAATAATCGAAATGATCCCAACCAGCCAATACCGCTCGCAGACAGATTGAAAGCGGAGATTCGAGGGGCTCGCAACCGCCAGGATGATTGGCAACCGGACGAGTTGCAGGTAGTTGGTCGACTCTCGTCCATTGTCCAGCGCATGCTCAATAAGAAGCATCAGCATCGTTTTCCCTGCATGCGTCATGTGGCAGCTGAGTTGCAGTCTCTGCTGATTGACCTCAACGTTGAAAGATATTCTCAGTTCGATAATGTGGAAATCCAGCCTGTTGATGACTTTCTGGAACTCTGCCGACAACTCAGTTTCCGCAGCCCCGGTGCAGCGCACGGCTGCCTGTTCCTGCAGTTGATGGTCCACCAGGCAAGGCTTCATCTGTCACGCTCCATCAGCCATATCTGGAAAACGCTGTTCAGCACATTCCATGGCAGTGCGGATTTGAGTAGCCTCGCGGGGATGCAGACTGCGGTCGAACAAATTGACAAGATGGTTAACGACCTGAACACTGCATTCAGAGACATCCTCCTGAGCTTTGACAAAGTTCGAAACGACGCGTCACTCACACCACGCTTCGGCGGGCGACTCCGGCAACTCCTCGGACAGGTGCGGAACCACCTGCAGCCACTGGTGACTCACAATCGAGAATGCAAAAGATCACTTAAGGGCATGGTTGCCTCCGCCCAATCTGCCGGAGGCAACGAGCATATCGATCCGATTCTGCGACAGAACGCATCAAGACATGTGTCACAGCTTTGGGACATTGTCAGCGAGGTACAGGCGGCTCTCGGTCAGAGCGACTATGAATTGGCGCTGTACACCATGCGATTGCGAGCCGTACTGGCAAAAACTCGCACAGGTCAGTCAGGGAGTGGCCACTGATGAGTGCAACCTTGTACCACTGCCTGCTTGACTGAATAGCCACTACTGCTAGAATGTTCCCTCCTTTAGCACTTCCTGTCCTTCCCTTATTCAGCAGACCCCCCTCCAGTGAACAACTCGATGCAGGATGCTCGAAATGCTGGTGAGTGCTTCTATTTGAAGGTTTTTCTTCAAATGCAGGTGGTTGCTCTGGAGTACCTGATCGAGGATTTGTCCATACGAGCCGCCGAATGTCGCAGAGAGCGGGATTTTGTGTTCGCCAAAGCCAGACGGCATCGTCAAGCTTTCGATGAGGCTGTCCAGCGGTACCGACGGATGATTTGGCCAATCGCGACAAGCGGGTTGGAAATTTCGGTCACGGAACAGGTGGAAAAATCCATTCGCGACGTCGTTGTCCTCGTACGAAACGAATGCCCGAACGTTGATCCCGCAGATTCTGCCGACGGCCTGATTTTTCCGGTGGACTGGAAAGCCCGCTTGAATGAATGTGCCAGTCTTGCCGATAAATTGGCTCAGGATTTGCGTCATTTATTGGACATCGCCAGCGGTCTGCTTTCTCAAAAGGCCGAAATTTCCCGTCGAATCGAAGCCTTCGTACGAGAGATTTCCGCTTCAAGTTGATGCCCTCAAAACAGGTTTGGACTATGAAAGTTCTGGGAGATCCTGTCGTAGATACACTGCTGAATGAGTTCCGTGACGCCGTAAGTCAACTGGAAAAACAGTACCTGCGGCCTAACTCCGATGGTCAGATGGCCGTAAACCTGATCAGGCACCTCTGCGAACTTTCGCGGGATGTGATGTTTCACCTTGGCCCCCCACGATACGCCGAACTCCAGCAACTCAGGGACGCAGCCCTTGAGTTCGACCGCGCGATCAACGTAATTCAGCAAAACTCTCCCACCCCACTGCCCGATTTTTTGGCGGATTACTGCGATAATTTTAGTCAGCGCGCCGAACAGTGTCGCCAGGGTCTTCCGTGACCGCCATAAATCTGCTCGCGGTGTTTCTCTCATAGCCCGCAAAGCACACCATCAGCACCGGAAGCCGCCGAATCGTCGATTCGGCGGCCCCGTTTTCTACAGTCACTTCGCCGCAAACACCTTCAGTGCCGCTTTCGCGACCGCATGGCATTCCCGAATGTCAGCGATCGGGTTCTTTTCATTCTCTTCATACTCCAGCGACAGCGCACCATTGGCGGGGAAACCAGCCTGCTGCAGCTCGGTGAAGACCGCCTCCACATCCAGATGCCCTTTGCCCAGGATCACTCCTTTGGTCTTGTCCTGCATCTCGGCAAAATCCTTCAGATGAATGCCGTAGAGTCGCCCTTTCAGCACGCGAATCACTTCGGGACCGCTTTGTCCCGAACGAATGTAGTGCCCCAGATCCGCACAGGCCCCGATCCGCTCATCTCGACGCTCAATCACACGCAGCACATCAATCGCCTTGTTGTAACGATGCGCGGGACCGTGGTTGTGGATGCCCACGCGGATGTCGAATTCCCTGACCAGTTCGTCCAGACTGTCAAAGGAATCGAAATCGGGGTCTGCGGTCAGACAGGCGATCCCCAGCTTCTTTGCGAATTCAAACATCTTCCGATTGGCGGCCGCATCCTTCGTGAAGCGATTCACACCGTGTGCCGAAATCGACAGTCCGAGGTCCGTCACCTGTTTGCGGACCGCAGCGATTTCCTCGTCAGGCGCATTCAGAGCCAGCATCCCACTGTAGAACTCCACAGATTCAAAACCCAGTTCGCTGGCATATTTGAGCGCCTCGTCGCGCTTGTAACCGCGAAGAGAATACAGCTGAATGCCAAGCCGCGGACGCTCTGCAGACGCAGCAGATGACAGCTGAGGAAACGCGGCACAGGCCGCCATGGTGCCGGCAAACGATGCTGTGCGCAGGAAAGTGCGTCGAGAAGGAAGCGACATCTCAGACTCCGTGTGGGCAAGGTCAGGGAAAGGGGGCGGAACGTGGATGCAGAAAGTCTATCGGGGCGGGACAACAAACACAAACACGCCGGGCAGGGGAATGCGCTTCCATCGGGCACAGGTGGCGACAGACTGAAAGTCCGTGTTGCGGGCACCGTCTGCGCCGCTGTCAGTTCGGCCTGACTACTTCTTCCAGCTGAGTGGGAACGGGGATCACCCCGCTTTGATGGGCCGCCACCGCCTCGCGGATCTGCTCAATCACGTCCGGATGCTGAGCAGCCACGTTCCATTTTTCTCCCGGGTCCACTCGCAGTTCAAACAGCAGCGGCGGATCGTGTGTGTCGGGTTTCGGAGTGTTGTAGCCCGGACGCGTGAGGAAATGGGCCTTCCACGGACCAAGTCGGCAGGCATACAACGTACTCCCGCGGTAGTACATAAAGGCTTCGCGCTGAACATCCCCCGTGCCAAACATCAGCGGCGAAATGTCCAGCCCGTCCAGTTGCGTGTCGGGCAACGCAGTCTCGGTGATGGCCGCGATTGTGGGCAGCAGATCCATGGTGAGTCCCATTTCGTGCTGCACCCTTCCAGCCGGAATTTTTCCCGGCCACCACATGAGTCCGGGCACGCGCATGCCGCCTTCCCAGGTGGACCCTTTGCCGTCTTTGAGCATTCCTGCGGAACCG
>JBJTOM010000343.1:0-9040 GCA_046074585.1 Planctomycetota bacterium | reverse complement strand
CCGGGCGAGTGCTACGCGCTGCCGCTGGCCACCGGACAGTTCCGTGGGCAGTCTCTGTCCCAATCCTTCCAGCCGCACCAGTCGCAGGAGTTCCTGAACCCGTTGATTGACATCAGCAGCCGGCCTTTTGCGGACTCGCAGGCCAAACGCAATGTTCTCGGCGACGGTCATGTGGCGAAACAGTGCGTAGTGCTGGAAGACAAAGCCGACGCCACGTTCCCGAGCTGCCAGCTGAGTGACGTCGCGATCATCGAACAACACCTGCCCGGAGTCTGCCGATTCGAGCCCCGCAATGATTCGCAGCAGTGTTGTCTTACCGGATCCGGAGGGTCCCAGCAGGGCTGTCAGACTGCCTGCCGGAACCTGCAGATTGACCCCGGACAACGCCTGAAAATCCCCAAATCGGCGACTCACACCCGCGATTGTAATTGACATTGTTCAGAGTTCCTTCCCGGATGGAGTTGGCCGTCGGTTTGTCCAGTGCTCAAGCGCCCATGCGGCCGTCAATGTTGCCAGAGCCATGATTGTGAGTATGGAAGCCACCGCGTATGAGCCCGGGTTGTTGTATTCCTGAAACAACTTCTCCACTCGCAGCGGCATCGTGTCGGTCTGTCCCGAAATTCCTCCTGACACAACCTTCACCGCGCCAAATTCCCCCATCGCTCGTGCATGGCACTGAATCACACCAAACAGCAGCCCCCAGCGAATATTCGGCAGCGTCACTCGCCAGAACAGCTGCCACGGTCCCGCCCCCAGACTCACTGCCGCCAGCTCTTCGTCCGCACCCAGAGATTCCATCAGTGGTATCAGTTCCCGAGCCACGAAGGGCAGGGTGACGAATGTGGTTGCCAGAAACAGACCCGGCCAGGCAAAAACCACCTGCACACCAGCCTGCTTCAGCCACGGCCCCAGCCAGCCCTGGGAGCCATAGATCAGCAGAATGCAGAGTCCCGCGACCACCGGTGAAACCGCAAAGGGCAGATCCAGCAGCGTCAGCAGCAAGAGCCGCCCGCGAAAACGGAATCGCGTGAGCGTCCATGCCGCCGCCAATCCGAAAATTGTGTTTGCCAGCACCGCCGCCGGTGCCACCGACAGTGTCAGGAGCACCGCGTGTCGCGTGTCAGCATCCTCCGTCAGCTGCGACCACCACGTCCCGAGGCCGTCAGCAAACGCCTGCACAAACACGTACACCACGGGAACCACAATCAGTACACCCGTGATTGTGATGGCTGATCCGATCAGCAGTATGCGCAGCCACAGCGGGTCGCCGTTTGCTCTCAACCCCCGCCCGGTTGATGGGCCTCCGCCACTAACGTGCATCGGTCTGCCTCCTGCTCTCCAGCCAGCTGATTGAACCCAGAGCCAGCAGCGAAGCCACCAGCAGTACCACGGCAATTGCGGTGGCCTCCGCAACAGAGAATGCCTCCAGCTTCTGCACAATGAGCACCGGTGCAATCTCGGTGCGAAGTGGCATATTGCCGGAGACAAACACCACAGACCCGTATTCACCAAGCCCACGGGCGAAGGCAAGGGCTCCGCCCGTTACCATGGCCGGTCGCAAACCTGGCAGGAGCACTCGCAGAAACGTTTCCAGCCTGCCCGCTCCCAGGGAAGCTGCGGCTTCCTCCAGCTCCGGCTCCAGACCTGCCAGCACCGGCTGGATTGTTCGCACGACGAATGGCAGACCCAAAAACGCAAGCACCAGGACAATCGCCAGTCTGGAATAGGCGCCCTCAATTCCCAGCGGCACAAGGAACTGCCCAAGCCAGCCTGATTTCACATAAAGCCCCGAATAGACCAGCCCCGCCACTGCTGTCGGCAAGGCCAGCGGCAGGTCAATGACGGCATCCATCAGACGCCGCCCGGGAAACCGGTAACGCACGAGCACCCATGCGAGCAGTGTTCCGAAAATCACGTCCAGAATCGCCGCCACTGCGGACGTGCCAAACGTCAATCCGTACGCCGCGCGCGAACGGACAGACCAGACCGCCGAAAAAAAATCGGCCACACCCAAAGTCCCGGCCTTCGCCACACAGGCCAACACCGGAATGATCAGCAGGACTCCCAGCCATGCCACAGTGATCGTCAGCCCTGCACCGAATCCCGGTAACGGGTTGCCCGGTCCAGCTCCGCGTCGCACCATCCAACTGCTCCCAACAAACCCACACCATCAGGCCCCTGACAACGCATCACTCGCGACGGCTGCTGCGCTGCACGCGTCGTCGCTCCAGACGGTCGATCTGCACCACCGTTCCATCATGCACCACGACCGTCACATGACCATAACGCAGACTTCGAATCGCATCCCGCACCTGCGCCAGCACCTCCACCTCCTCCGGAGTCTGCTCTGTTCCCGGCTCACCTCGAATCGTCATCACACTCTCCCCCGGATAATCCGCTGCTGCCACCACCGTCACTTCACTTCACATAAATCTGATCAAACTCGCCGCCGTCTGCGAAGAACTTTGCCTGAGCCTCCGACCAGCTCCCGCTGAGGTCCTCCACACGAAACAAATTCAACGCCGGAAACTGCTCCCGATGCTTCTCCAGCACGGCCGCATCAGTCGGACGGTATCGATGCTTCGCAATCAACTCCTGTCCCTCGGGCGTGTAAAGAAACTTCAGATAACGCTCCGCCACCTCACGCGTGCCACGCTCGTCCACCACCCGGTCCACCACCGCGACATGCGGTTCCGCCAGAATACTCCGCGATGGAAACACCAGCTCAAGCTCCCCGCCAGATTCCTGCAGCTCAAGGTACGCCTCACTCTCCCAGGTCAGATGCACATCCCCAAGGCCGCGCTGAGCAAACGTCGTGGTTGCCCCGCGAGCTCCCGTGTCCAGCACAGGCACGCGCTGGTACAACTTCCGCACAAACTCCCGCGCCTGCTCCTCCGTGCCACCGTTCAAAATCACACTGCCCCACGCCGCCAGGAATGACAGACGGCCATTTCCCGAAGTCCTCGGGTTCGGGGTGATGACTTCCACGCCATCCCTGATCAGATCGGCCCAGTCGCGAATTCCCTTGGGATTCCCCTTCCGCACAACAAACACAATGGTGGATGTGTACGGCAGACTGCGGTTGGGCAGAGACTGTTCCCAGCCGTCCTTCAGCACGCCGGCCCGCCGCAGCTGGTCGGTGTCAGACCACAAAGCCAGGGACACCACGTCTGCCTGCAGTCCGTCGATCACCGCTTTTGCCTGACTGCCGGAAGCTCCGTGCGACTGACGAATCTGCACGTCCCGCCCCGCTGCGGCCTCGGCCTTCTGGAAGGCGCTGTTGACGTCCTTCCAGAGTTCGCGAGTGGGGTCGTAGGAGGCATTCAGGAGGGCAACGGGGGGCGTGTTGCCGTTGCCCGGCCCGGCACCATTTCCGCCACAGCCGCAGACGGCGGCGGCTGCAAGGAGCAGGGCGGCGGTGTTCAACAGAAAGCTCGGACACTTTGCCATATTATTCACTACCGGATTTGTGATATTTTTAATGAGAAAAAAAAGGGTGGCGTTCAGATGCCGTCACCGTAGGTCATTTCGGGCGAAAAGACTTCTTCGCGGCGGACGATGCTGCCGGAGAAGACTTTTGCGAGTGTGGCGGAGTCCATCATGCGTGACACGTAGTTGCGGATATCGAGCATCACGCGGCGAAAGCGACAGGTGGATTCCTGGGAGCAGGGTTCGTAGTGGGATGTGGAAACGCAGGGGATCGGTGCGAGCACTCCGTCGAAGTGTCGAACAACCTGTCCCATGGTGATTTCGGAGGGATCTTTGGCGAGTTCGAAGCCGCCGATGCGTCCGGGGATGCTGAGCACCCAGCCGCGGGCTTTGAGATCGAGCATGATTTGTTCAAGGAAGCGACGGGGAATGTCATTTTTTTCGGCGATTTCGCGGATGGAGATCGGTCCACGTCCACGATGTTCGACGAGCGTGAACAGTGCGCGGAGGGCGTAGTCCGATTTCTTTGACAGTTTCATCGCGTTTTCTCAGCCGAGACTTCCAATTAAACACCACTTGGGTCGTGATTTAGCCTGACACGTGTCTGGTGTCAATTGGAGTTTCGGCTGAAACGCGCGGGTGCATGGGAATCAGAGAGCGATTGGGGGAATCTGATTTTCTCCGGTGACGATTGTGATCTGCAGGTCGCTGGAGTCCGGTCGCTCGTATTTGGGGGGCAGATCGTTGGGTTTGGCGACGACGGCCCCCTTTGATTCGCCGATTTCATTGTGTATCAGTGTCGCTTTGTAGGTGCCTGCGGGGGCACCGTCGCCTGGTTCCCAGGTCCAGACTGCGAACGTGCCGTCTGCTTTTGTCCGAGCCCGGGGGCGGACAGTTCCCGGCCATGCCGGGTCCTGCGGGAACAGGACGATGTCCGCATCGGCGACAGGTTTGCCGCGAAAGGTGAGCAGTCCTGTTGCAGGGTGAGTGACCTCCCAGGCTGGTTTTTCAGTGCAGCCGGAGAGCAGGATGGTTGCCAGCAGGCAGAGGCTCCGGTGCACGGAAACTTGACCGTTCATGATTGACTCCTTCTGGATGTCTGTTTTCAGAATTCGCCAACCACTTCGCCGCCGGCGGGAGTTGTGAGCGAGATGTACAGGGCAAAGTCGATGTTTTCGGTGATGAACCGTACGGAGCCATCGCCGAGCGTGAACTGAGCACCGCCGGTGTGGAATGCATAAGGTGCGCCCGTTCCGTGAATACCGATGGGCAGGCCAAGAATTGTCTGCGCGACACCGCCGGATGAGGTGTAGGTCAGGCCTCGGAGATTATGACCGTTGGTCGCATTGATGGGGACAGTTCCACCAAGCACGCCGGTGGAGGCTGTTGTGGCTCCGAAGATGATGATGTCGCTGGCAGGACGCGACCAGCCCCCGGAATTCAGCCGGTCGGTGTTAGTGGACGACGGGTCGGTATCCGTTAATGCATTCCCTCCACCAAGCCTGCGGCCACGGACATAAACAAACGGTCGCCCGGCCGACTCAGCGATGGCCAGCGTGTTGGAAAGCCCATCCGTCACATCGCGGAACTGAGCCCCTTTGACGGTTTGCAGCCCGGTACTGGGATTGATTGTGGCATTCTTTGGGAAGAACCCCCTGACGTAGGTGTAAGGCGGATTTTCGCCAGCGAACACGGAGGCGGGATCGCGATACAGGTCCGGTGGATTTCGCCCGAGCAGTTGTGTGAAGACACCCGGGGCGATTCCGTAAATGGGCGAATAGGCGGTCGTCGATGCTATGCCAGGAATGTAAGCACCGCTGCTTCCCGGAGGTGCGGTGTCGAGAACGCCGGCCTGAGGATCCGAGGGGCACTGAAATGCCGGGATTTTTGTTTGCGACAAGGGAATATTCGTCCCCTGATTCCAGTTGATGCCCTTGTTGTACGCCTTGTAGATGTTGTCCTGTTCAAGGTACGGGAGCAGTTCTGTGAGTACGGACACCCGACTTTGCTCTGTCGATCCTGCCACGTTGGATGGCGGCCGCAGGCTCGTTGGCAGAAACCCGTATGAGCCCTCGAAGTTGTGAAATGCCAGCCCGATCTGCTTGAGATTGTTTTTGCATTGAGTGCGGCGTGCGGCCTCGCGAGCCTGCTGAACGGCCGGCAGCAGCAAAGCCACCAAAATGGCAATAATGGCAATCACCACGAGCAGTTCAATCAATGTAAATCCTGCTCGTCTGCTCTTTGGACTGGTCCTTCCTCTCACGCATCGTTTCATCGAGTCTTCTCCACTGCTGATCAGCTGAAGTTTGTCGCGCCGCCGGAACGCTCCAGCACTCTCGCACAGAACAAATACTGATCTTGTCGTGATTAGTTATTCCTGTTTTCGTCACGGTTGTCAAGGTCGATTCAATCAAATCCTGACTTTTTTGGTCGTCATTTAGATGGCGTGGCTTCACGGACGCCAACTGACCAAAAGAACAGCACACAAAACCACCGGTAACATGGAGACGTGGGACTCCGGGATGCTGTCCGCTGCATACCGGTCTCGCTATACTCCTGCGCTGCACCTTCCTCCCCCCCTTCAATTCCCCCCTTGCGGTGAGCTCATGAAGATCTGTCGAATCCAGCTGTCAACCGGTGAAACCTGCTACGCATCTCAGGCTGCCGACGGAAGTCTGCAGCGGCTGAACGGTGACCTGTTTTCCGGACTGCAGTCGACTGGCCAGTCCGTGACGGCGTCGCGGCTGCTTGCCCCGCTGCAGCCATCCGCGATTCTCTGCATCGGGCTCAACTACCGCCGCCACGCGGAAGAGGGCAAGCAGGCGATCCCGGACAACCCTGTGCTTTTTATGAAGACGCCGTCCACCGTCCAGCACCCCGGGGAAGCGATCGTACTGCCCCGAAAGCTCCGCAGCGACATGGTGGATTACGAGTGTGAGCTGGCCGTCGTGATTGGCAGGACCTGCCTGAACGTCTCGCGCGAGCACGCGCTGGATTACGTGCTTGGTTACACGTGTGCCAACGACGTAAGTGCTCGCGACTGGCAGCGCAATGGGGGTGGTGGTCAGTGGTGCCGGGGCAAGACATTCAACACCTTCTGTCCTCTTGGCCCGGTGCTTGTCACTCCCGACGAGATTCCGGATCCCAACCAGCTGCGGATTCGCACCATCCTCAGCGGCCAGACCATGCAGG
Organism: Planctomycetota bacterium; assembly: GCA_046074585.1. Classification (GTDB taxonomy): domain Bacteria; phylum Planctomycetota; class Planctomycetia; order Planctomycetales; family Planctomycetaceae; genus SXXK01. The sequence continues at coordinate 2,419 of JBJTOM010000343.1, read as the reverse complement.
ACTGGAACACGAACGACATGATCTTCCCGGTCCCTGCCCTCATCGAATTCCTCAGCGCCAGCACCGTACTCACGCCGGGTACAGTGATCCTCACGGGCACCCCCCACGGAGTTGGCTTTGCTCAGACACCACCGCGGTTTCTGCAGGCTGGCGATGTTGTGACCATCGAGATTGAAGGCATTGGATCACTCACGAATCCGGTGATCGAAGAACAGGTCTGATTTGCTGTCTCAGGAATTCAGGGGTGCTGTATGCAGACGCTGGATTATCTGCGGGAATTGATTGCCTTTCCCAGTGTCAGTTCCGAATCAAACGTCGCCGTAACGGATCAGTGCGAAGACTGGCTGCGGGCACTCGGATTTGAAACCGAGCGAGTCAGCTACACGGATGCTCTGGGCGTATCCAAGAGCAATGTGATCGCGCGTCGCGGACCATCCGGTGGTCCGGGGCTGGCATGGTTTGGACATACCGACGTGGTACCCGCAGCCTCATGGAGTCATTCGGGAGCGGGCCCGTGGTCAGCGGATGTTCAGGAGGGGCGAGTGTATGGTCGGGGATCCTGTGACATGAAAGGACCGGTGGCCTGTATCCTGGCTGCGGCCGCATCGATCCGGTCGCCGCAGCGTGCGCCGCTCTGGATTGTGCTCACTGCTGACGAGGAAATCGGCATGCACGGGGCTCGACAGGTCGCTGCGGCATCGCAGATGTATCGGGAGATCGTGGCGACGTGTGCCCGTGCAATCATTGGTGAACCAACCAGCCTCCGCGTTGTGCACGCTCACAAGGGCGGTCGTACTCTGCGGGCCATTTCCCGTGGCAGGGCAGCGCATTCCAGCACAGGTCTCGGCATCAACTCCAATTTCGCTCTGATTCCCTTCCTGCAGGAGGCGGCACGTGTTCATGAGCAGATGGAACACGCACTGGAATGGCGTGACGAACGGTTTCTTCCCCCCACACCCACGATGAATCTGCTGATCACAGACCCCAATACAGCCTCCAACATAACTTCGCCACGATCGGAGTGCACGCTGTATTTCCGTCCGATGCCGGGGCAGCAGTCAGACCGTGTGGTCGCGCAACTGAGAGACTGTGCGCAGCGGCACGGGCTGGAATTTGAGGTGTTATTCTCCGGCGAACCACTGTTCACGCCCCCGGACGCCCCGTTTGTCCGTGAACTGCTCGAATTGAGTGGCGGAACAAAACCCGAAACGGTGGCGTACGGCACTGACGGTGCTGTGCTCCCGGAACTCACTTCCCCCGTCATCTTCGGTCCCGGCGATATCGCTCAGGCCCATACCGATAACGAATGGATCAGCCTCAAACAGCTTGAACAGGGAACGCAGCTTTATCGAAGGGCCATAGAGAGGTGGTGTGTGCCGGGCTGACCGCGTATGGGCTGCCATTTCACGGCTCAGACAGTACACTCCCGCAAATCCTCGTCATCCATGTCAGCAACAGTCGATTTTGTTTTTACGGGAGACAACACATGTTGGGTGTAACGCGACGGGAAGTTCTGCGAGCAACAGGAGTGGCGGCGGCCGCAGCAGGGGCCGCAGCGAACGCAGCAGCGATAGCTCGAACAGCCGACATTCGAGTGATCGCCTCCGGAAATGGCCTCGAAGCAACTCGCCGCGCCTACCAGCTCATCCTCGAAGGCCAGGACACACTTCATGCGGTGGTCGCTGGCGTGGGCATCGTCGAGGATGACCCGCTGGATACCAGTGTGGGCTATGGCGGGCTGCCAAACGAACGCGGCGTCGTCGAACTGGACGCAGCCGTCATGCACGGGCCGTCACACAAAGCAGGTGCCGTGGCCGCACTGCAGAACATCCGTCACCCGGCGCAGGTCGCTCTGAAAGTTCTGCAGCGCACCGACCACGTCCTGCTCGTTGGCCCGGGAGCCCTTGAATTCGCCCGCGCACACGGCTTCCATGAAGAACAACTGCTCACCGAAAACGCCCGACAAATCTGGCTCCGCTGGAAAGAACGACTCAGCACCGACGACGACTGGCTTCCCGAATCCGAACCCGCCAACGCCGCCGTCGAGTCATTCTTCCGCAAAAACTCAGTGGCCACCGACAGTGGCAGACTCAGGTTTCGTCGCCCAACCGGCACCATCCACTGCAGCGCGCTCAACGCCACCGCCGATCTGTCCTGTACCACCACCACCAGTGGAATGGCCTTCAAGATTCCGGGTCGAGTCGGTGACAGCCCGATCATTGGTGCGGGACTCTACGTGGATAACACAGTCGGCTCCTGTGGCAGCACCGGACGCGGAGAAGCCAACCTGCAGAATCTCTCCTCCTTCGCCGCTGTCGAACTCATGCGACAAGGCGCATCCCCGGAAGAAGCCGGCATGGAAATTCTCAGTCGAATTGCCAAAACCACAGAACCCCGGCTCCGCGATCGCGCAGGGCGG
>JBJTOM010000342.1:0-37153 GCA_046074585.1 Planctomycetota bacterium | reverse complement strand
AGGAGCTTCGCCCTCCCGGCTGCATCGCCAGTCGTCCGTCGCGCCGCGACCGTGAGGGAGCCGGGGCACACTGTGACGATGCAACCCGTTTTCTGATATGGACTTTCGGCGTTGAGGTGCCATGTACCTAGGGTTAGCGTGTACCTTGGGTTAGCGTGCACCTGGGGTGCGAGTCGCAGATGGGGGTTTCCGCCCAGCCGTTCATTGGGCTGGCGGATGCTGGGGCGCAGTTTGTCGGTGTGGTGGCCCGCGGGTTGCTGTCGTGCGGCTGGGGGGCTCTGGAAAACATTCGCGAAAAACCAGCGTTTCCAGGATGTTCCGCACTGGACGCTGGTCTGCTTTTGCTGCAAAATTCCAATAGCCCTGCAATTCCTCCAGATTACCGGGCGTTCTGTTTGACGATCTGACAACAGCCGTGGTCTTCACACGGCATTCCCTCCTTCCAACTCGGTTGTTTCAGCCTGCCTGGGCTGAAGTCTGCAATCAGTCCGGTTTCCCGCCTCTCCACCGGAGCCTCCCCATGCTGACGATACTCGGTCGTGCTTCCCGCTACTGTGACGGCATTGCTCGCCGTGGATTCCTGCGTATTGGCGGTTTCACCATGGGCTCGACAGCCGCAGTCGGGTTATCCGGGTTGATGCGTGCTCAGGCGGCTGTGCCCAACGCGAATGCGGGATCCGGGAAAGCGATCATCAACATTTTCCTTGGCGGTGGTCCACCGCACCAGGACATGTGGGAAATCAAGACCGAAGCCCCCAGCGAGATCCGCGGCGAGTTCGCTCCGATTGACACATCTGTGCCTGGAATTCAGATTGGCGAATGTTTCCCGCAGCTGGCGACCATCATGGACAAGCTGGTGGTGGTTCGATCGGTGGTTGGCTGCGAAGGGGCTCACGACGGTTTCCAGTGCCTGACGGGCTGGAACCGTCGCAATCTCGAATCCATTGGTGGCCGGCCCGCGGTCGGCTCGGTTCTTGGCCGGCTTTACGGTCCGCGTGACCCGGCGATGCCTGCATCGGTGGCACTGGCCGACAAAACCTCCCATGTCCCGTGGTCGGAACCCGGTCCTGCCGGATTTCTCGGATCGGCTTACCAGCCATTCCGGCCCAATGGCAAGGGCATGGAAGACCTGACGCTCAACGGCGTGACTCTCGAACGTCTCTCTGACCGTCGCACGCTGCTCACCAGCCTCGATCAGCTCAAACGCAACGCCGACGCCAAAGGCCAGCTGCAGGGTGTCGACGCGTTCACTGAGGCGGCCTTCGGAGTGCTGACATCCAGCAGGCTCGCGGAAGCTCTGGACATTTCCCGGGAACCGGCCGAAGTGCGAGAACGGTACGGCGACGGCAAACCCTACAAGTACCAATACGACGGTGCTCCGACCTGCAACGAGCACATCCTCATGGCACGTCGCCTGGTGGAAGCCGGCGTTCGCTCCGTGACGTTGTCTTACGGCCGCTGGGACAGCCACGGTCAGAATTTCGATCTGGTGCGGGATCACGGCCGCAAGCTGGACCAGGCGGTCAGTGCTCTGGTGCTTGATCTGGAGCAGCGTGGAATGCTCAAGGACGTCACCATCCTTGTCTGGGGTGAATTTGGCCGCACGCCGCGTGTGAATCAGGGCGCCGGTCGCGATCACTGGCCACAGGTCAGCTGTGCTCTGATGGCCGGCGGCGGCATGCGAACCGGACAGGCGATCGGTGCCACCAATCGTCTGGGCGAATATGCCGTTTCACGTCCTGTGCACATGCAGGAAATCATTGGCACGGCCTACCACAACCTGGGAATCGATGTGATGAACACAACGATTCCCGATCCGACTGGTCGTCCGCAATTCCTTGTCGACGTCCGAGAGCCGATGAAGGAACTGGTCTAGGCTGACATTCGATACGGCACCTGGCCTGGCTGGATTCCGATCCCGGGATGTCTGAGCCAGGGTGCTCCCGGTCATCTGTCGGGCAAACGGGGCGTACTTTCGACGCCCCGTTTTCGTTTCTGACTCAAAGGCAGTTTTTCATGTGTCGTCACGTTTCTATCGCCCGCTGTGTGTCGTTTTGGGCAGTTTTTGTCGCGGCTGCGACCGCCTCGGGGCAGGAAAATTTCCGACCTTTGTTCAACGGTCAGGACCTGACTGGCTGGGTGCTTGTCAACACTCCGGCGGCAACCTGGTCGGTGCAGGATCAGATGCTCATTTGCAGCGGACGTCCGATCGGAGAGATCCGGACGGATCGCATGTACCAGAACTTCATCCTCGAAGTGGAATGGCGGCACATGGTTCCCGGCGGCAACGCGGGCATCTTTGTCTGGGCGGACGACATCACGGCTCCGGGTGTGCCGTTTCATCGCAGCGTGGAAGTGCAGGTGCTTGAAAACGCTTACGGACAAAGTTCCGGCCACACCACTCACGGCGACATCTTCCCGATTCATGGGGCGCGGATGACGCCGGTGAACGGCCGTGGCGGAAGCCGCGCGTTTCCCACCGAAGAACGATCAAAGCCATCTCCTGAATGGAACCATTACCGCATCGAGTGTCGTGACGGAGCGATCAGTCTGGCGGTGAATGGCAAAGTGGTGACGCGTGGCAGCGACGCGAGTCCTCGAAAGGGCTACATCTGCATCGAGTCAGAGGGAGGTGTGGTGCATTACCGAAACCTGAAGATTCAGGAATTGCCGGACACGCCGGTGTCTGCCGAGCAGGTTGCGGTGGCGGCGCGGGGTTTCCGCAGTCTGTACACGGGACTGAATCTGGACGGCTGGGATGCTGCCGAGGCGGTCCGCGGTCACTGGCAGGTGCAGGACTGGGTGCTCAGTTACGACGGTCTGTCGCCGGCTCCGGCAACGCTCACCAGCAGCGAGCTGCTTGCGGACCGCGAATTCATCGTGGACGTGCGTCCTGGCAAGGGATTTCAGGGTTTGACAATTTCCGGACGGAAGCTTCAGCGGGAACAGCTCCAGGCGGATGGCTGGTCGAGGATTGTGGTCTCGGTGCGTGACGGGCGGATGTCACTGAGTGTGAACGGCAGGCTGGTCGGCGAACCGACATCTCTCGCTGCGGATCAGACTCGATTTTCCATCTCGGCTGCCGGAGCTGCTGGTTTTGCGAATTTGTATGGTCGGTCTCTGAGCGGGCCACCGGCGGCGCCGTGACACGATCAACCGTTTCTCATTTCATCGATTGCCCCGACAGAGTCGCAACCATGGATCCGTTCCCGGTGATTGCCGCGCTCCAGAGCACCCTGCCCTCAATCATGCGCTGGGGGGGCGCGCTGGCAGCTCGGATGCGGCACTACAACATCGCTGTCGATGGCAAAGCGTCCGGGAATGCCAACACGGACGCGTTGACACTGGCGGACCTCACCGTACAGGAGCTGCTGGTGGCAGCGTTGCGGGATGCGTCTCCGGTGCTTCGGCAGTGTCGCATGGAGGGCGAAGAAACCACTGGCGACATGCAGCGATTTTCTGCGGACAGTCCGCTGTCCATCGCCATAGACCCGATTGATGGCACGAAGCAGTACCGGGATCGCACTGGGAACGGTTATTCCATTATCTGCCATCTGCACACGGATTCCACGCCGCTCTATTCGCTTGTCTTTGCCCCGGAGATGGGCCTGACGGGCACGTGGGTTGAAGTGCTGGACGGTCGCATCGTCAGTGGCGCGGACGATCCGGATCGTCCTGCCCGCGCTGTGCTCGATGCGTTGCCGAATCTTGCGGCCCCGTGTGTGCAGCCGGGACCTGGGATCTATCTGATTGGATTCCAGCAGCGGGACACGCAGCGTGCCCGTGAAGTTGATCAGCTGGCCTGGAACACGCGGGGGCTCAACCTTGCCGGTCGCACTTCTGACGAGATGCAGGGCAGCATCTATCCGCTGATGGCCTGCGGTGACTACATCGGTTCACTGATTCATTCGCCCAACATCTATGACTTTCCGGTTTCGATGCACATTGCGCGGGTTCGCGGAGGGGATGCCGTGTGGGTGCACAGCAGGGAACCGGTGCACTATCGTTCGCTGTGGCTGGACGACCGGGCCGGGATGCTGCGTTATCCCGGCATTGTGGCCTGCAGTGAAGACCCCGAAGTTCTGGACCTGCTCTGTGGACTTGCCCGGGACTGGAGCCCTGTGCGTTACGATGGTTGAGCAGTTGTGGCGGGGTGACCGGTGACCGGTGTCACTGAGGGTTGGGGGGACGTATCTACTGGAGTTCTTCGCCACCCGAAACGTGCAGAATTTCTCCGGTGATAAAGCTGGAATCCAGGAGGAAGCTGACAGCGCGAATCAGGTCCTGTGGGGTGCCGGTGCGTTGCAGTGGAATGCTTGCGGACGCGCGTTGGGCGTGCCAGTCCGGGCGATCCTCTGGTGGCAGCAGGGCGCCGGGTGCGATGGCGTTGACCTGAATTCGCGGGGCGAGCTGCAGGGCGAGGGTTTTTGTGGCAGCGGCGAGGGCGGCTTTTGCGGCGGTGTAGACGAGCCAGCCATTTCGGGGGCGGAGTGCGCGCCAGTCGAGGACGTTCAGCACGTGTCCAGTGGATGAGACGTGCAGCTGTTCGGCAAACTGCCGGATGAGAAACAGGGGGGCGAGCAGATTGACGGCGAGGTGTTCGGTGCAGTGGTGTTCGTCGATGTCTGCGAGTGTCCGATCATTGAACACGGCTGCGCTGTTGATCAGGACGCGGACTTCTCCGAGATCTTTGGCGGCGTTGAAGACGGCGGTGGCTGCTGTGGCCGGGTGCTGAAAGTCGGCCTGCACTGCGGCGGCGGTGACGCCGGTTTGACGCAGTTCGTCGACCAGATCTGCAGCGGCTGAGTGTGAGCTGCGGTGATGCACGAGGACGGAATGTCCGCGTCTGGCGAGGGCGATGGCAATTTCGCGGCCCAGCCGACGTCCGGCACCGGTCACTACGGCGACAGTCGGCTGAACCGGGGCGTCAGCGGCTGCTGTGGTTGCAGGGAAAGGCGGCAGGGGCGGATGAGCAGGCATGGTGATTCCAGGGTGGTTTTGTGGGGGAGCTCAGGGGCATCATAGTCGCGTGGCGACTGCTGTCGGCCGCTGTTCCGGCCGATCGCCAGGAAATTTCCTCCTGTGCAGACCGCTGCACTCGCGATTTTAACCTCGACACACCATACTCTCACGCAATCCTCTCACCACTTCCCTCTCTGCCGTGTGTTTCCATGTCTGCTGATTCCATCGAAGCGCAGCTTGCTCCTGTTCTTGGGCGTATTCCCAGTGGCCTGTTTGTGCTGGTTGCTGCAGGTCCCGACCGTTGCCCGACCGGGATGCTGGCCAGTTGGGTTCAGCAGGCCTCATTTTCACCGCCGCAGGTGACAGTGGCGGTGAACAAGGTCCGCTGGATCAACGAATGGCTGCGGATTGGCGTCCCTGTAACGCTCAATCAGGCGCCCAAAGGCGACTCCATGCTGCTCAGGCATTTCGGCAAGGGCTTCGAGCCGGGTGCGGAGGCGTTTTCGGGACTGGAATGGGTACCGGGCCCGTCCGGTCTGCCGCTGCTCAAAGGGGCCATGTGTTCCATGGAGGGCCGGATCGAATCCCGTCTGTCGGCCGGCGACCATGACATCCTCCTGATCACCCTCACCGCTGCCATGGCTCACCGCGATCCCGCGGACTTCGATCCGTGGGTGCATGTTCGCAAAAACGGCTTCGGATACTGAATCCATTCGGAACATCACTGCATGCTGGAACGACGCGAACTCTTTCCAAACGTCATTGAACTCAACTTTCAGGCGCGCCGCAGGCTGGGCTGCTGCGTGTACCTTGTGTATTCCGGCTCCGACTGGCTGTTGCTGGATATCGGTTATGAAGACACCGTGGACGATCTGATCGAACTGATTCGACAGCTTGATTTCCCGCTCGCCAGCTGCCGCTATCTGGTTGCCACTCACGCGGACGCGGACCATGTTCAGGGTTTCCGTCGCACCCGGGAACTGCTCCCGGGCGCCCAGCTGCTCGCTCACCCTCACGCCCGCACAATCCTCGAATCCAACGACCGCATTGCTGCATTCGCTGAAATCCCTGCCCAGCAAATCTCCATCGATCTCCCGGAATTCAAAATTGACCGCACCATCGACGACGGCGACTCGCTGACCCTTGGCAACCTGCAGCTTCAGGTCTGGCACACTCCCGGACACGCAGTCGGACAACTCTCCTTTCGCCTCGGAAATCTGCTCTTTTCCGGGGACAACATTTTCCGGGATGGCTGCGTGGGCAGTATCGATGCCCACCACGGCTCTGACCTGCCGGCCTTCATCGAATCGCTCAAACGCATCCAGAACAGTGGGGTCGAATGGCTGCTCCCCAGCCATGGCCCGGCGTTCCGCAACGACCGCAAGCTGCTCCAATCCGCCATCGACCGCCTCGACCGCTATCAGCACATGGCGGACTTCGGGACCTGCGCGGTCGACTGGCCGCTGCTGGACGAGTGGGAGCGGGAACTGGCTCGCGGTGTCCATCCGGCCGGCTGACCCGGATTGTGCTTGCACTCCGGCCCGTTTCAGCGCAGGATAAGCACTTTGGCGTCCCCGCCACATCCACTCCCGCCTGACCAGGATCCGTCTGCGTGGACCAGCCAGCTCCCACGACAACGACCACACCGGCCACAGCCATCGCTCGTCGCCGACTGCTCCGCTGCGGCGCGATTGGGGGACTGGCTGCTCTGCCGTCTGTCACCGGTCCCGGCCCTGCTCTGCTGGGATTGCCGCACCTGCTGGCATCGGACAATTCCCCTGCCAATCAGCAACGTGCCGCGAAATCCTGCATTTTTATCTACCAATACGGGGGACTCAGCCAGGTGGATTCCTGGGACCCCAAACCCCGGGCTCCGGCGGAACTTCGCGGCCCCTACAAACCCATCGCCACTCGTACCCCGGGCTTCCACGTTGGCGAACTGATGCCTTCGCTGGCGGCCATTTCCGACCGCCTGTGCGTCATTCGGTCGCTCAGCCACAGTGTGCCTGTGCACAACGTGGCCAATGAAATGCTGCTGGCCGGTAATTCCAAACCCGCTCGCAATGCTCCGTCTCTGGGCGCGGTGGTCAGTAAGCTGCGGCCGGCATCGGCGGTCATGCCCGCTCACGTCTGGCTGCAGAAATTCGGTGGTGGGGCGGCACCAGCCGAATCCACATGGCTCAGCGGAGGTTCGCTCGGACTCCAGTATGCACCGCTCCTTGTGGGGGAACGGCACGACGACAATCCGGGAACACCCGGCTACCGCGTGCCGCTGTTTCAGCCGCCGGCGGATCTGTCCCTGCCACGTCTTGAAGCCCGCTGGCAGCTCCTGCAAAAGCTCCAGCAGCCGCAGATGTCGGTCGCCTCACTCAGTGATCTGCAGGAGCGTGCGTTCACACTGCTCCACAGCCCCAGGGCGCGGACGGCGTTTGATGTCGAACAGGAATCACCTGTGATGCGAGAGCGCTACGGTCGCCACCCGTTCGGCCAGAATCTGCTGTTGGCCCGACGCCTGATTGAAGCGGGAGTCCGGCTGGTGAACGTGGTTGCGTGGATGGGGCTGGCACCCAGCGACAAATTTGTCAGCGTGGAGACGTGGGACATGCACGGCAACGCGGGGATCGGCATCTTCGACAACGGCTGGAACGGACTTGGCTGGGCCCTGCCCCGCGCCGATGCTTCGGTCGCGGCACTGATTACCGACCTTGAGGATCGCGGACTGCTCGAATCCACGCTGGTGGTGCTTGTGGGTGAATTTGGACGCACTCCGCGAATCAGCCGCGGGGCCTCCGCCATCGGCCGCGATCACTGGCCGAACTGCTACTCCGGAATGCTCGCAGGAGCCGGCATACCCGGTGGCCTGGTCTACGGCGCGTCTGATGAGACCGCTGCGTGGGTCCGTGAACGGCCTGTGAGTCCCGAGGACCTGAGCGCCACCATCCTTGCTGCTCTTGGTATCGACCCCGCCACGCGTTTAAGTCCCGACGGCTTCACTCAACCTGCCAGTACCGGCCAGCCACTCCCGTTTGTGGTGTGAACACAGGGGGGCGATGCGTTGATCCGGCCTCGACTTTGCCCGTTGCATCGGCTGGCCGGGGGGGGGACGGTCAACCGACGGCAAGGCTACTGGGAAATGGTGACGGCTCGGTACCTGCGGGTTCTGTAGAAGGGAAACCACAGGCGTAACGCAATTGCGCAGATGGAGGTAAAGAGGGATCGATGAGTGAGAGAGACAATGCTTTGATGGAGCGACTGAAGCAAGATGACCAGTCGGCGCTCGATTGGTTTCTCAGGGAAGTCGTTCCCAGACTCTGGCCAGTTCTCTGGTCAGTTTTCCATCCCGCTGTTTCGGATCCTGACATTGAGGAGATAGTGGCGAAAGGTCAGCAAGCAGGTCTGTCGTCATCTCAGCCATTCTCAGCCGACTCAAACGGTCTCCAGTTTCGGCTCACACTTCACCTCAGTCAGGACCGAATTTGCGAGAAAGCAGTCTTCGTGAGCCTCCCGGTGCATGCCCAGAAATTCCTGCTGACCGGGCGTCCGAACACCGGAAAAGACGACCTGCGGACGCAGCGTTACGATCGAGATGACAAGCTTTCCGTGTGTGTTGTGCGACAGGACTCCTTCAGCGTGATCTGAGTAGCTGTCAACGCAGAACTGACGGGCGGCGGCGATCGACAGGAACCACAGCATGTGGCAGCTGGAGAGTGCGGCAATGAAGGCTTCTTCGGGATCGATGGCTGCGGGGTCAGACAGCGGGAGGGGGACGACAGCGGGAGACGAAGAGCCGGGCACGAAGATTCCGCCATCAAATGCGATGGTGTGGCGGCGGCTGTATTGTTTGTCGATGAAGGGCTGCGTCCCCCGCTGCCAGATAATGTGAGCTGTGTGCAGGTGCATAAGAGACTCGCCTGAGCAAAAGATGAAGCACTCTGGCAACTGCGCAGCTGGATCAGCGAACGTGGGGCTACAGCCCACTCGCCTTATCAAAGTCCTGCTTTCGAAACACCAGCAGCGGATTCACACCTACAACCACAAAGGTATCTTCCACGACGGGATCACCTTTCAGCCCCATTTTCACTCGAAAGGCAGGTCGGTCCTGCATCATCTGAAAATCCAGAATTTCATAGCTTTCCAGTACCTGTCCTTCTCGCCAGCGCGCGTCAAAGGTGTCCACAGGTACGGGTCCGGTTGTGATTGTGGCGAGCTTTGCATTTGACTTCCAGGAGGCAAGGGCCGCTTCAAGAGCGAGTCTTGCTGTTTGTTCCGGTGGCAGATATCGATCTTCGGGCGTACCGCAGCCGGCGAATGAAAGAATTGCCAGCAGACACGGCGTGAATAAATGTTTCAGACTGCCACGGTTCAGCATTTCATTGCTCCTCAGGGATGTTTTTTTCAGAAGACGTCTGGCGTGTATGACTACCGATGGATTGCTGCTGTTTTTTCAGGCGCCACAGTCGCACTTGATAAAACAGGATCGGCAGCAGCAGATCAATAATTTCGTCTGCGATCAGAACACCGCCCAGGACGGGAGCGACCATGGGGCGAATCACATCAGCACCCGCTCCAGTGCTCCAGAGGACGGGTGCGAGGCTCAGCAGTGTTGTGGCTTCGGTCAGCAGTTTTGGCCGAAGTCGCTGCACGGCACCGCGAAATACAGCCTGCCGTAACTGTTCGGGCGTCATTGCGGTCAGCCCGCCGGCAGCATCCACTGCATCGCGCAGGTACACCAGCATCACGACTCCTGTCGATGCTGCCATACCAAAACAGGCGATATACCCGACTCCCACCGCCACTGAAAATGGATATCCCAGCAGCCACTGACAAAGAACTCCGCCTGCAAGAGCACCCGGCGCTGTCAGCAGCATGATCAGCGCATCTGCCGGATCGCGATATGTCCAGAGAAGAATCAGGAAGATCAGTGCAAGGGTGGCCGGGACAATTACGAGCATGCGTCGTTTTGCTCTGGCGGCGTGCTGAAACTGGCCTGTCCATTCGAGCACAATGCCGGGGCGTTGCCTGAGTCTTCCGGCAACCACTCGCTGGGCCTGCTCCACGAATTCCTGCGGATCTCGTTCCCGCACATTCAGCCGCACGTAATTTCGCAGCCAGCCATTGTCGCTTTTGACAGTTGCCGGGCCTTCCACTGAACGCACTTCGGCAACGGCATCCAGAGGTACACTGTCCCATGTCTGTGCTGCAGCACCGGCTGAGCCCCCGGCCAGCACGGGAATCCGTCGCAGTGTCTGCTCATCCGCCGATTCCGCCACAGGCACCAGGCTCAGTCTGACCGGGAGCGAGGATGATTGCAGTGGCGTTGCAGCAATGATTCGTCCGGTGAACAGGTGCTCTGCTGTCTGAGACAGATCTTCCAGTGAAACCTGCAGTGCTGCGGCCCTGCGGTCATCAGGTATCACTTCTATTGTTCCCTTGCCGCGGATGGGATCCGCCACCACGTCAGCAGCTCCGGGGAGTTCGCGGAGAATCGCAGCCACGTCCTCGGAAGCCTCAATCACATCTTCGAGGGACTGTCCCAGAACTCGCACACCAACCTCACTGTTGATGCCCGTGGCCAGCATGTCCACGCGGTTTTGTATGGGGCGTGTCCACACATTCGTCCAGCCGGGCATCTGTACCGACAGATCCAGCTCACCCCCGAATCCTGTCAGCGTTTCCGGAGAATGCGCGAGGAGTCTTACCTGAGGCGCCCAGTGATCGATGATTCGTTTCTTCAGCTCATCAAATGCGGGCACCGGATCTGCAAACGGCAGCTCTCCATATCCGGCCAGCCCATGCTCATGCACGCGATGTCCATGGTCACCGACCTGCGTCGAGCGGATGCGCAGCACTTGTTCGCGCATCCTCCGCAGGTCCTCACTGCGAACCACGGCGTGCGCGAAGATTTCGTCGCAAACGAGGTGCAGAAATGTCGGAACGGATCGCTCCCGCAACGTTTGATTCAGGCTGGCAGTAAACTCCGACCACGCTGCATCTGCCGCGCGCTGCACGTGTGTGAGGGCCACCTGAGCGTCCTGTGCAGTCAGCCCGTCAGATGTCGTCAACAGTCGCATGAGCAGAGAGGATGTACGACTGGCAACCGGCAGGTCCGGCATGAGCTGTCGTTGCCTCAGCTCATCCCGCGATGCCCGCAGCCATGATGCTGTGGTGAGCAGGTCAGGGGCCATTTCGAGGTCTCGCAGAAACGCCACCGGCAGCACGTTCTGAATACGCCCCATATCTGCGGGCTGCAGACTGCGAATGAGCTCTCCGCGAGCCACCCATCGGTCTGCTGCGGCTTTCAGTGCGACAGTTCCCAGACGCTGTCTCAGGCGGATCCGGAATGCCTGCTGAAGCTGCCAGGCAGTTTCTCGCTGCACAGCATCAAAGCGAAGGAGTGCGGCGTCGGAGAATTCGGAATGCCGGCGGCTGTCCACGGATTCGAGCATTCCGGCCGCTACCATGGCACCGACCAGTTCTCCCGTCATCAGACGGGCGTCCTGCGACGACAGCCGTCGCTGCGGCCAGCTTTGGGCCGGAAGGAATTCCACCATTGTTTCAATCATGTCCAGCGGGGCTGGGTCGAAGGGAGTATCGGCACGGCCGGCCTTACCGGTTACCATGCGAATCTCAGGAAAGCGGCATAACACCATGTTCCGTGCCTTCATGTCGTCAAGCGACTGCGTCATTGAGGCGCGCGGAATCGTGATGGGCATATCCATTACCATGCCTTCGTCCAGCGGCATTCGCAGCGATGTCCCGATCGGAGGCATCAGGTTTCCCGCTGCGGTCCCCAGCAGCACTGCACCGAGCCCGCAGAGGACCGTGGCTCGCCAGGTTCCGGCCGTCCAGGCGCAGCCGCAAACGGCCAGGCATACCGCGCACCTCAGCGGCAGAGTTCCCAGCGGAGCGGCTGCCAGCACCAGAGTTCCACAAAGCAGGACGACGAGGGGCAGAGGCCGGTCCAGAAGTGTGTTCAGCAATGGACGATAGACAGCCAGCAGTGTGCGGATCACCGCACTCTCGGTTTCTTCACGCAATCGGCCCCGGATGAGTACACAGGCCAGGGCCGGTACCAGTGTCACTGCGAGCACTGCAGCAGCAATCAGTGCCAGGGACTTCGTCCATGCCAGCGGACCATACATTCGACCGTCGATACCGCCGAGGGAGAACACCGGCAGGAAGGAGACCAGCATTACGAGGATGGAAAAGAAGACCGGACGTCCAACGAGGGAACATGCGGCAATTACGTCCTCAGAAATGTCGCCATGGACCGGACCATCACGAAACCTCTGATGCAGCCGATGCATTACGTTTTCAGTCAGCACAATTGAAGAATCAACGAGCACGCCAATCGAAATCACGATCCCGGCCAGCGACATGATGTTGGTGTGAATGGTCAGCAGCCCCGAAGTCTTCAGCAGGACCATCATTACAAAGGTCAGCAGCACACACATCGGAAGCGTAACTGCGATCACCAGCCACGAGCGTAAGTGTCGCAGCACAATCAGCACACACACAGCGGCAATCATCAGGGCTTCAAGCAGCGTGCGAGTGACAGTGCGGACTGCTCCGTCGATCAATGGCCGACGATCGTAACAGGGCACGATCCGCACGTGGGAAGGCAACCCCTCGGCGATCTCCACGAGTTTCCCGGCGACAGCTGCAGTGACTTCCGGGACATTGCCCCCGTGCCGCATATGGACAATGCCCGCCACGCACTCCGCCCCATCCTTTTCGAAAGCGCCCCGGCGAGGTGCTGCTGACAGTGAAACACGTGCGAGATCGGCCAGTGAAACTGTGGAACCATCTGCACAGCGAATCACACGCAGGCGCCAGTGTTCGAGGGCGTCTTCGGCTGTCTGAGCCGGATCAGTGTGCAACCGCAGAACATATTCGGCCCCTTCCTTCTGCAGCACCTGGCCGCCAGCTGTGTGGGCCGCCTGCAGTTGTCGGGTCAGCTCTGGCAGACTCAGTTTACGGCGGATCAGTGCCGCGGGGTCGGCATCAATCCGGACTTCAGCGTGCACGCCTCCGACAGACGCCACTTCCGCGACCCCCGGGACGGTCGACAGCAGCGGAACAAGCTGCTCGTCCTGAATCCGCCTTAATTCAGCCGGATCCGCCTGCGAAGACTCCACGGTGTACCAGTAAATCTGTCCGGTCGCGATCCCGTCAGCGGCCAGTTGCGGATGGACTCCCGGGGGAAACTGCAGTGACAGGCCCGCCAGCTGTTCCTGGACGACCGTTCTGGCTTCTGACAGCGGCACCGAGTCGTCGAAAATCACATGCACAAGCGCGAACCCCATGTCACTGGAGCCTCGCACCGCAGTGACACCGGGTAACGCCTGCAGGGCCCTTGCAATGTGCCGCGTCACCTGCGATTCAATTTCCAGAGGGCCATGACCGGTCCACGCTGCGAAGACGATCACCTGTTTCTCTGACAGATCCGGTACTGCGTCCACCGGGGTCTGCAGCAGAGAAACCAGCCCTGCCCCAGCCAGGCAAAACGCCGCAGCAAGGACCAGCCAGTGGTGCCGAACAGAAAATCTGATGACGGTTGTCAGCATCGCTCCATCCGAAAGCAGTCACTTATGGAGCGACCGAATCTCTGTCATCGCTCGACGGCGCTTCAAGATACTTACCGGGTTCTTTTCGCAATCTTCGTTCACAGGCTGCGCAACAGATAAATACTCGGCGATCTCCCAGCTGCACGGGCACTGGTCCACCCATAGAATCGAGGGGAAGACCTGTTACCGGGCACTTGCCCTGCGCATCTGCGGCCACACGATCTGAATCAGACAACACAAATGGCGTCGCCTTCGCGGCTGTCTTCAGCGGCGCGAGTGCCGATGTCGAAGTGGCTGCAGGCTGATCCGCGCCAAAATAGCCAACCGCAAGAGCCGGGTTCAGTCGGGCCTCGGCATCGACCAGAAACGCACCTGCGGACACGACCTGCTCGCCTGCTTCCAGCCCCGTCAACACGGCATGCACGGGCCCTGAGCGTGGTCCCAGCTGCACAAGGCGACCGTCGAACATGCCGGGCATGGTTTGCACATACACGAGTGTCGCTCCGCCATAATCAACCACGGCGCTGGCTGGGATCTGGAGCAGTGTTCGTTCACCAAGCACGGCTCGCTGCTCAGATGTCAGCGCTCCTGCCAGCGGCACCTGAACCTGAACTGTCACCGGTACTGGTCCAGGGGGAATGCCGTCGGGAAAACCGGAAATCTCAACCCGCACCAGTGGCAAATGGACCACTTGATCCACCGCACACTGTGCAGTGGCCGTGAGCGTTCCGGCAAAACGCTCGCTGGTGACCGTCACTGGAGTGGGGGCTGTGAATACGGCAGCATCCTGTCGCGAGACCGGCACGAGCAATTCGGGTTTGTCGGAGGCAGCTGAAGAAGCAGAGGGCAGAGTGAGCACGCCGTGCAGGGAGAATGCTGCGCGGGACTGACACGGAACGACCGCAGTTGTCCGCAGTCCCGACAGCTGGATACGATAGGGACTGATCTGCATCCGTGCGACAACACCCTCCGGCAGCAGTTCTGCGTCGCCTTTTTTTCGAGGCACGAGGTCCATATTGCAGATCGAACAGATTGCAGGCCACGCCGAGAGCACTCCGGGATCCATCGGACAGAAATATTCATGATCCGCTGCAATCTCGCTTGCCGGATGGCGTCCGGTCACACGGGAAAACAGAACACCGATCAGAGACTGCAGGCGGTCCCACTGAACCATGATCACTGCAGAAATGAGCACAATAGTCACGAATCGCAGCCGCACATGCAGAAATTGCAGCCACCAGCTGAGGCTCAGATCTGTCGGCAACTTGTCATCATGCATATCCAGCTGACGATCACTCACTGCGGCTTCCCTCCATCAGCAGCCGGCTGCAGCCTGTCTGGCTGCAGTTCCATCGGATGTTCCCAGTGCAGGAGCAAATCATAGTCATCATGGCGAAATACCCAAAGTGGATCGATGCCAATCACCACATACCGCTCACGACGTTCTTCAACCGGCTGATCCAGTTTCAGTTGCACGGCAAAACAGCTGGGGGCGTTCCCAGGCACTTTACCGAGGATCTGCCACGACAGCAGAGGTCGCTGTTTTACGCGACTGGAATCCGTGACATGAACGATCGGAGTCGTTCCGGCGACGGGGCCAGCCCCTGCACCGGCGCACCAGGCCTCGAGCGATTTTGCGAGGGCCGAAAGGCAGATGTCATCGGCCGGAATGTAATCTGTGTCCCTGCGCACATCTGGTGTCTGACTGATCGACCATAAACCCCACAGGAGACTGGCAGCGACGAACATCAGCGACCCCATACGGAGCGACACACGTGTTCGCAGCAGACTGCCCGAGGAGCTTGATTGTTCGTGACTGAGTGGTGACATGAGAAACTCCGCCGGCCATCCCCAGGACGCCCTGGCTTCGGTCAGAATGGCAATGTCACCACTTCCCCACTGCCACGAGTTCCGAGAGCACGCCAGACACCAAGGTCAACATTTTCGCTGCAGAAATGGACTGACGCGTCTCCCATCATCACCTGGACACCACCCGTGTGACGACTGCTGGCAGACACCTGCATCGCCATGTTGGTCATCGTTCCCGGGAAGCCTGTTCCGGCGCAGGAAACTGAATTTGGGACAGCGACGTGGTTGTACTGTGTGCAGCAGTTTTCGCCCATGACCCAACTGTACCCCCATTTGCTGGTGAGCGGTGTTGCGGTGAGCGGATTGATCGCTCGGCAGGCCTGGTAGGTGGCGTCCAGACTGGTTTGGTGGGGAATCACGAGCAAATCAGATTTGGGGTCCGGTCGCCCCTGCCCTCGAATTCGCTCGCTGAAGAATGCTGTGTTGCTCATACCGTCCGTAATATCGCGGGACGCACAGCGGCTGAGATAGTAGAAGACTCCCGTTTGAAGTTCTGACGGGGCGGTATCAGTGGCAATGCCTGCACTGTCGCTGCGATCGCACAACCAGCCACCCTGATTTGCCGCGTAGTTGTTCTGGCCCTTCCAGGGGTCTGTCACACCCAGATCGGAGGGACAGAAGAATGTGGCGATGGACGTGCGGCTTGCCAGGGCATTGATCCCTGCAGGGCTGACGTAGGCGGGCATGAAATTAATCACGCCCCCCATGCCTGGCGTCTCTGGTGGATTGTTGAAGTCAATCGACTGATACAGATTGCCCTGTTCGATGTAAGGCAGCAGCATTGCGTGCTGAGACCACCGGGCATACACGGGGGCGCCTGTGTAGCTGGCACCTTTGCCAAAGGGGTAGACCTTGTGGGTGTCATGGTAATTGTGAACGGCAATTCCCAATTGTTTCAGGTTATTCTTACACTGCGTGCGCCGGGCCGCTTCACGAGCCTGCTGGACGGCCGGCAGAAGCAGAGCGACCAGAATTGCGATGATCGCAATCACCACAAGCAGTTCAATTAAGGTAAATCCACGTTGACGCATCTGTTGATCTCCACGTCACACTGTATCGCAAAAGCAAAGCAGGAATTATTGGACATGGTCGCGATTTCTGCGAGTGATTTTCCATGGAAAAATGGAACCCAATCTGCAAAAACGCGGTGATTGAGTTGTCGGGTACCTCGCGTGCCGTTCCCCTTAAGTCCCTGCAGGCATCGGGCAGTTTGCTCTCCATCCAGTAGGGGAAGTTTGTGTCAAGCTGGATGATCTCGCTATTTCTTCGGCTTCCGATCCCAGCTTTGCTGGTTTGCTTCCACATCTTTGCCTGGATCGCGGGGAATCGGCAGTCGGCGTCGCCGCATCACACCTTCCACAGCGGTGATGGTGGCTGCGTCAGGGCGAAAGTTGCCTTCTCGATAGCCATGTGCGATTATCAGCGGGGTCCAGCCCCAGCGATTCGGACGATTCCACACGTCAGGTTTCATACCCTGCTGATCCAGATACTCAATCAGGCCTGGCCAGTTCTGGTAGGCCGCTCCATGCATTGCTGTCTCACCGTTCTGGTCCGTGGCGTTCAGGTCCAGTCCCAGCTGCTGCAGAAGCTGCAGCACTTCGATCGCGTCCGACTCGGCCCCGGCCGCCTCCAGACCGCTCCCCAGATCTCCCACACCGGCCGCCGCGAGGACTGCAGTCGCTCCGTCGGAATTCGGGATGGCGGGATCAGCTCCAAGCTCCAGCAGTACCTGCAGGAGTGCCAGATCCCCTGTCTGAGCTGCGAGGAGGAAGGCTGTACAACCGGTCGTCGTGAAATCGGCGAATCCTGACTGCCCCTTGCTGAGCCGCAGATTCACATCTCCGCCCTGCTCTGCCAGCGCACGGACGAATTCCAGTGATCCCATCCGTCCGGAACCCTGGGGCGGTGGATCACCATCGCCGCGAACTGGTCGCCGGACTGCGACAAGGGCGTGCAGGGCGCCCTGACCGGCTGGCTGCGCATTCGGGTCGGCTCCGGCTTCCAGCAGAGCAGCTGCTGTTTCGAAATGGGCGTTCTGCACGGCCAGCAGCAGTGGATTCAGTCCCGAAACCCCCTTGTCGCTGACTCTCCGGGCATTCACGTCCAGTCCCTGCTGCAGCAGGAGCCTGGCAGTCTGCGTTCGTCCTTCACGGACGGCGAACAGCAGTGCATTCCAGCCGGACGGCGTTGCTGCGCGAACATCGGCCCCGGCCTTCAGCAGCTGCTCAACCACCGCTGAGTGTCCTTCCGCCGCAGCCCACATCAGGGGCGTCTGCTGCCTGTGTTCCCGGGAATTGATGTCTGCACCTGCCGCCAGGAGTGCTGCGACGGCCTGCGGGCGACCTGTTCGCGCGGCCAGCATCAGCATGGATTCGCCGCCAGTCCCGGTTGCGTGCACGTCAGCACCTGCCTGCAGCAGAAACTCGACCACGCTGCTGTCGCCGTTTTCGGCGGCCAGTGCGAGCGGTCTGACGCCCCACGTGTTCTCAGCATTCACCGCTGCACCGGCATCAAGCAGCCATCTCACCTGGACAGGCTGCGAATGCAGCGCGGCCCAGTGCAGGGCTGTCATGCCATCCGGCTGAGCAGCATTCACGGAACATCCGGCTGTGTGCTGTCTGAGCATTCGCTCCCAGTCACCAGCTTCTGCCGCATCGGCAACTTCAGCTGCCGCATCTGCAACAGCGGCAGCGTTATCCGCCCCGTCCGCAATGCTGACCACAGGCGTCGGCTCGTCAGCCGCAAGCGTGGCACCGGGAATGCACAGCAGCCCCAGCGAAATGACCAGCCGGCTTATGCATCGTGGCATTCGCATCCCTCAGCTCCCTGTCAGATCACCGCCGGTTCAAACAACTCGTCCACTTGACCGTGACTGTCCGCAAAGCTGTCCAGTCTGATACCAACCCTGTCCAGCAGCGTGAGGTGCAGGTTGGCGAGGGGTGTGGGCATGGTGAACTGCAGATGTCGTCCGCCCTGCATCCGGCCGGCCGCGCCCCCCGCCACCACAATCGGCAGATTCAGATGATCATGCAGATTAGGATTCCCCATGCCGCTGCCATACAGGTACAGCACGTGATCCAGCAGCGTCCCGCCGGCTTCCGGAGTCTCCTGCAGGCTTTGCAGAAAGCCGGCAAACAGTGACGCATGGAATTGGTTGATCTTTGCCATCTTCGCAATTTTCTCGGGGTCGTTGCCGTGATGTGTGAGCGGATGATGGGGTTCGGCGACACCGATTTCCGGATAGGTGCGATTGCTGGTTTCGCGGGCCATCTGGAATGTGATCACACGGGTGAGATCGGCCTGGAGTGCCAGCTTCTGCAGATCGAACATCAGCTTCGCGTGTTCGCTGTACACGGCCGGAACGCCACGGGGTCTGTCCAGCTCGGGCAACTGGTCGTCTGCTGCCGCACTTTCAGCGCGCTGAATTCGCCGCTCTGCATCGCGGACCGCTGTCTGATACTCATCCACTCGCTGCTGATCCGCTGGTCCGAGCGTTTTTCTGAGGCGAGTGAATTCGTCGCGGACGGCATCCAGGAGGCTGGCCCGTCGCTGGAGTGCCGCCAGTCGCTCGGCTGATTTGCCACCTTCGCCAAACAACTGTTCAAACACCATTCGCGGATGGGGTTCGGGTGGCAGCGGCGTTGTGGGAGAGGACCATGCGAGGCAGTTCTGATAAACGCAGGCGTAACCATTATCGCATTGTCCCACGGCGGCAATCAGATCCATAGACAATTCGAGTGACGGGAGCGCTGTTTCGCGTCCCAGAGTGGCCGCGGCGATCTGGTCGACCGTTGTTCCCAGATAGTAGTCATTGCTCTCTGTGCGTTTGGCTCGAGCGGCGCTCAGGAAGGACGCGTTGGAAGTGGCATGAGTTCCGGGCCAGGCATTTCTGAGTTCCAGGCCGCTGATAACTGCGATCTGCCGGCGCACCGGATCGAACGGCTCAAGAATCGGCGGTAGCGTTTCCAGGCGGGTTTGGGCAGCCGGAGTCCACCTGCTGTGGTCACAGCCCATCGGAATGTACACAAAGCCCAGTCGCCGCAGCTGCTGGTCGGCGGCTGCGGTCTGTGTTTGTGCCGTGAGCGCTGGCACCATGGCATCCAGAAGCGGCAGACCCAGCGCAACACCTGCGCCACGCAGCAGCGTTCGTCGGGGAAGATGTCTTCGAAACATAATGGCTACTCCCGCTTTACAAACGGCACACTGGAGACGATCGCCTGCACCAGCGATGAAAACCGATAGTCCTCGGTCGCAGACTGCCGCACGATCTTCCGGACGGCTGCACCATCTTCCGGTTCCAGTCCCCGTCCCAGTCCGTATATCAGCAGTTTTTCAGCCAGCGTCCGCACGAAGAGTTCCGGTCTGGCCAGCAGGGCCTGTTCGAGTCCCTCCACACCGACAAACGGATCCACTCCGGCCAGACCACCTGCCGCCACCACGGGCTGTTCCAGTTCATGTTCGCGCCAGCGTCCGACTGCGTCATAGTTTTCCAGTGCGAGGCCTACCGGGTCAATTCGATCATGGCAGATCGCGCAGGCCACGTTTTCGCGGTGCGCCGCCAGACGTGCACGCACAGAGAGTCCGGCGGCAACGGTGTTGTCCTGAAGATCGGAAACGCCGGGCGGTGGCGGTGGAGGCGGGGATCCGAGCAGATTTTCGAGCACCCATTTGCCGCGAAGTACGGGTGATGTTCGGGTGGCATAGGACGTGGCCATGAGCACACTGCCGTGTCGCAGCAGCCCTCCCCGTCGATCGCCGGGATTGAGTTCCACGCGACGGAAATGACTGCCCATCACGTGCGGAATGCCATAGTGACGAGCCAGTCGCTCATTCAGCCAGGTTGACGATGTCTGCAGCAGCGACAACACACTGCGATCATCCCGCAGTACGTCCAGAAACAACAGTTCCGTCTCTCGGCGAAACGCATCCTTCAGGTTTTGATCGACGTCCGGGAAGAGCCGGGCATCGGGAGTGGCCAGCTGCAGGTTCCGCAGATAGAGCCACTGATCCGCAAAGTTCTCGGCCAGGGCAGCGGACCGTGAATCATCGAGCATCCGCGCGGTCTGACGACGCAGTTCATCGGGCTGGGAGAGTCGTCCGGCCTCTGCGATCGACAGCAACTGATCGTCCGGCAGGCTGCTCCAGAGAAAAAAGGAGAGGCGGGAGGCCAGTTCGAGGTCGGATGCTGCCCCGACGGAATCCGGCAGGGCCTGCTGTTCCACTCGAAACAAAAACTGCGGGCTGGCCAGAATCCCTGCCAGACCGCGTTCTATGCCCGATTCAAAATCCTGATTCTCAGCGAAGGCCTTGCGGAACAGCTGCAGCGGCATCGCGAGGTCCTCGTCGCTGATCGGACGGCGATAGGCCCTTCGCAGGAGCGGTCGAAAGATCTCTGTGGCAGATTCGAGTGACTGTGTGGGGTCAGCGGGCATTCTTGTGAGCACGCGCCGCCGCGATGGAGAATCACCGGGCGATGAGTCTCCCAGAGGGCCGCAGATCACGAGTTCTGCGAGGGCCGGTGCCAGTCTGGGGTGACGATAGAAGTTAAAATGCACGTTCAGCGGCTGCCGCTCAGATTCCAGCAGTGAACGAGCGGTGTCTGCGAATGTGGCGGTCAGACGGTGATAACCGGCTGTCACATGGAAAGACGCTGTCAGATCCGCATCGACGGAGCGATCATCCTGACCGGATGGCGGACGGGCAATGAGAAAGTGCTGCATGCGTCTGCGATCCAGAAGCAGATCGAGTCTGTGCGTTCCGCGGAGACCCTCAACTTCGTCATTGCGATCCCGCATCAGTCGCAGACGGACTTCGTAGGTTCCGGTGCGGGGAAAATGCCAGTCGATCACAAGGCCGCCGCGTGTGCCTGGCGGAGCACCTTCGGGACGCATGCGATCCTGAGTGAGGTCGCCCGGCACGCGGAATGTTTCTCCGCCAGGGCTGATCTCGGGGCGACCGAGGGCGAGTCGGCTGATTTTTTCGGCGGCAGCGATGCAGCGGTTCAGCAGCGTCGGGCTGAGCCCGGTGACGGTGATGTTGTCGAAACCCTGGCTGGATTCGTCTGCCGGCAGGAGCGAAACAGCGTCGACTTCAATTGCCAGCAGATCACGGATGGCGTTGCGGTATTCTGTTCGGGTGAGTCGGCGGAGGGTTTCCGTGGGACCGGGAAACGGATGCCGGGCAGCCAGTTGATCCAGTGTGGCCGTGAGTGATTCGGTGGCGTGGCGGGACAGCAGAGGATCTGGTCGGGCTTCGGAGGCGGGTGGCATATCGCCGTTCTGCAGTCGTCGCAGGACCTTCTCCCAGACCGCGCGACTGGCGAGGGTCGGCTGTGATGTCGAGTCGGGCAATTTCAGACTGCCTGGTGGCTCGGTACCGCTGTGGCAGCTGATGCAGTGCTGTTGCAGCAGCATTTGCAGCGACGCTGAGCCGACGGCTGTCTCGTCAGCACGGCAGATCGGGCTGGCCAGGCAGGCACAGAGCAGGCAGAGTGTTGGGAGGTGGAAGGAGGTAGTCACCGGGTGCGATCGATTTTCCGGAGAGATTGGGGTGATTGCGTGAAATCTGTGATCTGAGCATACCGGGCGGGGGATGACGTGCAAAGTGTAATCGGTGAAACTGGCGGGGGCGAGGCCGGGAGTTGATGGTGAAACGGTGTCAGGTGCCATTGCGTTCGTGTTTCGGGGCTTCAGGGGGGAATGATTTCATCGCGACAGAGCGTGCGGGGTAAGCCTCTTCTCGTGACGTGACCGGGCCGAGTGGTGGGATGACGCAAAGTTGCAGGCGTGGGGCAATCCGGGCTGTTTTCATGGCATCTCCTGTGTTCAGGGTTGTCAGCCCTGTTACGGTGGACAGGGAGCATCCGGCGTGCGACCGATGTCAAGCGGCCGGTGCAGCACTGAAAAGCTCGTGCCACGACTTGCGCCGCGCCGACACGCCTTCGTCACCGTGGGAGGGATAACCCTGACATTGTTTCGCCACCTCGGTTCAGGGCTCTGTCAGTCGCTGCGAGGACTTTTGGTCTCACGCAAAGACGCAAAGGACGCACAGCAGGGAAGGATTTCCAGACTTCAGCACGTCATCCTGGCGCCTTTGCGTGAGGTGACAGGGGGGACAGAGAGACCGCAGAAGAACGGGCGATTGGGGGGGCCTCATGTAGCCCTGGTACGCAGCTGCTGCGACTTTGGCCGCTCCTGGTTGCGGAATCGTGATTGCTGGAACGTCGGTGCAGAGACGCTGCAGGAGCGGTCAAAAGGTGCTGTAAGCCGGCCAGGCTCCTGGAGAATTGCAGAAATTGACGGAGAATTGCAGACATTTATCGAAAAGCATGCTGTTAATGGTACCTTTACGGGTGGGGGCCACGGGAGGAGATGGTCGAGGTTCGCGATCGATGTGCCGGCCGGGTTCTGTCAGAACAATTCAGAGGTCAGCGGTGATTCCTGCGAGAGTGGACGATGTGCAGAGTCTCCGTGAGGCGTTCCGGGTTACTTCGAGGGCTTTGGTGATGTCCGTGATTGATCCGCACCGTCGCTATCGCGTGTTCGTCAGCTACTCTCACCAAAATCAGCAACTGGTGCTGGGTATTCGAGATCTGCTGCAGGCGAATGGGCTCCAGCCGATGCTTGATCGGGACTTCGCATTCGGGATCGGTTTTCATGACCAGATCCGATACTTCATAGAGCATGCGCACGTGTTTCTTCCGATCGTCACGCGAGAATCCAGTCAGCGGGGATGGGTCCACCAGGAAATCGGGTATGCAATCTCCCAGAATCTTCCGGTACTGCCGATCTCTGTGGGCATTCCGCCGGGTGAGTGGCTGCAGCATCTTCACGCGGTGCACCTGCCGGAGGAGGATTTGAATGAGATCAGCGACGCTGGCTGGCAGCGATTGAAGGCGGCCCTGACGGTGCAGACGATTGAAAGTCTTGTGGGAAGATACCGAAATCCGGCGGGGGCCATCTTCCACTGTGCTGAGCTGCAGGAAGATCGGACTCAAAAAATGGTTGAGTATGCGACCATTGTCTCCATGATCCAGCAGAGTGTGACCCGCAGTCTTCAAACTGGCGCGGAGGCCGGAGGGAACTCAGAGTTTGATATTCTCAGAACCAGTTTCGTGCGTCAGCGAGGGGGACTCAGTTCGTTCCACATACCGAATGCTCCACTGACGGATTCCGTCTGGCAGGAGCGATACACCCCTCGGCGAACGAGTCGACACCATTGCCGCATCCAGCGGGAAGAGCGTCGGGCACTGGAGATCCACGCCCGAGCGGGAGGCTGTCGGCTCATCGTCAATACTGACAGCCGCCGTGACGGTCTCGATGATCAGGCTCACAAGGTCCGGCTGCAAAGCCTGCTGAAGTTCCTTGAAAGCGATATCGAGTCCGTTGAGGTGGTGATCGACGAGAAGCTGGAACGCGAATACAGTTTGACGCTTGTCGGAGACTGGTTTTGTGCGGAAGCGGTCAGCGCACAGACTGGAGTTGGATACCAGCAGACAATCTTCACGCGGCATGCTCCCAGTATGCAGTACAGAATCAGTCAGTTCGATGAGGAATTTGCTGCCTTGTGTGCCCACCGCGGCTGGCGACGGGAAAAATCGCGTCAGGAAGCGATCGAGCATCTGCGCGCTAAGCTTCGGTTGAAACGGCGTTGACGAATGCCGGCAGTGCGATGCCGTGATCTGCCTCGTCGGGAACCAGTACGGCAGCCCGGTTACCTCCGCACACGCTGCAGTGCTCAGCCCGTGCACATGGTCAAGCCGGTTTCTGACCGCCAGTGGCCTCAGCGAAGCGTCGTACACGCAATGGGAGTTTCTGCTGTCCAAAGAGTCCAGGCGGCCAACCTATACGTTTCTGACTCACCCCGCATTCCAGCCGGACAATCCATCCCGCGATACGCCGGCGCAGCAACAGGCCCGGATCGCCTTCCGCGACTGGATCCGGCAGACCGGCGAACACACCTCACTGCTGACCACGATTGAGAAACTGATCGAAGACGTGCTTGTTCTGCCCTTCCCGGACCTGTCGTCCCCAAAACCGATTGTTCTGCCCTACAGCACCATCGGCACGCTCTTCAAGGGCCGATCCGAATTCCTGACGCAGCTGCGTGAAAGTCTGCAGCGAACGGCCAGCACAGGGGCAACGGCGATCACGGGCAAAGCGGTTCACGGTCTGGGGGGTGTCGGCAAGACGCGGCTGGCCGTGGAATACGCGTGGCAGCATGCGGACGACTATTCTGCTGTGCTGTTTATCACAGCCGACTCGCCTGACAGCCTCACCCGGCAGCTTGCCGAACTGACCGGCCCGCTGGTGCTGAACCTGCCTGAACAGCACGCCACGGAAGACCCGGTCAAAGTCGCGGCGGCACTCCGCTGGCTGTCAAACCACCCGGGCTGGTTTTTGATTCTGGACAACGTCGACACAGAAGACGCCGCGCGGACCGTGGAACAGCTCCTGCCAAAACTTCAGCAGGGCCATGTGCTGATCACATCTCGTCTGGGTCGCTGGCAGGGGCAGGTCCAGCCCCTGGAACTGGATGTGCTGTCCCCCGAAGCCGCAGCCCAGTTTCTGCTGGAACGAACGCAACCTCAGGGCGGGCAGCAGCGGGGCCGCAAAGTGACTGCGGAGGATCCCGCTGAAGCTACCGCACTCGCAAAGGATCTCGACGGCCTCGCCCTGGCACTGGAGCAGGCCGCTGCCTACCTTGTCACTCGCCGCAAATCCATCGCGGACTACCGTCAGCTGTGGCAGCAGCGCAGTGCAGCGGTCCGCAGCTGGCATGATTCTCGGCAGATGCAGTACCCGCAGAGCATCGTGACCACGTGGCAGACCACACTGGATCAGCTGAGCGAAGACGAACAGCGGCTGCTGAATCAACTGGCCTGGTACAGTGCAGAGCCAATTCCGTTGCTGCTTTTCAGGCAGGAACCGGACGACAGCACACAGAATCCGGAAATCGAGCGACTGGACACCGCCGTAGCAACCTTGCCGACTTCAGCATGCTGCGGTGGAACGCAGACAACGACACCATATCGGTACACCGGTTGGTACAGGAGATCCTGCGAACACGTCAGACGAATGCTGAAACACACCTGAAGGCGGCGCTGCAGAGACTGGACCAGGCGTGTCCGCAGGCGGACGCCGCTGACGTCCGCACATGGCCAGAGTGGGACCTGCTGGAGCCACATGTCGTTTCCGCAGTGCGCGAAGGCCATCGACGCTCTATCGCAACACCCACGGCACGACTGATGAGGCAGCCTGGTCGCCTGCTTGAGGCTCGGGCTCAGTTCCCGGAAGCAGAACCTCTGCTCCGCACTGCGCTCGTACTTTCCGAACAGCACGGCGGTCCAAATCACCCGGAAGTCGCCGCCGACCTCAACAACCTTGCTGAGTTACTCCGTGGCACCAACCGTCTCCCCGAAGCAGAGCGGCTGTATCGTCGCGCACTGCAGATCTGTGAATCCAACCGTCCTCATGGTCTCCACCAGCCGATTCTCTGAAGCCGAGTCCCTCGCACGTCGCGCTGTTTCGATTATGTTGCAGTTCAGCGTCGAGACGGGACATGTGCATCCCGATTTTGAGGTATTTGCCGGTGCGTATCGGCGTATCCTGAAATGTCTGGGGATTGAGGTAAACTCACTGGACTCGCGTTTAAGGGATCTGCTGAAGCCGATCAAACCAGCATAACCGGAACAGCCAACACCTTTGTTGCTTCCGGGAAGTCGTCTGCACGATTACAGAACGCCAGCCCGAAAACAAGCAAAGATCAGGCGAGTTTCCCGCATGTTGCAAACGGGACCGGTGACGAGGCGGAGACCGAATCATGCATGAGCATGTCGCTGGAACGAATGTTCTGTCCTTCACTCTGCGTTTCCGTCTGACGGACTGCAAGTCCGTGGTGCGGCGGATGCGAAAGGCCAGCTGAACAGATCTCAAGGGACATTCGGTCAGCACTTCCGGTTTCAGGGAGCGATGCATCGACACGTTCATGCTGCAGGTCACCGGAGGGCGGGCCATGAGGGGGGGGGGGCGATGCAGGGGCCCCGGTCTTCTTCCGCGACCGTTGCGGCGGTGGCAGCGCTGTGGCCCGGGGACTGCCGTCCGGCGGCTCAGGACCGTCCTGTTGCAGACTTCAGGGACGCGACGGACCGGCTGTTCATGTTGGATTTGCCATGACACCGTCTTCCGCGGATAATTCAAATGCAGCCGGACATCTTACAACGCTGCGATGTTCAACGCCTCGCGAGTGTCCGGGCTCGATGACTCGTGAAATGTATCCCCGGTGTCCCTGATGATGTCTTCCGTTTCCTCCCGCCAGCCTGCGTTCGTCATCGGCGTGACCGGTCATTTGCGGCTGCATCCGGATGACGTGCCGCGGATTGAACTGGAATTGCGACTGCTGTTCAGCCGTCTGGTGGCACCGGTGGGTTCAGCAGGTGTGCTGGACGGATCGGGGCAGGTGGTGGCCTGCGATCATCCGCTGATGGATCAGATTCCGGCTCTGGGGCTGGCTCCGGACAGTCTCGTGCTGCTGTCATCGCTGGCTCCCGGAGCGGACCAGGTGGCGGCGAACGTGGCGTTTGGTCAGGGCATTCGCGTGATGGCTCCGCTGCCCTTCCCGGATCAGCTGCCGGATGCGGCACAGCAGCAGCAGTACTCCGTGGCGTTGTATCGCAATCTGACCACGTTCTGCTGGCCGGATGGCACGCCGGCAGGGAATGCAGACCGGCAGGCGGCGTTTGATCATCTGTTGGGGCGGATTCGGCCTGAGGATCGATTTCTGGTGCGACTTCCGGGTGATGCGGAGTTGTCTGCAGAGGATCTGGCAGTGCGGCTGGCGTTGCAGGCTGCTGACGAACAGGCTCGAAACCGTCGCTTTCGTGCTGCGGGGGAATACATCGCCTCCGGCTGTGATCTGCTGGTGGCGATCTGCAGCGAGGACCAGCGACCTTGCGTGGGGACGAGTGATCCGGGGAACGGGCTGGCGCAGCCGATGATTCCGGATGATGCGGAATGCGGAGCCGGTGCGATCGTGCGAACTCGGCTGTTCGGTACGACTCCGGGACTCTTGCCGGACATTTCTGCCTTAACATGGTCCGACAACGGCCCGATGATCCGCATCTGGGCACGGAACTGTGGCCGCGGCATGCCGGCTGACACGGTGGCGTCTGCCGCGATTCCGCCGACCGCGCTGTGGTCTCCGGAATCGTCACAGCTGGTGTCGCAGCAGGGGGAGGTGGATGCGGATCGTGAGCGGCGGCAACTGCTGATGCTGGCTGAACAGGTCACGCGGCTGCGACGAGTGCCCGCGTCGTCGCTGATGGAACCGTCGTCGTTTGCGGACCTGACGGACCTCGCTCCGGAATCGCTGGGAGCCAGTGAACGGCTGCAGCAGCTGGCGTTGTTCTATCAGCGTGCCAACAGCAGCAGTCTGCTGGCGGACAGTCAGATGAAGCGGATGCAGCGCAGCACTCCGTGGCTTTCGCTGGCTGGATTTCTGTTGCTGCAGTGTTCGGACAATCTGCAGCTGACGGATTCGTCTTCGTGGGGGGCTCGAACGATTCCGCTCCTCACGATGCTGCTGTCGCTCCTGTTGTTTGCGGTCCCGTGGATCTGGGCGTACTGGCTGCGAAAAACCGGTCAGGCAGCACAGCAGGAGGATGATCGGGCGCTGGCCGAAGCGTTGCGGGTGCAGTTCTATTGGGCCTTGTCCGGCGTGGGAAAATCGGCGGCGCAGCATTATCAGAAGCGTGAGCGGGGAGAACTGTTGTGGATCCGTGCGGCTGTCAGTTCGGCGGTGATGCCGGTCGCCGGCTTTCATGTGGAATTTCAGCGGCTTGACCTGCCGTTGCGGACGCAGCGACTGACTGCGGTGCTTGATGGCTGGCTGAGGAATCAGCAGCGTTACTTTTACCGCGCCGTCGTTGCCCAGCGCTCGCGACTGACGAAGCTCCACGTTGCTGCTCAGCTCCTGCTGTGGTCCGGCCTGAGTCTGCTGATCAGCTGTTCCCCGCTGGGCAGGGGGCAGCTGGAGCGTTTCCTCGCCACCGACCATCCTGCCCTGGTGCGTGCACTGCTCATCAGCATCCCTGTGCTGCTGGCAGCCTGGATGCTTTTGAAGTGGCCGGGGGCGATGCACGGGCGGCCATTTCCGCGGCAGTGGCCGGAAAAAATCCACTGCGTTGCCCTGCAGTTGCTCACTTCTTACCCGGTATTGATCGTGTTTGGTTTCTGGCTGGCGTGCGGGCTGGTGACACTGATCGGCGGCCTGCCTGCCGTGCTCGGTTCGTTGGCGGGGACGTTGTCGGGTGTTCAGCTGAGTCTGGTGATTGTCTGTCGGAACATGTGCTTCGCCGGCTGTGCGGTCGTAGCGGCCTGTATCGCGTTTCATTTCCTGCCTCAGAACGTACCCCGATACCAGAGCATGCTGGAGCTGTACCGCGGGGCGGCGCTGAGAATGGAAGCGTTACTGGAGCGTCTGCAGCGGCAGACGTCAGAGGCCGATCGGCAGCAGGCATTGCGGAGTATTCATTCGCTGCTGGAGGAACTTGGTTCGGAGGCTCTGGTGGAAAACGCAGAATGGCTCCGCATGCACCGCATCTCGCCTCGGTCACCGCTCGTACCAAGTCCATGAATCTGCCGGCGCTGCTGTAACAGCTTCCCTGCAAAAAACGATTTTCCGAACCTGTTGGGTGGTATTTCCTTGTCTGTCCGCCGTAGACTTCGGGCTGTCATTGCGTTCGTCGGTTGCGGGTCGCTCCTGAACCACAGCATAGCCCGTCTTCGCGTCTGAAAGGTCCTTATCTCTGCCGGAGCTTCAGTGCCATGATTCGAATTCTGGTCACCGGGGACGTCGTCTCGGACCGTTATCTTTACGAAGCCCAGCAGACGCTGGTGGGGTCCGGTGTCAGGGTGGGGGCCACTTCCCGGACGGTGCCGGGTGGTGCTGGGCTGCTGGCAGAAATGCTGCGATCTCTGGCAAATAAATCCAGCGGCCGTTACGAGGTGACATCCGCGCAGCCACAGCCGTTGGACGGTCTGGCTGCATCCAGTTATCTGGTCATGCAGCCACTGCCGCAAAGCAGAAGCAAGCCTAAGGACCAGGTCTGGCGGCTGACGCAGCCACTGGGTGTTGAGCGGCTGGAAAGCGTGCCGGCCGCCGCTGCAGGCCAGGCCACTATCGACGCAGCCACCGCCGCCCTGAATGATACACACCAGATCGTCGTGATCGACGACTGCAACCTTGGATACCGCCGCTGGGTGAACCGCTCGGCATGGCCGAAATTTTTGCGGCCGGAATCGCCGGCAGACGTCACCACCGCTCGACTGCCGGACTGGATCGTGCTCAAATCCGCAGCACCACTGGCGGCCGGAAATCTCTGGCACACGATTGTCTCGGGCGAGACGCAGCATGAATCGGCCGGTGACCAGCCCCGTCAAATCCGGATTGGCGAGCTTGCGGCCCGCACAATTCTGCTCACCAGCATCGAAGACCTGCGTCTTGAGGGTGTGCGTGTTGACGGTCAGCTGTCATGGGACGGCGCGGCTGCGGACCTGCTGCGGGAGCTGTCAGAACACCCACGAATGAAGGAACTGCTCCGGGTTCGCTGTCTGGTGGTGCGTTTTGATCTGGATGGAGCGATCGTGATTGAAAACGCCGGCACCGCTCAGGTCGCCACCCTGGTGTTTGATCCGGGCGGCACGGAGCGGGCTTTTGCCCGCCAGTACCCGGCGCAGGGCAGAGTTCTGGGCTATCAGACGGTGTTTACAGCGTCGATCGTGGATGCACTGATCAGGAATCCTTCCGGATCGATGTCGGTGGCCTGTCAGACGGGGTTGTCGGCGGCTCGTCGCCTGCTGCATCACGGACATGGTCCGGTGGGTCGGGATTTGCTGCCGGGGTTTCCATTCTGCGAGGTCGCGCAGGAAATTCATTCACCCGCCTGGAAATTCGGGGCCATCGAGCTGCCGTCGACGATGGCTGCCAACTGGTCCATCATCAGTGGCGCAGCCACGCGGCCACTCTGGGGACTCGCTCGACAGGTGGCCCTTTCCGGCCAGTCGCTGCTGCAGAACACGCCTTACCTGCAGTTCGGCAAACTGTTCTCGATCGACCGGGGCGAAATGGAGAGCCTGCGGACGCTGGAGCGGTTACTGACCAGGTATCGGGAAGACCGCAAAGCAACCAAACCACTGTCGATCGCTGCCTTCGGCCAGCCTGGCTCGGGCAAATCATTCGGCGTCAAGCAGCTTGCCGGAGCACTCTTTGACGACTGTCTGCTGCTGGAATTCAACCTGTCGCAGTTCACGGACGCCACCGCCTTAAACGGACTGTTCCATCAGATTCGGGATGCTGTACTGGACGGTCGACTGCCGCTGGTGTTCTGGGACGAATTTGATTCCCGTGACCTCTACTGGCTGCAGTATCTGCTGGCACCGATGCAGGACGGCAAGTTTCAGGAGGGCCAGATCACGCATCCGATCGGCAAGTGCATTTTTGTATTTGCCGGTGGCACACGGCATCGGTTCGAGGACTTTGGTGAGCCGCCTGAGACGCTGCAGGGCGAGGAGCAGCGACAGGTGTGGCGCGATGACTTTGTGGGGCAGAAGGGGCCGGACTTCAAAAGTCGTCTGGCGGGGTATATCAACGTGATGGGCCCCAACCAGAACATGGCCAGCGCTGAGGATCTGACTTTTCCCGTTCGCCGCGCCCTGCTCCTGCGAACGCAACTGGGCCTGAAGCCGGACGAGCCACTGAATATTGACCGCGGTCTGCTGGAGGCGTTCCTGCGGATTGACCGATACCTGCATGGGGCTCGATCGATCGAGAAGATCGCTGAGCAGGTGCGACAATCCAGCCGCAACGGTATGTTTACAAAAAGTGATGTTCCACCCGCACATCAGCTGGCACTGCACGTGAATGCCCAGCAATTCCTGAAGATTATGGAGTCCGCCGGATGACTGCTGTTCTGGACTACGAATCCATCGCCGCACAGATTCATGAATTTTATCGCACAAAGTACGGTGGAATGCCGCCGTATGATCAGCTGCCGGAATTCATGAAGGCTGACAACCGTGAAGCCGCGCTCCGCATCGGCCAGGTTCTCTCCATCGCAGGACTTCGTATTGAACCTCGTGACACAGCCGAATGGCCGCAGGACGAGCAGCAGGCAATCAGCCGGGTCATTGAAGACCATCTGGAACTGCTGGCCGAAGCTGAACACCGCGGCTGGATGGAAGCTCGACTGCGGCACGGCTGGGTCGCTGCGGAGCAGGTGAATCGCGAAAGGAAAGAGAGTCATCTGCTGGTTCCCTTTGCCGACTTCCCCCGCGTGATCGAACGCAAGCGGACCGTTGCCGGAGCCGAGAAATACAAGTCCGGACCGCAAGCGGGGCAGGCGATGACGCTGGAGAAGGAAATCGACCATGAGAAGAACAAGGATCGTGACTCCGTTCGCAACTACGTCGGCATGATCGCACGCACGCCCTACCGGATCGTTGCTGAGCACTGATGTGTGCTGGTCAGTCGAGACTCAGAGTCTGGCCTGTTCAGCGATGTTGAAAGACGGACGAGGAACCTGGTCGTGCTGTTTGGGCGGGACGCCTGGCCGTGGTGGACGAATTTGCAGAGCGGACGTCCAGTCTGCTGGTGCACCGGGGGGACGGACTGGACGTCCGTTGTACGTTTCGACAGGCGTCGGGTTCGTGGATGGCACGTTACTGAATGGACTTCAGTTGCGGACGTTCCTGCGTGGTTTTGATCTTTTCGATGGCGTCGCGGACGGCCTTTGCCTTCTGTCTGCTCAGATTCTTCGGAAAGTTCTTTTCGCCATTTTCAAATCCGGCTGCGGTCTGTTCGAGATGTGGAATGATCACCTGGGCTTCGGCGCCGTAGGCGGTCAGCACCTGCAGAATTTCCGGTGTGCGATGTTCGCTGGCCCATGGATTCTGAGTTCGCAGGTAGTCGGCGGTGGCCTGCATCCCTTCTGTGATCTGATGGGTGGCGAGGACTTTCAGACCGTTCAATCGCACACTGTCGGCGAACATTTCTCCACTTGGTGCAGGTGTTTTGATGGCCTCGAGGATTACTGGCAGCAAAGGCCGGATCTGCTGATAGTCCAGTCGCTGGTAGATCTCGCTGATTTCGCCGCGTGCGCGGCCATCCTGGTTTTTCAGGCCCTGAGCAATCGCTGTGAGGAGACGAGGTTTGTCGACCTGCTCGAGTGATTCGAGTCGGGGCAGGAGGGTGCTGAAGACGGACATGGCAACAAATCGCTGCTCCATGCCGCGAGGATCATCGGGAGCGGGTGGGCGAGCGATCAGGTCGAGTAATTCCGGCAGCGCAGCAGCAGCGGGCCTGCCGATTGCGGCCAGTGCTGCGGCGGCGCGGATTCGCAGCCAGAGGTCCTCGTGTCGGAGCGAGCGCCGCAGCTGAGGAACTGCGGGCGCACCCTCGCCCCGCAGCTGCTCCAGCGCATGGCACGCCCCGACTCGTGCGTCCAGACTGTCGGAGTCCAGCAGTTCCATCACGGCGGACAACGGAGGCTGTTTTCGCCATGAGATTGCCATGGCAGCCCGCTCCCGCACGATCGGTGACCACGACCCGAGTCGTTCAATCAGCTCAGCATCCGACAGCTGCGCATAGAAGCTTTTGCGGTCTTTGTTGTTCCAGCCGCGACCGTCTGCGACCACGCTCTGCGCGCTGTCGGCTGACAGTGTCTGAACGATTGACGGTGTTTTGCCTGTCAGTCGAATCTTTCTGAGTGGCAGGGCGTATGCCAGCAGGCAGGCACCGGTGGCATCCCAGCCGTGATAGCTGTCATGATCGGGCTCCGGCGGGCCCTGGTGGGTATACGAGCCGTCTGCGCGCCTGGCGAGATCATGATACCAGCTGCCAAATTCCTGCATCCAGGCTCCTGTGGCATGCGGCCCTGCCTGGGCGATCGCCGGCAGAGACCAGAGCATGTTGAAATAGTTTCCGGTGTGGCCACAGTCCCGCTCGTTGCCGTGTGATGCGAGGGCCATGCGGGCGAAATAGTCGGCACTGCGGGATTCGCCCAGTAAGTTGAACAGCACTGCTGCCATACCGCATTTGCCATTGTCCTCGTGAGTTTCCGTCCACGCTGCATGATCACCATATGGCACAGCTCCCTTGCCAGTGTAGAATCGCAGCAGTCCTGAACTGAGTTCGATGGCGTGTGTGAGTTCCGGATCCCTGATGCCTGCATCGCGGGCCAGAACCATGCCGATGGTGAGCGGCAAACCGGGTGAGTTCATCATGCCGTAACCCTGAAGGCGTCCATCGGGCAGTGCGAATGTATGTCCCCACGAGCCCACCGCACTTTGCCCTCGTGCCGCCTCCAGTGCCAGTCGACGCAGACCTGGCACGACGGATTGATCGTCTGTGGCGAGCACGTATTCGGCCAGGAAGATCATGACATAGCCGTAGTACCAGGTTCTGAAATCGGGCGTATTGAAGTCGGCCGCCCAGCGGGCCTCCTGGCGGACCAGTCCCAGATGGGCGGGATCGCCTCCGGCGAGGAGCGCGAGGGCATTGAGACTTCGCGGAATCGGATCTGTCTGCCCGCTGTATTCTGAGGCCGACACGCGTTTGAAGAGCGTCGGCAGGCCCTGGCGGAGGATCCACTGCGACTTCGGACAGTCATAGGGTGCAGTGCTGCTGTAGGAACCCAGGACCGGCAGGAGGAGTGTAACGTCTTCTATGGTGCCGGCGCGCCAGCGAGTCAGGATCAGCCGACCTGCGCCGGCTTCCGTTTCTGCCAGAGTGACGGCGCGTCCGAACTCCGTTCGCGGATCGAACGAAAACCGGTCGCCACGCACACCAAGAATGACGTCGCCAACGGAGATGATCCCATCGGCTGGAGAACCCGGATCCACGGATGTGATGGCAATCTGACGGGCGTAGGTGGTCACCAGCCTGTCGCAGAACATCCAGCCGCGTAATCCCGTCGGGCCAAGATTCCAGTCGTGTTTTTCTCGAGCCGGAATGGTGCCTCCCTGCGTCAGATCGGGAATCTGTCGCGTCTGTTCGTCTGCTGCGGCCACAGACCAGGAAATGGCAGCCAGCCACCCAAGGGCGGTCAGGATCAGGAGCTGAGAAGAGTGCATGCGTTTGGTTTCGGAGTGAATGATGTGGCGCGGTGAAATGATGGGGTACAACGCTTTCGATCGAGGAAAGCACCGATCAGCGGCGACGCGGATTGATTTTCCGGGACGGGAATCCGGCTGCGCATGTTTCGGCACTCCGCAAGTTCACGGCGAGGGTAGTTGAAGTGCGCTCAGGATTCCAGCCGGAGCAATTCTCCCGGCGACGGTGCGCTTCTGCGGGGCCGAGGTCGCAACGGCAGCGTTTCGGGGCCGCACCGGCCGATTGACATCGGCCGCATGCCTGTCCGGGCTGAGGGGCGCAGATGCCGGCGATGCCATGAAAACATCCCGGATCGCCCGGTCGACAGTTGTTCGTCAGCTGAGCCAGTGGCTACTGCTGACTGAACGTCTGTCCGCGCAGACCGTCATCACCGCTTTGGTCAGCCGGGGCATCGAGTCCACCGGTGAGGAGCAGTCCATCGACGCGGGAACGGGCTTGAGCGAGTGAGGCGAGGGCGTCGACGTATTTCAGATTCGACTCGAAGTACGTGCGACGAACGATGAGCACCTGCAGGAAATCGAATTCACCGGCAGCGAAGGCGCGTTCAGACAGTTCGAGGGTCTGTGCTGTGCGCGGCAGGATTTCGTTTTCGTATTGTTGCACAGCCACAGCAGCGGCGTCGAAATCCTGACGGGCGAGGGCCAGCCGGGATTTAATGGACGCTTCCAGACGGCTGACTTCATGAACTGCCCGCGAGTACTCCCCATAGGCGGCGGAAATGTTGCCGCTGTTGCGGTTGAACACCGGCACCGGGACACCTACGGTAACATTGATCAGTCCGACGCCCGTGGCATTATCCGCACCCGCTCCAAGTTCGGTCTGCAGATTGGGGATCTTCTGAAGGTGTTGCCGCTGCTGGTTCGCCTGGGCGGCCGAAACGCGAAACCGAGCGGCTTGCAGTTCGGGGCTGGACTGCAGCAGGTTCTGCAGCACGGAGTCCCAGTTCAGGTCGGTGACGGGCTGTTTCAATTCGCCGCTGAGTGTCTGCTGAGGGAGTTCGCCGGTTCCGGAGACTGCCGCCAGCTGCTGCATGGCGCCTCGGAAGGCGACTCGTGCCTGTTGCCGAGCGACGTCGATTTCCGACATCTGAACTTCGGCCTGCAGCAGATCGACCACGGATGTTTCCTGCGCCTCACGGCGACGTCTCGAAACTTCCACTCCTTTGACCGTCACATCGTGAAACTGATCCGTCAATTCGATTCGCCGCTGCGCTGCGAGTGCTCCGTAGAACTGCACTCGGACATCCGTAAGCACTCGCTGCTTCTGACTTTCGTAGTCCCACAACTGAGCCTGGAGCGTGCGGTCCAATACACGACGGTTCTGGCTCAGCTTGTTTCCGGTGACGAATTCCTGAGACACGAAAGCGCCGTGCTGGTCCGTGCCGGCGTCTGCAATCTGACTGCCGAAGTAGCCGATGGTTGGATTGGGCTTCAGACCCACCTGACTGCGAAACCCTCTGGCCTTCATCACCGACGCTGACAGCTGACGGATGGTGGGGTTGTGATCGAGTGCCAGTGTTTCGATTTCGGCAAGAGTCATTCCGCCGGCCGGAGGTGCAGATTCATCACTGTGACCGGAGGCTGCGACGGTGTTTTCTGTAAAAGACGCCAGCTGCATGGTTTCAGGAGAAGAGTTCGCGGGGCGGGATCGGCTTTGCAGCGGGGCCGACCCTTCGGGGCCGAATTCCGGACTGTCCGCTGTTGAGCTGCGGGCTTCGGCAGAAATGGCCGGTCGCTCATCGGGGCCTGCAGGTGCTGTGATCAGAGAATGCATGGCGCATCCTGAAAGCAGCGGGACGCCAGCGGCAAATGTGAGACAATTCAGAAAACGAACCCCCATGGAAACCTCACTGACGCAACGCGTCGTTCGCCCCTGACCCACTGCTGCCGTGAAAAGCACAGTGCAGTTCCAACGGTTGTATCGGCTTTTCCGAGGTCAGAAATGAATGGGAGTGGGATTCGCAGGGCTTCAAAGGACTGTGATTTGGAGCTTTTCGACTTCCTTCATTCTCCCGCGGTCTCCCGTCTCCTTTCGCAGGTCCCTCCGAGGACGGCAGTTGGCCGTGCCGTGTTGCGGGGGAGTGGCCCGAAGCGCGATCGGAACGATGACATCAGGTGTCCATTCAGGTCGTTTTATGAGGCGGTGCAAAGGCCCTGTGAGTCGTTGTCTGACGCCGGGGTGTTAAGGCACAAAGGAAGGACAAGGGGTTTCGGTTTCCATCCTTTAATCATTTCAACTTTGTCCTTAGCGCCTTTGCGTGAGGCAAAAGTCTGCGAGAGAAACCGTGTGAAACGAGTCTGAATTCAGCAGCGGCCGATTGCCTGCAACCTGGGAAATTTGCCTGACTCATTCTGGCCTCTTCGATTCGGCAGGCGTTATGATCCAGACGCGGCCTGGTTTCTTCAGACAGGATTTCTGGCACGCAACTACTTTCTGTTCAATCGTCCGCAGTGGATGGACGAGCCGGTTGAGCACGTGAGCAAGGCCTTTCCGGGGCTCACTATGAACTGTGCCCGCCTGGCAGCCGGGACGTCGCCCGTGGGTTGCGGATGCTTCTGTGGCCGCAGCCGCTCGCAGACTGGAAACGG
>JBJTOM010000341.1:0-3074 GCA_046074585.1 Planctomycetota bacterium | reverse complement strand
CTGCTGATTTCCCGGGATTCGGATGGGCATTTGCGCCGCCAGGCTCTGGAACTGGGTGCGAGTGATTTTCTGCGTCGGCCTCTGGATGAGGACGAGTTGTTTCCTCGGGTCAGAAATGCCATTGTGGTGCGTCGGCACTATCAGCGGGAGATTTCTGAGGTTCTGCGGATGGAACAGCAGAATGAACAGCTGGAAATCACCCGTCGACAACTGATTCTTTGTCTGGCACGGGCGGCGGAGCATCGGGATCAGCACACCGGCAATCACGTTGTGCGAGTGGGGCGGTATGCCGTCATGATTGCCCGCGAGATGGGTTACCCTGAAGACCGTCTTGACCTGCTGGAACAGGCAGCCCAGCTGCACGACGTCGGCAAGATCGGCATCCCGGACGCCATCCTCTTCAAGCCAGGGCGACTGGCGGAGGATGAATACGAACTGATGAAGAAGCACTGCACACTGGGGCGGCAGATCATTGATCCCGCCGGGAGTCGGACGGTGCCGCGCGACGGCAGCCCGAATTCATCGCCACTGCTGTTTCTGGCCGCTACGATTGCACATTCGCACCACGAACGCTGGGACGGTACCGGCTATCCACTGGGACTCAGCCGCACCGATATTCCGCTCGAAGGTCGCATCGTCGCCGTTGCTGACGTCTTTGATGCACTCGCCAGCCGCCGCCCCTACAAGGAACCGTTCTCGAAGGACGCGTGCATCGAAATCATTCGCGAGGGACGCGGCACCCAGTTTGACCCCGAAGTTGTGGATGCCTTCATGGCCTGCCTGGGTGAGATCGAAGAAGTTCAGCAGGTACTCATGGATCGGGACGATCTGTCCGGCTGAACGGCCGCACCCTCCGTTCCTCTGCGCAAAAACTCCCGGCACAGGCTCGCACCAATCGCAGACACTCGCAAGAATTCCTGGCAGCAGCCGCATTTTCTCTGCAGGAGTCTTCAATGTCCGGACGTTATGGCCTTTCACTCTCGCATATCCTGCACCCGACGGACTTCAGCGATGGCAGCGAAGTTGCCTTCGCGCACGCGCTCCGGCTGGCCTGCGAAACTCACGGATCACTCAGCGTCCTCCACGCAGAACGCAGCCCCGGACCACCCGACTGGGATCGCTACCCAGCCGTTCGGGAAACCCTCACACGCTGGAACCTCCTGCCCCGCGGAGCCAGACGCTCTGATGTCGCCGATCTGGGCATTCAGATTTCCAAGTCCTCCGTCACCGCCGAAGATCCCGCTGCAGGCGTACTCGAATTCCTCGAACGCCACCCTGCTGATCTGCTGGTCATGTCCACTCAGCAACGGCATGGTCTCGACCGCTGGCTGCATAACACCGTCGCCGGACAAATCAGCAGCCGCTCCGAAGGTGCCGCCCTGTTCATCCCGCGAGGCTCCCCGGGATTTGTCGACCTCGAATCCGGCACCTGCTCACTCCACCGCATTCTCTGCCCCATCGACCACGAACCCGATCCAGCCGCTGCAATTGAAACTGTCAGCGATCTGGTCAGAGCACTGCATCCGGGGTCCTGCCGCGTCCAACTGCTGCATGTCGGCGGACCCGCGTCCGCCCCAAAACTCCAACTGCCCAGACATGAATCCATCCTGTATCACTGGACATTCGCCTCCGGCAGCCCCGCCAAAGCCATCATCGCCGAAGCCCAGGCGCAGTCAGCTGATCTGATTGCCATGACAACAGCCGGACGACACGGGTTCCTTGATGCCCTCCGCGGTTCCACAACCGAACAGGTGCTCGAACACGCCCCCTGCCCCGTCCTGGCTGTTCACGGCTGGGTGGATTAGCCGCTAAAGCTGTTCTGCCCGTGGCTCAATTGCCGTCGAGAAAAACTCAATCGACAGCGGGTACCGCCAAACGCGACCTTCAGATGCCTTCCATGCGCCAATGATCGGGAAGACAACAGACAGCACCCCAAGAACAAGACCCATCGGCCAGCCAATCAGCACCACAAGCAGAATCGCACTGATAACAGAGTAAATCAGGAACGAAATATACCAGTTCACGATCACTCGACCGTGACGATCGGCCATGACCGACTTGTCCCGACTGAGCAGCCACATGGCAATTCCGACCACCACGCCACCCATCCACCAGACCACCTGAGTCAGGTGCATGAGTATGCACCAGACCTTCGGCTCCACGCCAAAGATCGTATCCGTGCTGCCCTTTGCGGAAACTTCAGAATTCAACACCTTCTGTTTGGCAGTTGCAAACTCTTCCTCGGTGAGCGCTCCTTCACGATACAGCTCTGTCAGTCGTTCCAGTTCATTTGAAAACATCGGTGTTCCTGCTGCCAGTCCAAGTTGCCGAGGGAGAATCCAAAAGGTCACGCGTCAGGGGGATCAGGGGCGAGTTCGTTCCTGACCAAGAAGTTCATAGTACCTCTGCACCGGACCGTCAAACTCCTCCGGTACCGGTTCACGATCAATCGGAACCATCGCTTTGCCGGATTCTCGTTTCCGCAACTCCTCCTCCAGACGCTGCTGAAGCTGCTGCATCTGAGTCAACAGCTGAGAACGCACCAGATTCCACTGCGGCTCTGTGCCATGTCTGCGAAATTCTGCCCGCATAGCCCGCGCACGATCACGAACCTGCGCGACTCGATTGCGCAATTCCGGGTCATCGAGCATTTCTTCGACATCCCGCAACTGATCAGACCACTCAGAAAATTCATTTCCCGTCAGCGGTCGGCCGGGAGCGTTGTTGGCTGCCCGACGTCCACCCTCGCGACCCCCGTCACGCAGTGACGACTCCGCGTTACCGTCCTGCCCACCCACGGTGGGTTGCTGACCGGATTGCTGGCCGGGTTGCTGACCAGGTTGCTGACCGGGTTGCTGACCGGGTTGCTGACCGGATTGCTGGCCGGGTTGCTGGCCGGGTTGCTGGCCGGGTTGCTGACCGGGTTGCTGGCCGGGTTGCTGACCAGGTTGCTGACCGGGTTGCTGACCGGGTTGCTGACCGGGTTGCTGGCCGGGTTGCTGACCAGGTTGCTGGCCAGGTTGCTGACCGGGTTGCTGACCGGGTTGCTGACCGGGTTGCTGACCAGGTTGCTG
>JBJTOM010000340.1:0-17257 GCA_046074585.1 Planctomycetota bacterium | reverse complement strand
CCTGCTGGGATATGTGGTTACCAAACCCAAAGCGGGCAGTGAGGTGATTCTGGCCACGGAAAAAGGTGACCCTCTGCTGGTGTGGTGGCGAACCGGACTGGGAATGTCGGCCGCATTTACATCCGACGCCAAAAGCCGCTGGGGCGCTGAATGGCTCACCTGGCCCGGCTTCGGCAAGTTCTGGACTCAGGTCATGCGACAACTCATGCGCCGCACCCCGCCCGGTGCCCTGCAGCTCTCCATCACACGGCATGGACAGCGTTCAATCCTCACTGTGG
Organism: Planctomycetota bacterium; assembly: GCA_046074585.1. Taxonomy (GTDB): domain Bacteria; phylum Planctomycetota; class Planctomycetia; order Planctomycetales; family Planctomycetaceae; genus SXXK01. The sequence continues at coordinate 16,979 of JBJTOM010000340.1, read as the reverse complement.
ACGCCGCAGATGCCGGTGGTGGTTTTCTGAACAGCGGCCAAACGGAAGTCCTCATTACTGACCCCGCCATGACGACATCCCGACTGCCACTCAGGCAGTCCGCACCGGGCCGCTATACCGCAGAATTGAATACCTCGGCAGCCGGTGCATGGAATCTGGACTTCACTATTCGTCAGGACGGCCAGACGATCGCTCAGCAGTCCCGGGCCATCGTCACCGGCCAGTCTGACGAACTGCGGCTGAAACCTGTGAACACCGCGCTCCTCGAACAGCTGGCGTCAACCACAAAAGGCCTCAGCAATGCCCCGGCCGACCAGGTCTTCCAGCCCTCGGCACAACACGTCACACGTCCACGAACGCTTAAACCGTGGCTGTTGGGCCTTGCCGCAGTGCTGCTGATCCCGGAGACCGCGATCAGACGCCTGGAACTGCGACGCAGGCGGTAAGCAGCCACCGGATGAGAGTCCAGGAGCCTTGACTTTCCGGCACAGAGTGCCACCGGGAGGGCGAAGGGTCCTGCAAACGCGATGAACGTACCACGCCCCGGCGTCCGCACCTTCGGTGCGAAACACAGCCGGGGGCTTCCGACCATCCGCTGAGTGAGTTGGACTTGCATGCCGTCGCCGATTCTTATGTCGATCCACTCTGTTCCTGAAGTCGCTGCAGAATTTCCGTAAGCTTTGCTGCGGCGCGGACGTAGCGATTGCTGGCAGCTGTCGGTGTGATGCGGAGCACTTCGGCGGTTTGCAGATTGGTGAGTTGTTCGAAGTGGCGGAGGGCGAGCACTTCGCGGTCGATTTCGGGCATGGAATTGAGCGCCTGCTGCAGCTGTTCAATGTCTTCGGCGCGGATGAGCTGCTGGCTGGGGGACGTTGCTTGATCGGCCAGAAAACGGGCGATCGAGAGACTGGTGTCACCTGCCGGTGAATCACCGGTCAGCTGAATTTCACGGGCCGCATCGCGGCGGTGGCAGAGTTCACGACGGTGGATATCGATAAGCGTCTGCAGGGCGAGTTGTCGAAACCAGATAAACAGGCTGACGGCGGGATTCCCGAGAAACTCTGGCAGACGTCGGGAGGCCACGACCCAGGTTTCCTGGAGCACATCTGCGGCGTCCACACGACCACGGATGCGTGGATCGATGCGGAAGCGGATGATGCGTTCCAGTCGCTGTGATGCGATGGAGAAAAGTTCCGCGAAAGCGGGTTCGCCCAGGTATCGCAGCCGCTGAAGATCGTCGTCCTCGCTGTTTGCCATCCGTCAGCTCCAGGGAATCATCGCACTGCGCGGAACATACCGCCTCTGCTGATCCCTCCAAACACCAATCCGGGGTTTTGTGAGCGGTTTTTTGCCAAATCCCGCAGACTTTTTCAAAAAGCCCGTGGATTGCCGCGCCCCACGCTCGGTATCACCTCAACGTGGTCCTGTTCGCACTCAATTGCACTCCACAAAACAAGGTCAATTACCATGTTCAATCTGCGATTTCCTGCCCTGCTCATCGCTGCGCTGTTTGTTTCTACCCCCCTGATTGCTCAGGATGCACCCAAACGCGGTGCGGGAGCCCGCCCCGGCTTTCCTGGTCGTGGCGAAGGCATCCAGCCCGGGCAGCGCATGGGCATGATGCCGCTCATGAAGGCACTGGACACAGATCAGGACGGAACCATTTCTGCCGCCGAAATCCAGAACGCCTCCAGGGCCCTCGCTGCACTCGACAAAAACAGCGACGGATCGCTCAGCCCCGAAGAGCTCCGCCCCGACCTGTCGCAGATGGCCGGGGCCGCCGGTCAGCCAGGCGCTCCTGGCCGCCCCGGACAACCCGGCGCTGGTGGTGCTCCTTCCCGCGAAATGATGACTCGCATGTTCGAGATGCGAGATACAAATCAGGATGGCAGGCTCTCCGGTGATGAAATTCCCGAAAGGATGCGTCAGAATCTCGAACGCATGGATAAGAACAGCGATGGTGCACTCGACAAAGCAGAGCTGGAACAGGCGATGGCGCGAATGGCAGAACAGGGTGGTCGTGCGGCCGGTGGTCGCAGGGCCGAAGGGAAAGACGGTGGTGAAGCCGTGCGTCCGAAGCGACCGTCGGCAGAATGATTTCGGTACTGATCTCAGGTTTGGAACTGAAAGAACGTGAAATGAGCCGTTTTCGCTGGTGTTTGATCCCGCTGAGTGCCGTGGCGATTGGTATCTGCTGTTCGCTGGCCGGGGTGCGTGCCGACGAGGACGTGCAGCCGGCCACGGCGGAGGGCATTCAGTTCTTCGAGTCGCGAATTCGCCCGGTGCTCATCGAACACTGCGCAAAATGTCACTCCACCGAAGGTGGCCAGGGCGTGCGTGGCGGGCTGTCAATCTCCAGCCGCGAGGCGCTGCGGATCGGCGGAGAATCCGGTCCGGCAGTCGTCCCCGGTGATCTCTCACAAAGTCTCCTCTGGGATGCCATCAACCATAACGGCCTGCGAATGCCACCCAGCGGAAAACTGCCGGCTGAAACGATCCGGGACTTTCGCCGCTGGATCGAAATGGGAGCTCCGGATCCCCGAGTGCCCACGGAGGCCGTGGTGCAGTCGCGAGTGACTCCGGAAGCGATTGCGGAGGGCCGCAGCTTCTGGGCCTTTAAATCGCCACAGATGCCTTCCATTCCTCAGGGCTCCGCCTGGTCTCTGTCGGCCGTTGATCGACTGATCGAATCGCAGTTTGCCGCACATCAGCTGACACCCGCCGCTGATGCGGCTCCTGCTGTGCTCCTGCGACGCCTGCACATCGCACTCACCGGGCTGCCACCAGCCCCTGAACAGCTGGATGCCTTCCACGCCGAATGGTCACGCGATCCGCGACAGACCCTTGCTGTCACCGTCGACAGCCTGCTCTCTTCCCCGCAGTTCGGCGAACGCTGGGGGCGACACTGGCTGGATGCTGTTCGCTACGCGGAATCCACCGGCAAGGAAATTGATGTCTCATTTCCAAACGCCTGGCGCTATCGTGATTACGTGATCGATGCATTTAACGCCGACAAGCCCTACGACGCCTTCATTCGTGAACAGCTCGCCGGCGATCTGCTCCCGGCACCCACCGACGAAGAATGGGCCCGCCAGCTGATCGCCACCGGCTTTCTGGCACTCGGACCACGCGCCCTGATCGAACAGAACCCGCGTCAGTTTCAGGCCGATCTTGTCGACGAACAGATCGATGTGACCACTCGCGTCTTTCTCGGTGTCTCAGTCGCCTGTGCACGCTGTCATGATCACAAGTTCGACCCGATCCCCCAATCCGATTACTACGCACTGGCCGGTATCTTCCAAAGCACAGAAACCTGCTTTGGTGGTGTCCGCAGCCAGCGCAATCGACAGCCCAGCAAACTCATCGTACTCCCGATTGATGACCCCAATCCGTCCGATCAGCCAATGACCCGGGAAGAACTGGCCGAGCTGAAAAAGCAGCGTGATGAGGTTCAGCAGGAAGCCATTGAAGCCCGCCGGGCGCTCGCCCGTCCTCAGCCCGGTGGAACACCGCCGCAAACCCGAGTGGCCAACCAGTTCCTGCTCGATCAGCGCGCGACACAGCTGACCACTCGCATCAACAGCGTTGACGAAAACGGAAAACCGCTCACGGTCTGCATGGGGGTACAGGACAGAGCACAGCCCAAAAACGCCAGACTGCTGATTCGGGGCGAAATCGATCAGATGGCCCAGGAAGTGCCTCGCGGCTTCGTCCAGGTGCTCAGTTCCGCAGACGCCATTCTGCCCCCGGATTCTTCCGGGCGTCTGGAACTGGCCGACTGGATCGCCAGCCCCTCGAATCCGCTCACCGCCCGTGTCATGGTCAACCGCGTCTGGCTGCATCTCATGGGTCAGGCTCTGGTCCGCGAAACAGACAACTTCGGTGCCTCCGGTCCAAAGCCCGCCAATCAGGCCCTCCTCGATTACCTGGCGGTGCGTTTTGTGGATTCCGGATGGTCCGTGAAACGCCTCATTCGCGAAATCGTGCTGTCGCGAGTGTACGGCCTGTCGTCAGAGTTCAGTCAGGATCGGTTTGAGCGGGATCCAGAGAACCAGTATTTCGCGCGCGCCAATGTGCGGCGGATGGAAGCAGAAGTCATTCGCGACAGTATGCTGGCTGCCAGCGGGCAACTGGATCTCCAGCGCCCCCGCGGTTCCGTCATGGCCCGGTTCACCTCATCAATCATCGGGCCCGATGGTCCGATCGGTGCCGTCATGGCACCACCGGCTCCGGGGATGAACGGCCCCTCAACTCCTCAGACACCAGGTCGCCCCGGTCTGTCTCGGCGCATGGGTCAGCGCGAGGGCGATTCGATGATGGCAGGCGGGCTGTTCCCGCGTCTTCGAGGCCGGATGAATGGCGGAGGCGGAAGTGTCTTTGAGGCCAGTGTTCCGTGGCGTTCTGTCTACCTGCCCGTCCCGCGCAATTCCGTTCCCCGGTCTCTGGATGTCTTCGACTTCGCCGAGCCCAGCATGGTGATTGGTCAGCGTGAAACATCCAACACGCCTGCTCAGGCCCTGTACCTGCTCAACAACACCTTCGTTCTCGAACAGAGTGACGCGCTCGCGCGCCGCCTGCAACAGTCCACAGCAGATCGCAACGACCGAATTACCCAGGCATTTCTGCTCGTCTTCGGTCGTCAGCCCGAGGCAGACGAACTCCACGCCAGCCTCGATTTCCTTGACGATGCTGAACAGTCCGGGAACTCCGCTGCGGCGCTGAGTTCCTTCTGTCAGGCCCTGTTTGCATCAGCTGAATTTCGTTACGTGAACTAAGACTCAGGAATCTGCCATGACGATGCCCGCTTGCTTCTATTCGCGTCGGGACATGCTGCGTTCGGTTTCGGCCGGATTCGGCAGCCTTGCATTTGCCGGCCTTGCCTCCAGCTCCCTGCCGGCAGTCGCTCACGGGGCTCTGTCGGCTGAACAGCCACTGGCCCCGAAGCCCACCCATTTCCCGCCGCGGGCTCGCCGCGTGATCTTTCTCTGCATGCAGGGCGGTCCATCGCATGTGGACACGTTTGATTACAAACCCAAACTGATTACGGACGCCGGACGCAGCATGCGTGCAGGCAACGCTCGACTGATGGCCCCGCTCTGGAAGTTCCAGCAGCGTGGCCAGAGCGGTCTGTGGATTTCCGATCTGTTCCCCGCGGTCGCCGAACACGCTGATAAGCTCTGCCTGCTCCGTTCGATGCACTGTGACCAGCCTGTGCATCCGCAGGCCATGACACAAATGCACACCGGCAACTCTCAGTTCGTCCGCCCTTCACTCGGAGCATGGACGCTGTATGGACTGGGCACGGAAAACGACAGTCTCCCCGGCTTTGTGGCACTCAATCCGCCCGCCGCCGCCGCTCAGAATTTCGGCAGCGCCTTTTTGCCGGCCATTTATCAGGGCAGCCGCGTCGGAACTCCCCAGCGCGGCCCCGCTATGGCTCGCCCCGCCGCCGCCGCAGCTGTCGCCCAGTCTGTTCCGGACATCCGCAACCCGCGACTCTCAAAAGATCTGCAGCGACGACAGATTGACTTTATTCAGACACTCAACCGGCAAAAGCTGGAACGCGAACAGGCTCAGCCCGGGGTCGAGGGCGTGATTGAATCCTTCGAGCTGGCGTTTCGCATGCAGGATGCTCTGCCATCACTCATGGACCTTTCCTCCGAATCCGAATCCACGCTCGATCTTTACGGTATCAGCGGTTCAGGGCGCACTGCGGCCTTTGGTCGTCAATGCCTGCTCGCCCGACGCTTTGTCGAAGCCGGCGTCCGCTTTGTGGAACTCAACCACGGTAACTGGGATCACCATTTCCGCCTCGAAGCTGATCTGGCCACCCGCAGTGAAGAAGTCGACCGACCGATCGCCGGGCTGCTGGCGGATCTCGACCAGCGCGGACTCCTCAAGGACACACTCGTCATGTGGGGCGGTGAATTCGGCCGCACACCCGATGCTCAGGGCGGTGACGGACGTGATCACAACAACCGGGGATACACCATGTGGATGGCCGGGGGTGGTGTTCGAGGGGGCTACAGCTATGGTGCGACCGACGACTACGGTGCTGCTGCTGTGGAAAACAAATGCCACATCCATGACTGGCATGCAACCATCCTGCACCTGCTCGGCCTTGACCACACCCGACTCACCTACCGCTACGCCGGCCGGGATTTTCGGCTCACCGATGTGTACGGCAACGTTGCCCAGGATATCCTTGCCTGACCCCCCGTCCCGTTCCCGATCCCCACCCCGAATGGCTCGGCGAGCTCCACCTCGGACTTGCCGCACGACTGTCGGTTGACTCTGAGAATTGCAGCAGCGACTGCGAGACGACATCACCAGATGTCCTTCCCGTCAATTCAGTTCGTGTCCGTCGATTTCATCCGCCTTTTCCCCGGTCGGGCTGGCATTGACCCACGTGGACGCGTACTCTTCCCTCTGCCCATCAGTCACTCCTGCCTTCCCCCGCAACTCGCCCGCCGCCACGAAAGCCGCCCCGATGTTCAGGATCTGCCTGCTGCTGGTACAGGCCACATTGCTCGTCCCGGTGGACGACGTACCGGACTTTTCAGGGTCCGGTCGTGCCTTCCTGCAGAAGTACTGTTTCGGCTGCCACAACGAACAGGAAAAGAACGCTGAACTGTCGCTGGAGCCGCTTATTGATTCGACGGCTGTGGTCCGGCGACGTCAGGTGACCGAGAAGGTGCTGCGGGTTCTTGCGGCCGGCGAGATGCCTCCGCAGGACGCTCCGATGCGTCCAACCAGCGAAGAATCCGAACACATCCGCAGCCAACTCCTCGCAATCCTCGACCATGCTGACCGCAACGCCAGTCCGGACCCTGGCCGGGTCACCATGCGCCGACTTAATCGCCTTGAATACCGCAATACGATTCGGGATCTGATGGGAGTCAGTTTCGATCCTGCGGCCGACTTCCCCGCAGACGACATCGGCCATGGCTTTGATAACATCGGCGACGTGCTCACACTCTCACCGGTGCTTATGGAACGCTATCTGGCTGCGGCCGAGACGATTGTTGAGCAGGCCATCAGTTCTGTTCTGCCACCCGTGGTGAAGCGAAATCTGTCGTCCGCGTACACAGAACCGGCATCCAGCGAAGTTGCCGCAAAGTTTCTGAAAAAAGGCTACCGTTTCATCAGCTCAGACGGCACTGAGCCCATCGCTGCGGGACCTCTGCACACACCCTATATGTGGCAGGACGGCGACTACACGTTTCGCACCAAAGTCTATGGCCGCAGCGGGACGGATCAGCCGGTGAAGATTGCTGTGCTGCTGCAGGGGCCGCAACTGGCGGAGCGGTCCAGCGATGAAGAGCTGGCAACGCTCGCCGGCAGTGTGCTGAAACCTGCCAGGATACTGCAGACATTCGAGGTGCGGGCCACAGAACCGGACACGGCAGAGACTTTCGAATTGCCCATACCCCCGCTTGCCGGTCGAGACCGTGTGATGATCGCCCTTGTGCGGCCTCCGGACGGGCAACCTCCGGCCACGCTGTGGGTTGAATTCTTTGCCCTCGACGGACCGCTCGACACCCGCCCCGCATCCCACCGCAAACTGATCGCCTGTGACCCCGCAAAACCACAACCCGCCCAGACGCGCGAAGTGCTCCACAGATTCCTTCGTCGCGCCTGGCGCCGTCAGGTAAGCTCTGAGGAAGTCGAACGACTCGCACAACTCACCGATCAGGCCGTGGCCGCCGGAGAATCCTGGGAAAGCGGTATCCAGCTGGCCATGCAGGCTGTGCTGTGTTCACCCGGCTTTCTGTTTCGCGTTGAACAGGACCCCAACCCCGGCAGCCCGGACATTCGGCCACTCACCGAACATCAGCTCGCCTCCCGCCTGTCGTATTTCCTCTGGAGCAGCATGCCCGATGATGCTCTACTGGATCTGGCCGACGCCGGTCAGCTCAACCGTCAGCTGGCTGACCAGGTTCGCCGAATGCTGGCCGACCCAAGGTCCGCAGCGTTCATACAGAGCTTTTCACTGCAGTGGCTGCAGCTGCAAAGACTCGATATCGCAGCCCCCGACGCCACACTCTTCCCGTCATTCACAGCTGAGCTGCGGGCTGCGATGAAACGCGAAACCGAACTGTTTGTGGACGCCATCGTCCGCGAAAATCGCAGCCTGACCGATCTGATCGCCGCAGACTTCACCTTCCTCAATGAACCGCTCGCACGCCACTACGGCATCCTTGATACACTCGGAAATCGCGAAGGGCAGCCCGACCCCAAACCCGGCGGACAACCCATCCGGGGCCAGGAATTTGTCCGCGTCTCCCTCCAGGGCCCCCAGCGCGGTGGCCTGCTCACACAGGCCGGAATCCTGACTGTCACCAGCAATCCCACGCGCACGTCGCCCGTCAAACGCGGCCGCTGGCTGCTGGAACAGATTCTTGGGTCCCCCCCGCCAGCCCCGCCACCCAACGTCCCGGAACTGCCGGCCTCGCCTGCCGATGCTGCCACCGCCTCACTCCGACAACGCATGGAAATTCACCGCACCAACCCTGCCTGCGCGAACTGTCACGCAAAAATGGATCCGCTCGGCTTTGCACTGGAAAACTATGACGCCGTCGGACGCTTCCGCACCCAGGATGGCAGCTTTCCCATCGATGCTGCGGGCGAACTTCCCGATGGTCCCCGATTCTCCGGCCCCGCCGAACTCCGCCAGGCCATCCTCACCCGTCAACAGGAACTGGCTCGCTGCCTCTGCGAAAAATTGCTCACCTACGCCATCGGTCGCGGCCTCGAATACTATGATCGGCCCGTTATCGAAAACATCCTGAAGAACACGGCCACCCAGGAAAATCGATTCGGTACGCTCATCGAGCAGATTGTCCTCAGCGATGCCTTTCGGCTCCGTCGCAACGCCGAATAATCCCCCGAGTTGCAAATCGGAAGGCCGAGGCAGGGATGACGACACGGTATAAAAAAAGGAAATTGGAGCGTTTTCGACTTCGCCTGCCTGTTGACGCCCCTTGCCCCGATCACGCCAGAGAAAAACGGCCGATGGCAATCGGCCGGTACGCCCCTCTCTCATCCGCCTTCTGACGTGAGAACAAACCTCTGTTTCGGCATTCGGACCAGCAGTGTCGGCGTTCTCCGACGCTCAGCAGATTCCACGGCTGGCTGCAAACGTGGCAGGGGCACGTCCAGTTCGTCTGCCAGATATTCCCGCAGTGGCAGAATATCTTCAGGCCGGCGTCCTCTGCCAGATGAATCCTGCCTTCCGGTACCCCCTGCACCCGGTGGACGGACTCCGGAATCCACCGCCAGCTGAAACCCAAAAAACGGGAAGGGAGCATTGCTGTCCATCTGCATAAACGCGCCATCGTAGCGGCAACCTGATGCAGAGAATGTGAACAGGCTGATCAGGAGTATTCGGGTGACACGCATTCAAGGTTCCTCAGCAGTTCGGTAGCTCTTGTGTCTGAGCGTATCTGGTGACGGGATTTTTGAGAAGTCGCGTTTGGCGTTCCCTTTTCCCGGGCCGTGCTGTCTCGGACTCGCCCCAGTCATGCTCGGCATGGCCGCCCGCCCATTCGGCAATTCCTGCCGGCCTGAACCCTGTCCGGAAAGGAAAAAGGGGCGGGGGGGCATGGAGTGGGATGGTGAAACGGTGTAAGGAACTCCCAAAGTCGTTGTTCGGACTCCACCCCAAAGTGACGGTTGCGACGCGACGCGGCGCGGCCCGAACTGCAGCAGCAACGCACCAAAGCCTGACGGGCCGATTGACATCGGCGCACGCCACAGGACGTTTTTTGTGATTCGTTCTGGCAGTGGGGCCTGACGATCGCGGGGGGCTCGACGGAAAAGTACCGAGCGATCGGTGCAGCGATGCAATGCTGAAAAATGTCTGGGGTGGCGGGTGGTGTTTTGTGGTGCCGGAAAGTCAATGCGAGTGGAACATCGGCGGGGGAATCCGTAAAGAATTCGGCCCCGGCATTTCAAGGGAATCTGCGGGTGTCCGCCAATTCCTGCTGCCGCCCTTTCCCGGCGCTGTTATGATGTTTGCAGTCGGCAGAGGAGCAGGTGTTCGCTGAGTGGTGACATTCAGAGGAAAGTCCGGGCTCCACAGGACACGATGGTGGGTAACACCCACCATCCGCAAGGATCGGGAAAGTGCAACAGAAAGCAAACCGCCGAACGTCGTGCGGCCGTCTTCGGGCGGTTGTGCGGGTCGTGGCAAGGGTGAAACGGTGCGGTAAGAGCGCACCAGCAGACCGGGTGACCGGCTGGCTGGGTAAACCCCATCGGGAGCAAGGCCATGCAGAGGGGACAACGGTGAACCCGTGGCGAAGCGGTCCGTTTCGCGAACCCTCGGGTGGGCTGCACGAGTTGCCGGGCGACCGGCATCCCAGAGAAATGAACACCCTCGACAAAACCCGGCTTATCGTTCCTCTGTCGACGTTTTTCACTCCGCAGGCAACTCAGGATTTCAACTGATGATCAAGCGACCCCGCAGTGGCGGTGGCTGGAAAGCCATTCTCTACAGTCTGCGTCTGGCCAGGCGCGTGGGCTGGTGGAACATGCTGACGGCTATGCGTTCCAAAAACACGTACAAGACATGTGCGGTCGGGATGGGCGGGCAGCTGGGCGGGATGGTGAACGAAGGCGGGCATTTTCCTGAGGTCTGCAAAAAATCGTTTCAGGCGATGGCATCGGATCTGCAGGGCGCCCTGCAGACATCTGCGATCACCCGGATGTCTCTCAGTCAGCTTCGCGGCATGACGTCACGGCAGCTGGAACACTCCGGTCGTCTCAGCGAACCGCTCTACCTGGCCCCAGGGGGCAGCTCCTACCAGCCGATCACGTGGGACAGTGCGTTGTCGCTGATTTCCCAGCGGATGAAAGCGGCGGGGCCTCAGCGTTCATTTTTCTACGCCAGTGGCCGGGCATCCAACGAGGCGGGATTTTTGTTTCAGCTGCTCGCCCGGCTCTTCGGCACCAACTACGTGAACAACTGTTCCTACTACTGCCATCAGGCCAGCGGTGTGGGACTTGGAATGGCCCTGGGCACGGGGGCTGGCACCGTTCGTCTGGAGGATCTGGATCATGCGGACCTCTACATTCTGATTGGCGCCAATCCGGCTTCCAATCACCCGCGACTCATGCGATCGCTCATGCAACTGCGTCGCCGTGGCGGTCAGGTGATCGTGATCAATCCTCTGCAGGAGCTTGGGCTCAAAAACTTCCGCGTGCCCAGCGACGTCCGCAGTCTGCTCTTCGGGACAGACATTGCCAGCATGTACGTACAGCCGCACGTGGGCGGTGACCTTGCACTGCTCACCGGCATCGCCAGACAGGTGCTCGAATCACAGTCGCACGATGCGTCATTCATCGCGGATCACACGGAGGGTTTTGCGGAATTTGCGGCGCACGTGCAGAGTGTGTCGTGGGAGCAGATCATTGAAGAATCGGGGGTTGCGCGGGAGCAGATCAGTCGGATTGCAGAGGCTTACAGCCGGTCGAAGAACGCGATTATCGGCTGGTGCATGGGCATCACGCATCATCTGCACGGAACGCAGAGCGTGCATACGATCGCCAACCTTGCAATGCTCCGCGGAATGGTGGGGCGGGAGCATGCGGGGCTGATGCCGATTCGCGGTCACAGCAACGTGCAGGGGCTGGGCACCGTCGGTGTCACACCGGCGCTCAAGCAGCACATGCTGGAACGGTTTGAAAAACGGCTGGGCATTCAGCCACCCCAATCCCCCGGGCTTGACACGATGGCCTGCATGGATGCAGCGTGGGACAGGCGGATGGACTTCGCGTTGTGTCTGGGGGGTAACCTTTACGGCAGCAATCCGGCTGCGGCGCGTGCCTTTGACGCGATGAGCCGCATCGGCACCATCGTTTATCTGTCCACCACGCTGAATACCGGCCACGCCTGGGGCACCGGCCGGGAAACGCTCATTCTCCCGGTGCTCCCGCGCGACGAAGAACCTCAATCCACCACTCAGGAATCCATGTTCAGCTTCGTTCGACTCAGCGATGGCGGCCCTGCCCGACATCCGCAGGCTCGCAGCGAAGTGTCCATTCTTGCGGATCTGGGCCAAAAGGTCTTCGCAGGGGATTCCCGGCTGGACTGGGCAGCCATGCACAGCCACAAGGCTATCCGAGAGCTCATCGCTGATCTGATTCCTGGCTACGAAGAGCTCAAAAATATCGATGGCAATCGGCAGGAATTCCACGTGCCCGGTCGAGCTGTCCGCAACTACCAGTTTCCAACGCCCTCCGGCCGGGCACGTTTTCATACGGCTCCGCTCCCCGGTCGCAGGCTTCAACCCGGACAGCTGCAGCTGATGACGCTCCGATCTGAAGGCCAGTTCAACAGTGTGGTGTACGACGAAGAGGACATTTACAGGGGCCAGGAGCGTCGGGATGTGATCCTGATGCACCCGGACGACATCCGTCAGCTGGGGTTCACGACGGATCAGCGGGTGCGGATCCGCAGTTCAGCCGGCGAAATGCGCTACATTCTGGTGCGGCCATTTGATATTCGGCAGGGGAACGTGGCCATGTACTATCCGGAAGCCAACGTACTGGTGCCCCACGACGTCGATCCGCTCTCCAAAACACCGGCCTTCAAATCCATTGCTGTTTCCATCGCACCCGAATCGTGAACTCCCTGCAAATTTCCGGATTTTTCGCTTAACTCCGAAGTCCAAAGGTGCCAGGATAACGCTTTGGCGCGGACTGAACCCTTGTCCGCTCGACCGTTTTCGCACTCTCTCCCGCCGACTCCCGGATCATGAAGCATCTGACCTCTCTCTTCGATATCACCCCAGACCAACTCCACGCCATCCTCGATCAGGCACAGGAACTCAAACAGCTCTTCCGCCAGGGCCAGCGACCGCAGCTGTTTCCCGGTCGAGTGCTCGTGCAGCTCTTCGAAAAGCCCTCCCTGCGCACCCGCAACAGCTTCGAGGCTGCCATGATTCATCTGGGTGGGTCCGGGATCTTCCTCACCACAGCGGAAGCCGGACTCAACGGCCGCGAAAGCCTCCCGGATATCGCCCGCGTGATCAGCTCCTTCAGTGACCTGATCACCATGCGCACCTTCTCACAGAAACTCATCGAAGACATGGCCGCCCACGCGTCCTGTCCGGTCATCAACGGACTCTCCGACGAACGCCACCCCTGCCAGGCTCTCACGGATCTGCTCACCATCCGCGAAACCCTTGCCAGCCCCACCCAGCGGCACCTCGTTTTCGTCGGTGACGGCAACAACGTGGCGATGTCGCTCGCCATCGCAGCGGCCATGACCGGAATGCCCATGACGCTGGCCGCACCGGATGGCTTTCAGTTCACCGCCGACTTCCTGCAACGACTCACAGCACGCTACCCCACCCATCAGGTCCGCTGCAGTCCGGATCCCGCCACTGCTGTTCGCACGGCCGATATTGTCTACACAGACGTCTGGGCCAGCATGGGACAGGAAGACGATGCCGACCGCCGCAAAGCGGCGTTCGCCGATTTCCAGGTGAATAGTCGCCTGATGTCGCTGGCACCGTCTTCGGCCGTCTTCATGCATGACCTCCCTGCCAAACGGGGGCTGGAAGTCACCGACGAGGTGATTGACGGACCGCAGAGCATCGTCTTCGCGCAGGCTGAAAACCGCATGCATCTCGCCAAGGGGCTCTTCGCCTGGCTGCTCAGTCGCTGATTCCCCATGGAACTATCCGCGTTTGCCCGTCAGGTGCTGTTTTCCGCCGAGATCCCGGCCAAGCTCGTCCGCCCCGCCGAGCTCACCGATGTCTCCCCTGAACCCGCCCTCCGCGTGGACACTCCGGCACGCCCGCAACCGCTCCGGTTCGCCGCCCGCCGCACTGCTCCCCCGATGCCCAAATCAGAATCGCTCAAAGATCCCGCCAAACGCGCGGTGGCTCACCATATCATGGCGAACCACGAACTGCAGGCGCTCGAAGTGATGGCCATGGTGCTGCTTGCCTTCCCGCAGGCTCCCGGCGAATTCCGCAGCGGACTCGCCCGCATCATGCTCGACGAACAGCGCCACACGCGACTTCACATTCAGCGCGCTCACGAACTGGGACTGGAATTTGGAGACAAACCCGTCAACGGCTGGATCTGGACCAAAGCACTCGAATTTCGGTCGGAACTGGAATACGTCGCCGGCCTGCCGCTCGTATTTGAGGGCGCCAACCTGGACCATACCGTCGAATTTGAAGGCTGGTTTCGCACCGCCGGCGATCACCGCAGTGCTGCCATTATGCGCGCCATTCACCATGACGAAATTCGCCACGTCCGCTTCGGCATCGATTGGCTCAGACGCTGGAAACAGCCTCATCAGTCAGACTGGGAAGCGTGGACCCAGGCACTTCACTGGCCTCTCAAACCCTCCCGCGCCCGAGGGGACCGGTTTCAGTCTGAAGCCCGTCGCGAGGCTGGTCTGTCCGATGATTTCATCCAGCTTCTGAATACGTGGGAAGACAAGCCGGAGCTGCCGTCCTGACAGCCCCTGCTCCTCTTAACCCCTTGCGGTTTACTGTGGCTTTCCGGTTCGCTGTGGACGTTTTATTTCCGCAGGGCAGCTGTCACTTTGCCGCGACCGGGACGGAGTTGCACATCTGCAGCGCCAGCAGTGGATATGCGGTGCCGCTGTAGGTGATGAAGTGCCAGGAGTCCGTGTTCAGCGATCGGGTCCACCAGCGACCGCTCTCACGCTGGTTGGCAGAAATCCACTGAATGGCTTTCTGCAGACGAGGATCATCAGCAGCGACGTTGTGTTCCCGCAGAACGATGACAGCCAGTCCCGTCATGTGACCGTCACCGGCTGGGTTTTCGAGGTCCGGTTCGGCTCGGAGCTTTGCCGCGCGGTTCCCGCTACCCCAGGCTTCCGGAGTGGCGAAGGACCGCATGGACCAGCTGCCATCGGGACGCTGATGCTTCCAGAGCATTTCAAGGAGCTGTTGTCTGCGAGATTCATCGAGCAGTTGCGGCATGCGTGCGGCGGCCCAGAGCTGCAGGACGCGGCCGTAGTCATGTGGCGCGCCGTTCTCGCGGCGAAGGTAGGCCTCCAGCTTCTCAACGGCGGCCTTCAGTTCGGGCCTGGTGCCATCCCTCCGGACGGATTCCAGCCAGCCGGGCGCGGCCGCCGCCGCCATGGCTGCCACGGTGGCTTCGTGCCAGGCATCCGATTCAAAGGGGGGCCAGCAATCGAGCGTTCCCCAGGTTCCTTCGTCGGTCTGAATGGAAAACATTAATTCGAGTGCTGCAGAGGTTTCCGGTGAGAGTTTTCCGGTGACGTGTGCGTCCCATTCGGCCAGACCGGCAGCAATGTAGATCACCTGAGCGGGCCGCGTGGACTGTTTGAGCCGGTCTGCCGGCTGTTCTTTCAGTTTGCTGAACTGGTCCGTGAAGAAACTGCGATTGGCTTCATTGGGTGGTCCGAGGGTTGGTGACAGGGCTGGTCGAATGGTCATGTAGGTGCCGTTGGTATGGCAGCTGACGCAGTTCCTGCTGCCGCTCCATGCGAGCGATCCCTGTTCGAGGTACTGAGCGGCAGCGGCGGTCGAGAGTTGACCGCGCACGGGCTCGTCCGCTGTCGCCCTGGGGATCTTCAGATCCTGGAAGGCATACTGAAAATCATCTGCCACGGTGAGTGTGGCCGTGCAGATCAGGGACAGACAGGCAGTGACGCGGGGCAGCCATTGGAGTCGGGACATACTGGTGCCTTTTTTGGTGGCGGGGGTGAAGCAGGGGGCGGGGAGCGATTCCGGACAATGAGTCGCCGAACGGGAGTAGACACTGTCGCGGGCGTTGTGGCAAGGGATCGGCAGCCTCCGGGGTTCAGCGGGCAACTTTCGCCGATGCAGGCAGCAGCCGCGGATGAGAACGGGAGATTCGTGAAAGCGCCTGACATGGCCGTGGCAAACTGCAGTAGCCGCGATCCCGGCATTGAGTATGATGGGCGTTCAGGTGGAACGGCTGGCCGGGAAATCCAGGCCGGGCGGTATGCATGTCCTATTTTCAGGCGTTTTCCTGGGCGATTTATGCTGGACACAGTTCGCAGGGATGTGTTTGCTTCGTGCCGAACGGTGATCGTCAAGATCGGCACCAACGTGCTCACCACGGAATCCGACCGGCTGAATCTGCCGAGGATCCAGTGTCTGGCGGATCAGATTCACAGGATTCAGCAGACAGGGCGTCGGGTGGTTCTGGTTTCCAGCGGGGCGGTGGGTGCAGGAATCGGAATTCTCGGGCTGAATCGCCGTCCGGAATCGCTCCCTGAACTCCAGGCAGCGGCAGCGATCGGCCAGCCGTCGCTGATGCGGACATGGGATGATGCCTTAAGGCAAACCGGTCATCGCACGGCGCAACTGCTGCTCACGGGAAATGACTTTCGCAATCGACAGCGTTACCTGAACGTTCGAAATACCCTGAGAACGCTCTTCGATTTCCGCGTGATCCCGATTGTGAATGAGAATGACACGGTGAGTATTCGTGAGATAGCGGTGGGTGACAATGATCAGCTGGCCTGCATGCTGACCACGCTGCTTCCGGACCCCCTGCTCGTGATTCTTTCGGGTATCGAGGGTTTATATGACGGACCTCCGTCGCAGTCCGGCAGTCGCGTGATTCCGATGGTGGAGAAACCCGATGAATCGCTCCTGCGGCTGGTGGCGAACGAGCAGAGTACGCGGGGACGTGGAGGAATGGGGAGCAAGCTGAGAGCCATTCTTTCGGCAACGGGGATGGGTGAGACGGTCATTCTGGCAAGTGGTCGGAGTGATTCGGTTCTGGACGACATTCGGCTTGGAAATTCAACGGGCACGCTGTTTTTGTCGCGCGGGGAATCCGTTCCGGCCTGGAAACGCTGGATCGGTTTCGGAGCCCCTCCAGCCGGTTCACTCATTCTGGACGACGGTGCGGTGCAGGCTGTGAGGCAATCCGGACGTTCGCTGCTGGCTGTCGGAATTCGTGAAGTGCAGGGTGACTTTGAACCCGGT
>JBJTOM010000339.1:0-10549 GCA_046074585.1 Planctomycetota bacterium | reverse complement strand
GAAGTGGGAAGTGGGAAGTGGGAAGGCGTTCGGGGGAGAGAGTAGAAAGTAGAGAGGAGACCGCAGGAGAATGCAGAAAGTCGAGAGTCTCCTCTCTCCTTTCTCCATTCTCCTGCTCTCCCTTTGCGCCTTGGCGCCTTTGCGTGAGACCAACAGTCCTTGCAGCGGCTGACAAAGCTCTGCAGAGCCGCACCGGCCGATTGACATCGGCCGCACGCCACACGGCTTCTTTGCAGCTCGATCCGGCCGCGGGATGTCAACTGGCGGGCGGAACTGAAATACCCCAGTGTGCCCGTGTTCGTGCCGTTTCGTCATCCCAGCCTCGCCCTCCCGGAAGCGTCCTGGCCGGCGGACTGCCGTCATGCGGCTCGGCAGCACCGATTCAGGTGCCCTCGTCGCGTGTCAGAGAAGCGGGGAGCCGGGTACCGTGTTTGGCGGAACGTCGGTGTTCTCGCGTGGACCAGAGGCCGATGTGCGTTGCTGGACGGGGCTGCGGAAGGGCACGGGCGACCGCGAGGCGCGCAGGGGAATGATCAGCTCGATTTCAGCACCGCCTTCCGGAGCGGCCCCGGCCGAGATTGTGCCGGCATGGGCGGACAAAATGCGGTGTGTGATGGCCATGCCAAGGCCGGTACCTTTTTGTTTGGTGGTAAAGAAGGGTTCAAAGACCCGCGCACAGACGTCCGGCTTCATGCCCGGCCCGTCGTCGGAGATACGGAGTGACAGAGCCGGGTGGCCATCAAGTGTCGTGGGGGTGCACCGCACAGTCACGCAGCCTTCATCCCCACAGGCATGAATGGCATTTTCAAAGATATTGCGGAAGACCTGTTCCATGCGATGAATGTCGATTTCGCAGCGAGGCATCGCGGGGGGGCAGGCTTCCACAAGCTGAATTCTACGTTCTCGCCGCGTAGCCGCCAGATTCTCCCATTCCTTCCGCCAGACCGCCCCAAGGTCACTTTCACGGAATTCCAGATGAATGGGCGCTGCATAGCTGCGAACTTCCTCATAGAGTCGGTGCAGGTCCTGCAGAGCGGTGCGGGCGCGTCGAGCAAGGTCCAGCTGTTCCGGCTGGTCCTGAAGGTCGAGCGCGAGCATGTCGAGGCAGGCCTGGGCACGCTGCAGGGCATTGCGGCTTTCATGAGCCAGGCCGGTGACCATCTGGCCAATCGCCGCCAGTCGCTCTGACTGCAGCAGCTGTTTCTGCACCTGTTCGAGATCTGTGAGGTCACGGATGATGCCCGTGAAATATCGACTCTGCCGCACTGCGAATTCACTGATAGCCAGGTGCATCAAAAATGTCGAACCGTCCCGCCGCAGCCCCAGAATCTGACGCCCCACCCCGATAATGCTCGCCTTCCCCGTCTCCAGATACCGCGCGACGTAGTCGTTGTGCCGGGATGCCCACGGTTCCGGCATCAGCATGGCTACGTTCTGACCCAGCAGTTCACTTTCGGTGTAACCAAACATCCGCGTCGTCGCCGGATTCACGGACGCGATCAGACACTGCGAGTCAATGGTGATGATCGCATCCACTGCGGTGTTGAGCACCGCACGGCACCGCGCAACCTCGTCCAGGCCCGAAACCACCACCCGGAAACCCGAACACAGCGTGACCAGAAACAGCGGTGCGTCGCAGTCACCACGCAATGGCGTTGCGTGGAGCACCATCGGCTCCGGTCGGCTCTCCTTCTGCACCAGCACCTGAGCCTGAAACCCAATTCCAATCTCCACCATTTCACTCCAGCGGTCAGCGAGCGACTCTGAACCGGGAACGGCTGAGGCCAGCGCTTGCAGCAACGACTGGTGCTGCATCAGCAGATGCGACAGCCCCTCGGCGGCCGGTACCGTCACAATCCGCGAATCCCGGTCGCAAATGACCGCCACAACGTGCGCTGCTGCCGGCGAAAACTCTGTCATGTTCTGAAACTCCAGTCCCCAACCGGATAGTGACCACCGCACACTCCCCAAAACCCATCCTGCCCGACCAGAGTGCAAAATGCAGTCCAAATCACCCAAAACACGAGCGAATTCCCGCATTCCGCTGACTTCCTGCTGCACTCCCCGGAAAAAACGGAAGTCGGTGGAATCGGATCACAGATCCGGGGTAAGATGGAGCACACGCGAAGGTTTCGGGCAGTGTTCCGTTTTCAGTTTTCAGAGTTCGGTGGCCGGTTGCTACGGTCATTTGTTTGTTGACAGTCAGCCCTTCGAGAATTTCCATGGACGCCTTTTTGCAACTGGTTACCAGCCTTCTGCAGTTGTTGCAGGCCCTTCTTCAGGTTTTGCTGAGCCTGATCAATGTTGCCATTCCCTGGTTGCCACTCCTTGGGTGGATCGCCTTCTGGGGACTCGCTGTCAACTGGACAAAAGCCTTCCCGGTCCTCCGTCGAGGTGGCTACTTTGGTGTGCTCCTGCTGATGCTGGCTGCCGTGCTTGTCTGGGGTTCCGTAGCACCTCCGGAAGGTGGGCAGCACTTCCTGCTGGGACTGTCAGTGAGCAACTACACTGGCAAGTTTCTGTATGTCACGATGCTCACCTGCATCGCGCTCCTGTGCGGTTCCGCTCAACTCAACGGCGCCTTCGGTCGACTTGCCGAATTCCCTGAAGATGCTCCAGACGACGATCATGGACACGGGGACGGGCACGGGCATGATCACGGGCACGGGCATGATCACGGGCACGCAGAACATGGTCATGCGGCTCACGCACACTAAACGTCAGCGACTGTGCCACTGTCGGGAGCGTTGACAGAGGCGGGGGCTGGCGGTTTTACTGTTTCTGAGCGCGCTGCCATTCCAGTCCTGGCTTGTCCACTCGAAACTGCACCAGTCGGGTGTGCTCCACCTCAGTGACGTAGACTGTGCGGCCATCGGGCCCGCCGAAGCAAAGATTGCTTGGACTGCTGCCGAGCACATTGATCTCCTGCAGAATTTCGCCCGCTGGTGACATTTTGACGACGGTGCCCTTGCCGTAGCGTGTGATGTAAAGGTTGCCGTCGACGTCGCAGCGCATGCCATCGAAACCGTGATCGGGGAATTGTCTGATCAGTTTTCGTTGGCCAAGCGATCCGTCCGCTGCAATTGCGAAAGCCCAAACCCCGCGCTGCGCGCTTTCGTTCACATACAGCGTTTTCCCGTCAGGACTCACATCAATGCCGTTGGTTGTCCCAAGCTGCTCAGCCACGAGTGTGACTTTGCCGGCGGAATCAATCCGCCAGATCTGTCCAGTGTTTTTCTCCCACGCCGGATCACTGGCGTAGAGCGTTCCGGTGGCGGTGATCGCCAGATCGTTCGGTTGGTTCATTCCCGCTGCATGGGCAAACACGGTGGCCTGCTGACTGCCAGGCTGCACGATGAGCACGTTGTGGTTGACGTAGTCGGCGATAAACATCCGCCCCTGCCGATCGAAGCGGATTCCATTCCCG
Source organism: Planctomycetota bacterium (assembly GCA_046074585.1). Taxonomy (GTDB): domain Bacteria; phylum Planctomycetota; class Planctomycetia; order Planctomycetales; family Planctomycetaceae; genus SXXK01. The sequence goes on along the minus strand of JBJTOM010000339.1, from coordinate 7,122 downwards.
ATACTGCCTCCGGTCAGCTCTATAAACACTTCCCCCGACCCTCCCGGAGTGATACGGCCAATCGTTCCCTGGCGTGCGAAATTGACGGCCAGGATATTTCCCTGTGCATCGCAGGCTGGTCCTTCGATTCCGGCTGTAAATTCGCCGGGCTTTGTGAGCGGTTGTGCGACGAACAGCGTGTCGTCTGCGGCGGCAGTGCTGAGGCTTGCGAGAAGGACGATCAAGAGCATGGGAGTGGCAGTGCGGGTGAGCATGTGCATCCTTCGGAGCGAGTGCTGAGGAATTGAATTCCTGTTTAGCGTGTCAGGGCAGTCCCGGCCGTGCGGCCATTGCGGCTGCGAAATGTCGTTTGACCGGTGCGACCGGACGTTGCTGTTCCTGCCGCCCGTCCCGCTGCATCACGGAACGTGGTCGCGCCGCTGCGACTGGCAGATGCCGTTTCCGTCGTGCGACCACTGCGATCACGGAATGTTGTCTGGCCGCTTGCAGACTGGTCTGCTGTGCCTGTGGTGCGTCCAGAGCCATCGCGGAATATCGTCCGGCCTGAGTTGGAGCGGGTTGCTGTGCCCGTCACACGACCGCTGCTGTCCCGAAATGTGGTTTGGCCGCTGCGATTGGTGGTGGCAGTTCCGGAAAGACGTCCGTCGCCGTCACGAAACGTCACCTGGGACCCGGGTGCGGCGCGGGTGCCGATGATGCGTTCGAGAGAACTGCTGGCCTGGGCGAGGCAGGTGGGAGACTGGCTGATCAGCGCGATCAACAGCAGGGAATACAGAATTTTCATTTCAACGCCCCATTCGGAAATCAGGCTGGCAGGATCCAAACGCCGAAAGCTGCCCGCTCCATTCTACACTTCCATCCGCGGTGAGTGTCAATCCGGGCACCGCCGCAATCCTCTGCGATTCCCCGCCCCCCTGGCCTTCCGGATCTCGCTGCGGAACCCGAACACGCCCATCGGGAGTGGGAAAGTTTTCTCCCCTGTTTCCCCTTCTCAACCCGCATTTGTGTTGACAACCACAGGAGGGCCGCGTTAGCGTTGGAAAGTCTTCCCGCACTCCGCCGGTCGACCCCGCCCTCAATTCCCCCCGGAACTCGCCAGGTGCCTGCAATTCCCCCCAGCTCCAGCGTCCCTCCTGCGCTCCCCGTATCTGTCGTGTGGCCCTCCCTGCAGGTCGCTTCCCGAATTCTGCTGCTGCTCACATTCGTCGTCGCCCCCTGCTTCGCCGACGACCCGACTGTCGCTCCGCCATCTGCTGCCACACCCGAACGCTGGAACTTCGAAAACCATATTATCCCAGTGCTCACCCGCTATGGCTGCAACATGTCCGGCTGCCACGGAAAGGCCGAAGGACAGAACGGGTTCAGGCTGTCCGTCTTCGGCTTTGATCCGGAAGCCGACTACCAGGCAATCGTTCAGGAAGGTTTCGGGCGTCGAGTTTTTCCGGGGGTTCCCGAAAACAGTCTGCTGCTGCTCAAAGCCACCGGCCACGTGCCGCACGGTGGCGGAGTCCGGCTGGATCCGGCTCGCCCCGAATACGCTCGCCTGAAAGACTGGATCGCCGCCGGCATGCCGTTTGGCTCCCCCGATGATCCACAGGTGCAGCGCATCGAGGTCCAGCCCGCTGAAGGCCTGCTCACATTCAACCAGCAGCAGCCGCTCCGCGTGACGGCTCTCTGGAGCGACGGAAAACGCGAAGACGTGACGGCGCTGGCCACATGGCAAACCAACAGCGAAGTGCTGGCACAGGTCGACGAACACGGTCTGGTCACCGCCGCAGAAACTCCGGGAACCGTAGCCGTCATGGCGTCGTATCTCGGCCATGTGGACCTCTTCCAGGGACTCATCCCGCAACCCCAGCCGCTCACACCCGCTGAACAGCAGCACCTCCGGCTGACGTCAGCCAGTGCCAACCTCATCGATCGCCTTGTCGCCGTCCGCCTGCAACAACTCAATCTGCCCGCTGCAGCCCCCTGCAACGATGCCGTCTTTCATCGCCGCGTCTTCCTCGATCTGATCGGCACACTGCCCACGTCCGCAGAATCCCGAACGTTTCTTGCTGACACGCAGCCTGATCGCCGTGAACGGCTCGTTGACCGTCTGCTCCAGCGTCCCGAATTCAATGACTACTGGGCGCTCAAATGGGCAGACCTGCTCCGAGTCAATCGGCGGACACTGGGACGCAAGGCGGCCCGCGCTTATCACGAATGGATCCGCTCCAGCTTCGAACACAACCTCCCGCTCGACCAGTTTGCCTCCCGACTCCTCACTGCCTCCGGACCGCTCGCCGATAACCCCGCAGGCTGGTTCTACAAGGCGTCCGCCAATTCCCACGAACTCACCAACACCATCTCACAGGTGTTCCTTGGCGTGCGCATCGAATGTGCTCGCTGCCATCACCACCCCTGGGATCGCTGGGGCCAGACCGACTATCACGGGCTGCAGGCTCTCGTGACGCAGGCCACCTTCAAACCCATCCCCGGCGGAGAATCGCTGACGGCAGCCGCCAGCGGCCGCACAACACATCCGCGGACCGGCCATGAAATCTTCGCCCATGCCCTCGACCAGCCCATGCCTGCAGAACAGCCGCCCGGCGACCGAAGACTGCTCCTGGCAGCATGGCTCACCACCCCCGACAATCCCTGGTTCGCTCAGAATCTTGCCAATCGCACCTGGGCCCACTTTCTCGGCAAAGGACTCGTGGAACCTGTCGACGACCTGCGGCTGACAAACCCGCCATCCAACCCCGCACTCCTCAAAACCCTCGCCGCACAACTTTCAGAATCCGGCTTTGACTTTCGCCACTTCGTCCGCGGTATCGTCCTCTCTGAAACCTACCAGCGCAGCACCACTCCCGCACCCGCAGCCACTGCCGATAACCAGAACTATTCCCGCTTTCCCCTCAAACAGCTCGATGCCGAAGTCCTCCTTGATGCTGTCAGCAGTGTCACCGGTGTCCCCGAACACTTCAGCGGCATGCCGGCCGGGTCCAAAGCCATTCAACTCTGGGACAGCCATCTCGAACACCCCTTTCTGACTCTCTTCGGACGTCCGGTCCGCGAAACAGCCTGCGAATGCGAACGCGTCACCGAACCCTCCGTGGGACAAGTTCTGCATGTGCAGAATTCCCCTGAAATCGACGCTCGACTCAGACATGCCAATGGGAGACTCGCCGCCCTCTGCGAAGCTCTTCCGGACAATCTGCAGCTCATCCAGGAACTCTACCTCACCTGCTTCGGTCGCCTGCCCGATTCCTCAGAACAAGCCGCCGCTCTGCAGCACATGGCCAACGCACCCAGTCGCCGCGAAGCCGTCGAAGATCTGACATGGAGCATGCTGAACTCTGTTGAGTTTCTGTTTAATCACTGATCAGTGTTCAGTGTTCGCCCCCACCCAACACCTGCCCACCGTTTGCCACTCGTCTTCCTTCCCACCGCCCAGGAACTCTTTTATGTCCCATCGCTCTTATTGTGACCATCTGCGACGTCGCGACATGCTGCATCTGGGTGCTGCGGGGATCCTGGGTTGCGGCGTATCCCTGCCGCAGCTCCTGGCGGCTGACCAGACGACGGGGGCGGCTGACGGGCGATCAGCAAGGGCGAAGTCGCTGATCATCGTATTTCTGCAGGGCGGGTTGTCGACGATTGACACGTGGGACATGAAGCCGGAGGCTCCGGCTGAGTTTCGCGGGGAGTTCAATCCGATCAGTACGTGCGTGCCGGGGACTCAGGTGTGTGAGCATCTGCCGAGGCTTTCGCGACAGATGGACAAGTTTGCTCTGGTGCGTTCCTTCACCAACCCCAATTCAGACCATGGTCCGGCCGACCATTACATCCTGACGGGGCATCGTCCAGGACCGGGGTTCAACGGTGGCCTGAAGCCCAACAATCAGCGCCCGGCACACGGCGCCGTGATCGCTCGGCAGCTTGGCCCGCGAGGTTCTGTGCCGCCGTACGTGTGCCTGCCGAAAATGCATAACAGCGCCGGTTCGTCGTATCTGGGTTCCGGTGCCGCACCGTTTGTCGTCGATGCCGATCCCAATGCGCCGGGGTTTACCGTTCCGGACCTGATGCCACCGGTATCCCTGCGAGCGGACCGGTTGGATTCCCGTCGTCAACTGCTCTCCACGGTCAGCAGGTTTCAGCGGTCAGCGGATGCTGTTGCCAGCCAGTCTGCTCAGGCACTGACCACGTGGCAGCAGCGAGCGATTGATCTGATGACATCTGACGCGACAAAAGCCGCCTTTGACATTGCGAGTGAGGGCGAGGGTTTGCGTGACGAATATGGTCGCCACTCCCTCGGACAATCCTGTCTCCTCGCCCGCCGTCTGGTGGAAGCCGGTGTTCGCTGTGTGCTCATCGATCACACCAACTGGGACACCCATTACTCCAACTTCAGTGTGCTCCGGGAAGACCTGCTGCCGCATCTTGACAGTGCCATGAGTACACTGTTTCGTGATCTGCACGACCGCGGGCTGCTCGAATCGACAATGGTGCTGGTGACAGGGGAATTCGGTCGCACGCCCCGAATCAACAAGGACGCTGGCCGCGACCACTGGGGACCCAGCACGGCGATTGCGATCGGCGGTGGCGGTATTCGGGGCGGACTGGTTGTTGGAGCATCCAATGAACGAGCCGAAAAGCCCGCCACGGAACCCTGGGGCCCTGAAGATCTGGCCGCCACTCTTTATCACGCCCTCGGGATCGATCCGGCCACCATGTTTCACACCGCAGAACGTCGTCCCATGCCCATCGTTCCGGGCGGAGGACGCGTAATCAGTCCGCTGTTTGCATGAAATCGAAGGAGTCTGCGAACATGCGTCTGACACTGCCGCTGCCAATCCTTGCACTCACCTTCGTCGCGCGCTTTTGTGGTCTGTGTGCGGCTGACGAGCCAACAGCCGTCAGCCTGTTTCCCGCCGGCGGACAGCGGGGCACCACAACGACTTTCAAAGTGGCCGGACATTATCTTCACGATGCCTGTGAATTCCGCATGGAAGGCACTGGCGTCCAGGCCACCACGCAACTCAGACGCTGCGCTTCCACGGTCTGGTTTGAAGGCCCGGTCCTGCCATTGCCCGATTCGCAGCAGAAAGAGGACTACCCCGTCGACCACGAAGGCTCTGTCGTGATCGCTGCCGATGCCGCTCCCGGTGTTCGCTGGTGGCGCGTAGCCACATCTCAGGGCGTTACCACTGCTCTGCCGTTCGTCATCGGTGACCTGCCGGAAATCACAGAACAGGAATTTGACGGCGAACCGGTTCCTGAACAGGTCCGGTTGCCACTGACCATCAACGGACGCATCTTTCCGCGTCAGGATCGCGATGTGTGGAGCTTTGACGCGGCGGCCGGGCAGGTCATCACCTGCGAAGTCACCGCCAGCCGGATCCTGTCTCCGCTGGATTCCCGCCTCACGCTCTTCGCCCCCGACGGCTCCGTGGTCGCCATCAGTGATGATGCCCGTGGCCGGGATTCGGCAATCACGTTTCGCGCCGCTGTCGCCGGCCGCTACCAGATACAGATTGAAGATGCTGATCAGGGAGGACTGCAGCATTATGTTTATCGACTGACAATCGAGCCAGGCCCTGATGTGCTGGCCGTCTATCCTCTCGGTGCCCGCCGCGGGCAAACGCTGCCCCTGGAATTCATCAGTCAGTTCGACCAGTCCGGCAGACTCGACATCGAAATTCCCCCCAACGCGCCCGCTCGCCTGCCACTCCCCGCCTTCCCCGAGCTCAGGCTGGAGATCACCGATCTCATCGAACTGCAGGAGACGGAACCAAACGACGCTCCGGGAATGGCCACTCTCACGCCAATGGATGCCGTTGCCAACGGACGCATCATGCAGCCCGGTGACGTTGACTGCTGGCGGCTGCAACTGCAGCAGGGTCAGGCTGTCGAACTCGATCTGCGGGCAGCGCGCCTGAATTCATCGCTCGACAGCCTGCTCACGGTGACCGACGCCCAGGGTAAAAAACTCGCGGAATCCGATGACCTTGCGCCAGGCCAGACGGATTCATCACTGCTGTTCACCGCGCCGACAGACGGGACTTATACGGTGGCCGTGAGCGACCGCTTTGCTGATCGCGGGGGGGCCGCATTCGGATATCGGCTGGCAGCACGGTCCGCTGCCACACTCGTTCCCGACTTCGATGTCACATCCTCTCTCGATGCCGCTCGCGTGCTCCGGGGCGGAGATGTCAAGCTGAAGGTCACCGTGGGCCGCAGACACGGCTTTGCCGGCGAGATCCGCCTCGAAGCCTCAGACCTGCCCACTGGCGTTACCTGTGATGCAGTCACGGTCGAAAAAACAAAGTCCGAAGGCACGCTCGTCTTCAAAGCCGCAGCCGATGCGCCTGTTGCACTGGCCGCTCTGAAAATTGTCGGCAAAAGTACAGATGGCGAACGGCAACTGGAACATCCCGTGGTCATTCTGCCTCCACCCGCCACTCTCCCCTCCACCCCGATCCGAGACCGCTTCTGGCTGGCCGTATCCGTGCCGACTCCCTTCAAAGTGTCGGGCCTCTTCGAAACGCGTTACGCCGCCAGAGGCTCGACCTTCACGCGACATTATCAAATCGACCGCGGTGGCTATACCGGACCGCTCACCGTACGACTGTCCGAACGCCAGACTCGCCATCTGCAGGGAGTCACCGGGCCGGAAATCACCGTTCCGGCAGACGCATCCGAATTTGACTACACCGTCTTTCTGCCTCCCTGGATGGAGATCGGTCGCACCAGCCGCACCTGCCTGATGGCCGTGGGTATGGTCACAACCGAAGATGGTCGGCAGCACCCCGTCAGCTACACGTCGTTCGAGCAAAGTGATCAGATCATTGTGCTGGTGGATCCGGAACGCATGAGCCTTCAGCTGCCGCAAACGTCAGTCCAGGCTGTCCCCGGGGCCACTGTGCTGCTCCCCTTCCACGTCCGTCGCGGCAGCGATGTGGACGGCCCGGTACATGTGCAGCTGGAATACCCGAAACACGTGCGCGGTGTCGCCTGCGAACCTGTTGTCCTTGCTGCCGATCAGTCGTCAGGCAATCTGACACTCCGCTTCACCCCAGACCCCGGCGGTCCCTGGAACATGCCGCTGAAAGTCTCTGCCCGCTGCGAACCGCAACC